>NZ_JBQJIN010000002.1:0-345721 GCF_052078695.1 Lysobacter sp. CA196 | reverse complement strand
GACCTTGGCGGACCCAGGCCATGATGGCGCCGCGCTCTTCGGGACTCAGGTGGGTGTAGTGGTGGCCCATGTGCAGAACCCTTCGGTGGGTGATGCACTTAAGCTTAGAGACCGCCTAACCAAAGAAGTTGCTTTGTTTTGAATCACAAGCCCGCACGAGCGGTGCATGCGCAGGGCTCTACATACGGGACATCCCTGTCCCGATGAAAAACGGCCCGCATCCTTGCGGGCCGCCCTTCGGGTCTTCTATGGCCTTCGCGAGTGCGAGGCGGCGCAAAGCCAAAGCGACAAATAGAGAATCAAAGTAGCGGCGGTGCCTCCCCTGTAGGAGCGGCGTGAGCCGCGACCGCAGAACGCGCGGGGGCGACAACGCCAACGTCATCCATCGAAGCGGCGTGCTTCCACCGGGGTAGGAGCGGCGCAAGCCGCGACCGCGAATCTGCGGCTGCCAGCGCGGGCGATCGGAGTTGCGTGGTCGCGGCTTGCGCCGCTCCTACCCAAGAGCAGCAATTACCGTTGCCGTTGCCGTTGCCGTTGCCGTTGCCGTTGCCGTGAAGAGCTTGGCGCAGTTCCGAACTTGCGATGCAGCCGTAGACCCGGAGGGCGGCGCACAGGACGTGCGCCGTTTTTCGATAGGACAAGGATGTCCTATCGGAAAATCCCGGCGACAGCCCCGACCTCGCAAGGGGGCTTCGTCAAGGAAGGCCTTTTCTTTGGTTAGCTTTCTTTTGGGCCAGCAAAAGAAAGTAACCCGGCCGCTTTAGCGGACGGAAGCTGTAGATGTTGCTTCACGGCTCTGCGGTAAGAGGCGTCGCAACCGCCAACTGCGCGGTCGCGGCTTGCGCCGCTCCTACCCCGCGACAGTTCACGGCTTCGATAAGTGACGAAGGCGAGGCTGTGCCTTTCCATCCCTTGGTCGCGGCTTGCGCGGCTCCTACCCCGCGACAGTTCGCGGCTTCGATAAGTGACGAAGGCGAGGCTGTGCCTACCCATTCCTTGGTCGCGGCTCACGCCGCTCCTACGGGGGAGCCCCCCTGACGGGCCCAAAGCGCCGCCCCAGCCGGTCTTCGGCAAGGAAAAATGCCACCCACCCTTTAGCTTGAGAATGGTTCGCATTAACATGCGAACCCTGTCGCAGTTCCCAGGCCTACCCCTCATGCCCCGTTTCTCGTTCCTCGCCAGCGCCCTGCTGGCCGCCCTCGCCGCGCCCGTCGCCCACGCCGACGAGGCCAAGGACATCGACCGGGTCACCGTTTCGGCCAGCACCAGCCGCATGCCGAACTCCGAGGCCGCGTTGGCCAATACGATCACGGTGATCGACCAGGAACAGCTGCGCCAGCAATTGGCGGTGACCCAGGACATCTCTCAGGTCCTGGCCAACCTGATCCCCTCGTTCGCGCCGTCGCGGCAAAAGCTCACCAACGGCGGCGAAACCCTGCGCGGGCGCAAGCCGCTGTACCTGGTCGACGGTGTGCCGCAATCGACGCCGCTGCGCGAAGGCGGTCGCGACGGCCACACCATCGACCCGGCGATGATCGAGCGCATCGAAGTCATCCACGGTGCCAATGCGCTGCAGGGCCTCGGCGCGTCGGGCGGCATCATCAACATCATCACCAAACGCGCGCCGCGCCAGGACGGCGAACGCTTCCACGAGCTCAGCCTCGGCGCCAGCACCGCACTACCGAGTCAGAGCGACGGCAGCGGCTATCGCGGCTCGTACCTGTTCGGCACCCGCCACGGCGCGTTCGACTTCGTCGGCGGCGTCTCCTTCGCCAGCGAAGGCCTGTACTACGACGGCAACGGCGACGCGATCGCGGTCAACGACATCCAGGGCGACCTGATGGACGCGCGCAGCCACAATCTGTTCGCCAAGGCCGGCTGGGACCTCGACGAGCAGCGCCGCCTGCAGCTCACCGCCAACCGCTACGAGCTCGAAGGCAACAACGACTACATCACCGTCAACGGCGACATCCGCAGCGGCCGCCTCGCCACCTCGGCGCGCGGCAGCCGCGAAGGCCAGGGCGCGCGCAACCGCTCGACCTCGCTGGTGCTGGACTACACCGACAAGTCCATGGCCGGCGGTTATCTGCAGGCGCAGCTGTACTGGGTCGACTTCAAGGGTCTGTACGGCGCCACCGACTGGGAAGATTTCTGGCGCGACGGCCGCGACCTGCATTGGTGGGACCAGTCGCAGAACGTCTCGGAAAAACTCGGCGCCAAGTTCAGCTGGTCGCGCGACAACCTGTTCGACCAGCGTCTGCGCGTCACCCTCGGCCTCGACTGGGGCCGCGACACGACCTACCAGGAACTGGTGGTCAGCGGCCTCAAGTGGGTGCCGGAAACGCAGTACGAGTCCTGGTCGCCGTTCGTCCAGGCCGAATGGTGGGTCGCCGACAAGGTGATGCTGACCGGCGGCCTGCGCCATGAACGCGGCCAGCTCAAGGTCGACGATTTCAGCACCATCCCGGCCAACGCCGGCGGCAGCCGTTTCGTCGAGGGCGGCTCGCCCAAGACCCGCAAGACCCTGCCGAACTTCGGCGCGGTCTGGGAAGCCAGCGAGGCGTTGAAGTTCTATGCCTCGTACTCGGAGGGCTACACCGTCGCCGACATCGGCCGGGTGCTGCGCGGCATCACCGCGCCGAACCAGCGCGTCGACAACCTGGTCGACCTGTCGCCGGTGGTGTCCGACAACCGCGAGCTCGGCGTGGACTTCGACAACGGCCGCTGGGTCGCGCACGTGGCGGCATACTGGTCCGACTCCGACCTCGGCTCGCGCCTGGCCTTCGACCGCAACACCCAGAGCTATAACGTGGTGCGCGAACGCACCGAGATCCGCGGCGTCGAAGCCAACCTGGCGTTCCAGTTCTCCGACGCCGGCCGCATCGGCCTGGGCTACGCCGGCGCCGAAGGCCGCTACGACAGCGACGGCGACGATCGCGTCGACAGCGATCTGCCGGGCATCAACATCAGCCCCGACCGCATCATCGCGTTCTGGGACCACCGCTGGAGCGAGAACATCTCCACGCGCCTGCAGGGCAGCCGCTCGCTGGACCGCGACTTCGACCTCAAGGGCGTACGCGTCGCCAGCACCGACGGCTACACCACGCTCGACCTGCAGGCCCGCTTCACGCTGCCGGTCGGCCAGCTCAACCTGGGCGTGGAGAATCTGCTCGACGAGCAGTACCTGACTTATTACTCGCAGAGCACGCCGCGCAACGACACCTACGTCGCCGGCCGCGGCCGCGTGTTGAGCGCGAGCTGGCAATATCGCTTCTGAGTCCGCTTCCGGCCCGCCCAGCATGTCCCATCGCCAGGCCCACACCTCACTGCGTTCGCGCCTGCGCACGACTTTGAAGTGGCTGCATCTGTGGCTCGGCCTCACCGCCGGGCTGCTGTTCGCCGTGGTCGCCTTGTCGGGCACCGTGCTCGCGTTCCAGCGCGAGCTATTGGTACTCGCCTACCCGCAACTCGCCGAACACGCCCTGCCGACCGCGGAGCAACGCGGGCGGGCGCTCGAACGCATCGTCGGGCATTGGCAGAGCCAGGGCATGAGCTCGATCGACCTGCCCACGGCGAAGTTGCCGGTGTGGCAGGCCTATTTCCCGGACAACGAGCGCCGTTACTTCGACCCGGCCAGCGGCGAGCTGCTGTTGCTGCGCAATACCGACAACGACCTGCTGCTGTGGCTGCGCGATCTGCACATCCATCTGCTCGGCGGCAAGACCGGCGAACAGGTGCTCGGCGTGGTCGGCCTGGTCGCGGTGTTCCTGCTCGCCAGCGGCCTGTACCTGTGGTGGCCGCGCTGGAAAGCGCTGGCGGCGAGCCTGAAGTGGTACCGCGGGCCGCCGACCCGGCGCTGGCTCAGCTGGCATCGCGGCATCGGTCTGTGGCTGCTGCCGCTGACTTTGCTGGCGGCGTCGACCGGCGTGTCGATGATCTACGACGGCGTGGTGCGCGACGGCCTGCAAGCGGCCTTCGGCGACGCCAAGCCGCGCAAGCCGCCCAAGCTCGAAGCGCGCGACGAGCCGGTCGACTGGACCGCAACCCTGCGCGCGGCCGAAACCGCGGTCGCGGCGGACGGCCCGCTCGCGGGGGCGAGCTTGAACCGCATCGGCCTGCCCAAGGCCGGCAGCGGACTGATCGCAATCCGCAGCCGCGCCGTCGACGAATGGCACCCGGTCGGGCGCAGCATGGTCTGGCTCGATCCTTATCGAGGACGATTGATCGGCACGCTCGATGCGACCCGGCACGGGCTCGGCACGCGCAGCTACGAATCGATCTATCCGCTGCACGGCGGCTTCGTCGGCGGGCGCCTGTGGCAGGTGTTGATCGCGCTGACCGGCCTGGCGCCGCCGTTCCTGCTCGTCACCGGCTTCCTGTTCTGGCGGCGGCGCCGCAATCGCTGAATCCCGGCCGCGCTGCGCGGATCGAGCCTGCGAGATCAGCGCAGGCTCCCTGCCCGGACCCGCAGCGCCTGGCCTGCCGCTCCCGCCCGCGGCGCTACCGCCAGGCGAGGCGCGAAACGTGACCTCGACCCTGCCTTACGGCGCCAGAACCGCCATCCGGCGTCCCGCTGCGCCGACCGGCGGTCGCGGCCTGCGGCCGGATCGGGTTCACAACCGCGTTCTATCGACGTGTAACCGGATGTCACACGTCCGCCGCCGGCGGCTAACCGAGGGAACGAAAATGGCAGGCAAGTTCGTAATCAGCAAGCGCAGCAACGGCGAGTTCCAGTTCGTGCTCAAGGCCGGCAACGGCGAACCGATCCTCAGCAGCGAGGGCTACAAGGCCAAGGACTCGTGCGCCAACGGCGTCGAATCGGTGCGCAGCAACAGCCAGAACGACGCCCGCTACGAGCGCAAGACCTCGTCCAACGACCGCCCCTATTTCGTCCTCAAGGCCGGCAACGGCGAGATCGTCGGTACCAGCGAGCTGTACTCCAGCAACGGCGCGCTCGAAAAAGGCGTCGCCTCGGTCAGGCTGAACGCCCCGACCGCAAGCCTGGACGACCACACCGGCTGAGCGACGTCCGCCTCGGCAGCCCGGCCCATCGCAGCCGGCTGCGAGCGGCCGGCTCGAGTGGCCCGGCCAGGGCCGCGCGCAGGGTGGCTTACAATGCCGCCATGCGCATCGGCCCTTATTCCCTCATGCCGCGCGTGATCCTCGCGCCCATGGCCGGGGTCACCGACAAGCCCTTCCGGGTGCTGAGCAAGCGCCTGGGTGCGGGTCTGTGCGTGTCCGAGATGACCACCAGCGACCCGCGCTTCTGGAGCACGGCCAAGTCGCGCCACCGCATGGACCACGACGGCGAGCCCGACCCGATCAGCGTGCAGATCGCCGGCACCGTGCCGCAGATCATGGCCGATGCGGCCCGCTACAACGTCGACCACGGCGCCCAGATCGTCGACATCAACATGGGCTGCCCGGCCAAGAAGGTCTGCAACGCCTGGGCCGGTTCGGCGCTGATGCGCGACGAGGCCTTGGTCGGGCGCATCGTCGAAGCCGTGGTCAAGGCGGTCGACGTGCCGGTCACCTTGAAGATCCGCACCGGCTGGGACCACGACCAGCGCAATGCCCCTAACATCGCCCGCATCGCCGAGGACGCCGGCATCGCCGCGCTCGCTGTGCACGGCCGCACCCGCGACCAGCAATACACCGGCAGCGCCGAGTACGACACCATCGCCGCGATCAAGGCGGCGCTGTCGATCCCGGTGATCGCCAACGGCGACATCGACTCGCCGCAGAAGGCCGCCTACGTGCTCGCCCACACCGGCTGCGACGCGGTCATGGTCGGGCGCGCCGCGCAGGGCCGTCCGTGGATCTTCCGCGAGATCGCCCACTACCTGGCGCACGGCGAAGAGCTGGCGCCGCCGACTCTGGCCGAGGTGCGCGACCTCCTGCTCGGCCATCTGGAACATCTGCACGCGTTCTATGGCGAACTCTCCGGCGTACGCATCGCCCGCAAGCACCTGGGCTGGTACGCCAAGGACCGCCCGGAGAACGCCGCCTTCCGCGCCGTGGTCAACCGCGCCGACACCGCCGAACTGCAGCTGCGGCTGACCTGCGATTACTTCGACGCCCTGGTCGCGGGCGTGTCGCCGGAGCTGCCGGTCGCGGCCTGAGCCGGCGGATCGTCTGCAGCGCAGGCCACCAAGATCTTTCTCAGCGATGCCGATGCATGGCGCGTTGCCGTGTCGGCGGCTTTCAGGATTTTCCGAACGGGCCTGCTACCCGGCGCGCGGCCGGTGGCCGCGACTCAGCGCATGCCGCCGTTGTGGCTTTGCGCCGGGATCGCCGCCGCGCGCATCGACACCGGCGCGGGCGGTTCCGCCTCGGCGACGACCTCCGGCTCCTGCCAGATCCGCGCCCACATCGCCGGCAACTTGCGCGCCGCGTCCCACGGCCATTGCAACTGCTGCGGCGGAATCTCGCGCCAGGACTCGGCGTCGCGTTCGGCCACGGCGAAACGGAAGCTGTAGTCGGGCTCGGCGCCCATGCGCAGGTCGGTGACGATCAAGCGGCCGTCGCGCTGTTCGGCTTTCATGAAACCATGGTTGAACCAGTTCAGGCGATGCACCGCCGGATAACCGCTGACTTGTTGGTAGGCTTGCATATCGGAAGCGTAGGCGCGGAACTGCATCGGCCCGCGGTCGGCGACCAGCGAACGCTCGCCTTCGACGAAACCGTCCGGCGTCATCGCCACCACCCGCCACAGCAAGGTGTTGAACGGCATCGGCACCGAGAACCGCGGCGCGTCCTGCAAACCCAGCTTGGCCAGCGCGGCGCCGGCGTCGCGTTCGACCCGCGCCTTGGCCCATAGCGAACCGCCGAGATACAGCGAGCTCAAGGCCAGACCGACCACCAGCGCCGGTTGCGCGAGCTTGCGTTCGCGCGCGAACCAGGCCACCACGCAGGCGATCAACAACCACACCGTGTACAGCGGGTCGATGATGAAGACGCTCGACCACATCACCGGCTTGACCGGCAGCGGCCACAGCAACTGGGTGCCGTAAACGGTGAAGGCATCGAGCACCGGATGGGTCAGCAACGCGGCCTGCATCGCCCAGAACCAGCGCTTGGGCGATTGCGCCACGCGGCCGGCGCGTTCGCGGCACCAGGCCCAGATCGCCCAGGCGATGAAAGGCAGCACCAACAACGAATGGCTGAGGCTGCGGTGCCAGGTCATGCGTTCGACCGGGTCGGCGGTGAACAGGTTGACCGGGATGACGTCGAGGTCGGGCAAAGTGCCGAGCGCGGCGCCTGCGAGCAAGGCCGCGCGGCGATGCCCGGCAGGCGCGATGGCGGCGCTCAGCGCCGCGCCGAGCACGATTTGAGTCAGGGAATCCATGCGCGAATGCTAACCGCAGGCCCGCAGGCGGCGAGTTTGTTTTTCGTTGGGAAGGCGCCGGCGTGGCCCTCGACCTGCCTGGAAGCGCCTGCGATGCTGCCCGATAATCGCAACGCCCCCACCCGGACTCGCCCGCCATGCCGAACCGCCCCCTGCCCCAGCCCATCGGCATCGTCGCCTGTTCGGCCGAAGGCGCGGCGCTGTGTTATCGGACGATCTGCGCCGAAGGCGCGCGCCTGCTCGGCCCGCATGCGCACCCCGACATCGCCCTGCACGGCCATTCCCTGGCCGACTACGTGGACTGCCTGGACCGCGGCGACCTCGACGGCGTCGGCGAGCTGATGCTGTCGTCGGCGCACAAGCTGGCCGCGGCCGGCGCGCAGTTCCTGATCTGCCCCGACAACACCATTCACCAGGCCATGCCTTACGTCGAAGCGCGCTCGCCGCTGCCGTGGCTGCACATCGCCGAGGTCGTGGCGCAGCGCGCGGCCGAACGCGGCTTCCGCCGTATCGGCATCACCGGCACGCGCTGGTTGGTCGAGAGCGAGGTCTATCCGGACAAGCTCGGCGCGTTCGGCCTGGACTATCTGCGGCCGAGCGCGGAAGAGCGCGCGCAGATCGGCCGGATCATCATGGACGAGCTGGTCTACGGCACGTTCAAGCCCGAGTCGGTGGCGTATTTCGAACAGGTCATCGGCCGGCTGAGGGATGCCGGCTGCGATGCGGTGGTGCTCGGTTGCACCGAGATTCCCCTGATCGTCAGCGACGAGAATTCGCCGCTGCCGACTTTGGATTCGACCCGGTTGCTGGCGCAGGCGGCGTTGCGGCGGTCGATGTCGGGCGTTTGATGGCTTCGGGTGAAGCGGCCGGGAGGCCCTCACCCCGGCCCTCTCCCGCAGGCGGGAGAGGGAGCAAAGCGAGATCGAGCCTCCGCTAACTCAAGCCGCGTGCGGCAGCGAGCCCGGCAGTTGCCGCGGCGCGCGTGCCGGCAACAACGCCAGGGTTTCACCGGTGTGGGACAACAGGCGCAAGGTGCCGTCGGGGTCTTCGGCCAGCGCGGTCAGGCTTTCGACCCAGTCGCCGTCGTTGGCGTAGACGCAGCCGTCGCGCTCGAACAGGGCCGCGCGATGGATGTGGCCGCAGACGATGCCGTCGAGGCCGCGCCGGCTGGCGTCGCCCAGGCCGGCCTGGACGAAGCGCGAGATATAACGCTCGGCCGCGCCGCTCTGGCGTTTGAGGAAATCCGCCAACGACCAATAGCGCAGGCCGAAGCGGCGGCGCACCCGGTTGGTCAGGCGGTTGCTGGTCAGGATGCGCTCGTACAGCCAGTCGCCGAACTTCTCCTGCATGCCGCCGAACTGGGTCACGGTGTCGTAATCGTCGCCGTGGGTCACCAGCAGGCGGCGGCCGTCGGCGGTGAGGTGGATCGCCCGCCGCCGCACTTGCATGCGCGGCAACACCAGACCGCAGAAACGCCGGATCGAGCGGTCGTGGTTGCCGGGCACATAGATCAACTCGGTGCCGGCGCGCACCAGCGCATGCAAGGCCTCGACCACGCGGTACTGGGCCGAGCCCCAGGCGGCGCGGCGCTGCGCCATCCACCACAGGTCGACGATGTCGCCGACCAGGTACAGGCGATCGCAACGCAAACTCTGCAGAAAGTCAGCGAATTCCTCGGCATGGCAGTGCTTGGCTCCGAGATGCACGTCGGAGACGAACACGGCTCTGCGGCGTACCGGCAATTGCACGATCGATGCAGGACTCATGACACGGCCTCGCTGGCGACGGGTTCGATGCCGGACTCGGCCGCGCGCGGCGCGGCACCGAGATAGCGCTCGCGCTTCTTCGGGCGCAGGCGCTGCAAGTCCACTTCGATCAGGCCGTCGACCGCGTCGCTGAAAGCCGGGTCGACGCCGAACGCGAGGAAACGCGCACCGCCGGGTTCGCACAGGTCGGTGTATTGCTTGTAGAGCATCGGCAGGCTCGCGCCGAGCGCATCGAGATTGCCCTTGAGCACGCGGAAGGCGGTGGCCGCATCGAGCGCGTCGAACTGCGGCGGCGCGGCCCGGTAGACGAAGGGCTGCTTCGACACGGTCGCCGATTCTGCGCTGCCGTAATAGCGGGCGTAGTAAGCGACGATCTGCTCGCGCGCATCGGCCGGCAGGGCCGCACTGATCGAGACCGGCCCGAACAGGTAGCGCACGCCGGGATGCCGGCACAGGTAGGCGCCGATGCCCTGCCACAGATAATCGATGCTGCGGCTGCCCCAGTACTCGGGCACGACGAAGCTGCGGCCGAGCTCCATGCCATGGGCCAGGCGCGGCACCGCGTCGTCGGCATAGCGGAACAAGGACGCGGTATACAGCCCGGCCAGGCCGCGTTCGGCCAGCACCCGGCTGCCGCGCGCGATGCGGTAGGCGCCGGCGATCTTCGCCTCGGCCGCGTCCCACAGCACGATGTGTTCGTACCAACTGTCGAAGACGTCGACGTCGAGACGCTGGCCGGTGCCCTCGCCGACCGCGCGGAAGGTCAGCTCGCGCAGACGGCCGATCTCGCGCAGCAGGGGCGCGCCGGCCGGCAACACCCCGACCCGGATCTGTTTGCCGTCGACGGTCTGGCCCAGCGATTCCATCGCCTCGATCCCGGCCCGCACCAGCGCCGGATCGACCGCGTCGATCAACGGCTCCGGCCCGATCGGCGCGGCGCGCTCGCGCGGCGTACCGATCGCGTGCAGTTCGCGCCGCACCTCGCGCAACAAGCGCTCGGCGTCGCCATCGAACGGCAGTTGCAAGGGCCGGCCGATGCGCAGCGCCACCCGGCGCGCACGGCGGGCGAACATCTCGCGCGCCAGCAAGGCGGTGCCGGCCGGCTTGAACAAGGCCGAGGCGCCGTAGAACAGCGCCGAGTTGCGCGCCTCGATCCGCACCGGCAGCACCGGCGCGGCGGTCTTGCGGGCGAAGCGCAGGAACCCGCGCCGCCAGCGCCCGTCGGTGACCCCGCGCAGCCCGAGCCGGGCGACTTCGCCGGCCGGAAACACGATCACGCATTGTTCGGCCTGCAGCGCGGCCTCGATCGCGTGCAGGCTGTCGGGGCTCGGCCGGCCGCCCAGAATGCGCACCGGCAGGATCAGGCCTTCGAGGCCGTCGAGCGCCGACAGCAAATCGTTGGCGACGATGCGGACGTCGCGGCGCACGCGGCCGACCGCATCGAGCAAGGCCAGGGCGTCGACCGCCCCGGACGGATGGTTGGCGACGATCAGCAGGCGCCCGGTCGCGGGAATCCGCTGCAGTTCGGCGGCCTCGACCAGGTAGCGCGCCTGCAGGAAATCCAGGGCGGCGGTGACGAAGGCGAAGCCGCGCAGGTGGCCGTTCTCGGCCAGGAAGCCATCGACCCGGTCGAATTTCGACCAGCGCCCGATGGTGCGGAGCAAAGGACGGGCGATCCCGGCCCGGCGACCCCGGAACCATTGCGGGAAGCGCTCTTGCAGTCGGCGTTCGAATTGCAGCATCGGCGTCGCATCGGCGGCGGTATGCCGGCAGCCTGAGCCGGAGCGGCGACAGGATCATGGCGGTTTCGGGTCAGTCCGGTGACAGGGCCGGCTGAGGCCCAGGACGGGCTTTTTCCCCGAAGATTCCGGACATAGGCCGCAGTTAAAGACCGCTTAACCCCCGGCAACCCCAAGACACGGCACAATGCGCGCTCGCGGCCGACCCTGTATTATGTGCGGCCATCTTTCTATCCGAATACGAGGATATAGCCTCGATGTCCAGCTACCTGTTCACCTCCGAATCCGTCTCCGAAGGCCACCCGGACAAGATCGCCGACCAGATCTCCGACGCCGTCCTCGACGCCATCCTGGCCCAGGACAAGCGCGCGCGCGTGGCCTGCGAGACGATGGTGAAGACTGGCGCGGCCATCGTCGCCGGCGAAGTCACCACCAATGCGTGGGTCGACATCGAGGCGATCGCGCGCAAGGTCATCAACGACATCGGCTACGACAATTCCAACGTCGGCTTCGACGGCCACACCTGCGCGATCATCAACATGCTCGGCAAGCAGTCGCCCGACATCGCCGCCGGCGTCGACCGCAAGAAGCCGGAAGAACAGGGCGCGGGCGACCAGGGCCTGATGTTCGGCTACGCCTGCAACGAGGCCCCGGAATTCATGCCGGCGCCGATCTACTACTCGCACCGCCTGGTCGAGCAGCAGGCCAAGATCCGCAAGGCCAAGAATTCCAAGCTGCCCTGGCTGCGTCCGGACGCGAAGTCGCAGGTCACCCTGCGCTACGACGCCGAGCACAAGGTAGTCGGCCTCGACGCCGTGGTCCTGTCGACCCAGCACGATCCGGGCATCAAGCAGAAGGACCTGGTCGAAGGCGTGTACGAGCACGTCCTCAAGCCGGTGCTGCCGAAGGCGTGGCTCGAGAAGCTGCCGAAGAGCAAGGTCCACATCAACCCGACCGGCATCTTCGTGATCGGCGGCCCGGTCGGCGACTGCGGCCTGACCGGCCGCAAGATCATCGTCGACAGCTACGGCGGCATGGCCCGTCACGGCGGCGGCGCGTTCTCGGGCAAGGATCCGTCGAAGGTCGACCGTTCGGCCGCTTACGCCGCGCGCTACGTCGCCAAGAACATCGTCGCCGCCGGCCTGGCCGACAAGTGCGAAGTGCAGGTCTCCTACGCCATCGGCGTGGCCGAGCCGACCTCGATCTCGGTCACCACCTTCGGCACCGGCAAGATCAGCGACGACAAGATCGAGAAGCTGATCCGCAAGCACTTCGACCTGCGCCCGTACGGCATCGTCAAGATGCTCGACCTGATCCACCCGGTCTACCAGCTCACCGCCGCCTACGGCCACTTCGGCCGCAAGCCGAAGGAAGTCAGCTACCTCGACAGCGCCGGCAAGAAGCAGACCGCGACCGCGTTTTCGTGGGAAAAGACCGACAAGGCCGACGACCTGCGCAAGGATGCCGGGCTGAAGAAGTAAGCCGGAAGCGATACTGCATCAAGAGAAAGGGCCGCGAAAGCGGCCCTTTTTCGTTGGCAAGACACTGATCGGCCGGACCCTCACTGATGCACGGGCGCCGTGCTGCTCTGGGCCAGATTCTGCCCGCGGCTCGAGACCGTCTGCGCCGAGTAGTCGGGATACAGCGCCATGGCCTCGCGCCCCATCTGCCGCTCCAACTGCGGATAGCGTTCCGAATCGGCCTTGGCCAGTTCCACGCTCATGCCGTGCCCCGACGCCTCCGGCGGATCGGTCGCCAGGAACACCATCTGGTTGGTCTCCGACCCGCCGACGCCGATCTTGCCGATCGCCGCGTGGCCGCCGTGCTTCATGTATTCCACGGTCAAGGCCGACGCCAACTGCCGGGCTTCCGAAGCGAACGGCTTATCGTCGTCTTCCTCGCAATTGACCAGTTCCTTGGGAATCTTGGCGAGGATCTGGTTGTACACCTCATGCATCGGATGCTTCGCCTCGGATAAGCGCAGATCGGTCTCAGGACCCGAACCGGAGGCTTGCTTGCGCTCGTCGCGATCGGCCAGAACCGTCGCGGCCTGCGCGGGCGCCGCGCTCTTGGACAAGGTCGCCCGTTGCACCGTATCGCCAGCGTCGGCCGAGGTCCGATAGCCGTGCAGGTACTCGAGCTTGTTGCGTTCGCTCTTCAGCGAAAAGTCCAAGACGCCGTCGGACCGGCCGATCGAGCATCCCGGCGCCATCGCGCTTTCCGGTTCGAAGCCTTTGTGTTCCAGCCAGCCCTCGATCTTGCCGGCGAGCCAACGATCGCTGGGATCGGAATACACCAAGAACGCGTTCGCCTTGTCGGCGCCACCGAACCCGGAGGTCTCCCAGGCTTTGTTCAAGGCTTCTTCGTAAACGCCCCAGTTGCCGTTCTTTTCGCTGCAGTCGGAGTACACGTGCGCCAGCGCGATCTTGTCGCCCTTGACCAGGCCGATCGCCACGCATCCGCTCAGGCCGTCGGTCATAAGCCTGGTGTTTCCGGCGTCGGCCACCAGCCATTCGTCCGCTCCCACTTTCACATGCGTCGTCATCGCCGTCTCCTCATGCAAGCCCTCGTCCGTCGCGAGACCGCCACCACGGCGCCCTCGCCGGCCGCGCGGCGCTCGAACGTCCACATCGGAAATCCGGATGCGTCGTTGCAGCGCATTACACGCAGAAAGCTCGCAAAAGCGGCCGCGGCCGCAGTCCGACGCGCGCAGCGGAGGTCGTGGCGCCGCATCTCGCGTCTACATAAGCAAAAACGGAGCGCAAGCGCTCCGTTTTCGCTGGTTCGCAGCTGCGGCGATGGCGCGAGAGCTACTTCGCCGTCGCCGACGTGGCCTTCCCCTTCGTGGCGGGTGCCGCTTCGGGCTTGGCGTTCTTCACGTACTGATCGAGCCAGCGGCTGGTCTCGGCCAACAGGTGCAGGATCGATTCGCGCGCACGGTAGCCGTGGCTTTCGTTCGGCAGCATCACCAGGCGCGCCTTGCCGCCGAGGCCCTTGATCGCGGCGAACAGGCGCTCGCTTTGGATCGGGAAGGTGCCGGAGTTGTTGTCCTGCTCGCCATGGATCAGCAGCAGCGGGTCCTTGATCTTGTCGGCGTAGTTGAACGGCGACATGGCCTGGTAGGTCGATTCGGCCTGCCAGTAGTTGCGCTCTTCGGCCTGGAAGCCGAACGGGGTCAGGGTGCGGTTGTAGGCGCCGCTGCGGGCGATGCCGGCCTTGAACAAGCGCGTGTGGGCGAGCAGGTTCGCGGTCATGAACGCGCCGTAGGAGTGGCCGCTGACCGCGATGCGTTCGCGGTCGGCGACGCCGCGGCGCACCACGTCGTCGACCGCCGCCTGCGCGCTCGCAGTGAGCTGCTCGATATAGCTGTCGTTGGGCTCGCGCTCGCCCTCGCCGACGATCGGCATCGACGGGTTGTCGAGCACGGCATAGCCCATCGCCAGATACGGCAGCGGGCCCCAATAGCTGACCGCGTTGAAGCGATACGGCGAACCGTAGACCTGGCTGGCCGCGGCCGCCGACTTGAATTCGGCCGGATAGGCGTACATCAGCAGCGGCAGCGGGCCGTCGCGCTTGGCGTCGAAACCCGGCGGCAGGTACAGGTCGGCGGTCAGATCGACGCCGTCGCCGCGCTTGTAACGGATCTGTTCTTTCTTGATGTCCTTGAGCTGCGGCGTCGGATGCGGGAAACGGGTCAGTGCGAGCGGCGCCGCGTCGGCGGCTGACAGATCGCGCAAATACAGATTGCCCGGCTCGGTCGGCGACTCGCGCAGGGTCAACAATCGCTGGCCTCGATCGTCGAGCACGACCTGCGGCGTTTCGTAATACGGCGCCTGCGAATGGAACAGCCGCGTCCGTTGCTGGTCGGCCAGGTCGTAGCGGTCGAGAAACGGACGGTCGCCTTCCGGCGATGCGCCCTGGCCGATGTAGAACAGGCTCGCGCCATCGGCCGCAGTCAGCAGGCGGCGTTGGCCGTTGGCGTCGCGGATGCTGACCGGTTCGCCGGGGTCGTTGTAGCGGTCTTCGCTGAGCCCTTCGAACACCAGCTCGGGGGCGCGATCGCCGTGGTCCGGCGCGATCCGCCATTGCCGAGTCTGCCGCGTCTTCCACCAGGACTCGTCGACCAGGGCCAGGTCGCCGCGGCCCCAATGCGCGCCGGCGTAACGCGCGCCAAGGCGCATCAGCGTCTGCGGCGGACGTTCGAACGGCGCCGCCTGCATCAGCACCGCATCGCGAATCTCGGTCTTGCGCGCCGGGTCGCCGCCGTCCTGGGCCTCGGCCCAGACCAGGGTCGCCGGCGCATCGCCGCGCCAGGCGATCTCGCGCACGCCGGTCGGCACCGCGTCGTTGCCGGTCGGCAAGCCGTCGACCAAGGGCAAACGCGCGATCTCGTGCTCGAACTTGCCGTCCGGCGCCAACACTTCGATGCGGTGGGCGAACATCGACACCGGCACCTGATACGAGAACGGCCGCTCGACTCGCGTCGCCAACACATGGCGGCCGTCCGGCGACGGCGTCGCCGCCAGGTACAACTGCGGCGCACCGGCGCGGACCACCGCACCGGCCAGGTCGACGGTGGCGAGTTGCGAACGCAGGTAGTACTCGAACACGCGCGCATCGCTCTCGTTGCGCAATAAATCCTGATAGGTGCGGATCTGCCGCACCGTCGCGCTGATCTCGGTTTCCTGCATCGCCGGCCCGGTCGGGGTGGCGTTCGCCGGCGGCGCTTCGCCCTGCCCTTCGGGCTGCAGCTGCACCAGCAGGCGGCGGCTGTCGGGCATCCAGGCATAACCGCGGCCGGACACGGTGTTGACGCCGGACACCAGCTTATGTGCGCGGCGCTGTTCGACTTCGACCAACCACAGCTCGTTCGCGCCGCTGGCGCTGTCGACGCGATTGAAGGCGATCCAGCGCTGGTCGGGCGACCACTCCAGGGTCGCCAACGACAACGGCGTGGGCAGGCCTTCCACGTTCGAGCTTTTGCCGCTGGCGATATCGAGCAGGCTCAGGCCGGCGCCGAACGCGAAGCGGCTCTGCGCCCGCGTGCGCGGATGAATGCGCAGGCCGGCGAGTTTGAGTTCGGGTTGCGCGACCACCTCGATGCCCGGCAGCGACGGCGTCTGCACCAGGGCGACCCGGTCGCGCTTCGGGCTGGTGAACATCTGCGGCGGCCGCGGTGCGTCGACGATGGCCTGCAAGGCCTTCGGCGGCAGCTGATAACCGCTGCCGGGCGCGGTCTGCGCGGTCGCCGCCACCGGCAGCAGGAGCAGCAACAAACCCGGCCAACGCAGGGCCCGTGATGGCGGCTTCAGAGAGGACAGACTGATGTGGCCTATGCGTCGCGCGGCTGAGTTCATGCTCGATCCGATTCGTGAGTGATGAAAATCCCGGGGCGCCCTGCCTGCATCGGCTCGCATGGCGGCCGTGCCGTTGGGCTTCGGTCGGGGCCGGCCCGCCCGAGCTTAGCCCGCGGCCGCGGTCGCCGGCCTATGCCATAGGGGCTGTTCGGGACGGCCCCGGCGCGGTCCGCGCGGTTCCGCGATGAACGTCATATTCAGGCGCATCCGGCCCGGCGCCGTGCGGCGGTCATGGGCGCCGCGATATACTGCGCGCTCAGCCCGCCGAGGGGCGCTGCGACCGTCATCCGCGGAACTTTCCGCAAAGCCCGTACCCGCTACGGACTTCCAGAATGACGGCCAGGCTCGGCGAGGCGTAGTCCCAACGGCGCCCGGTTTGAGCGATCGCTTTCGAGCGATGACTCGCCGGACCCGGCATCCGCCGGCTCCCCAAAGAACTGGAGCGACACAGCATGAACGCAGTACCGAAGACCTTCTCGACCGAAGGCGACTACAAGGTTGCCGACATCACCCTGGCCGATTGGGGCCGCAAGGAAATCGACATCGCCGAGCACGAAATGCCGGGCCTGATGTCGATCCGCAAGAAGTACGCCGCCGCGCAATCGCTCAAGGGCGTGCGCGTGACCGGCTCGCTGCACATGACCATCCAGACCGCGGTGCTGATCGAGACCCTGCGCGACCTCGGCGCCGACGTGCGCTGGGCTTCGTGCAACATCTTCTCGACCCAGGACCACGCCGCCGCCGCGATCGCCGCGAGCGGCACGCCGGTGTTCGCCTGGAAGGGCGAGTCGCTGGAAGAGTATTGGGACTGCACCCTGGAAGCGCTGACCTTCCCGGGCGACGGCGCGGTCAAGTTCCGCGGCCCGGAACTGGTCGTCGACGACGGCGGCGACGTCACCCTGCTGATCCACAAGGGCTATGAACTCGAAAATGGCGACGGCTGGGTCAACACCCCGTCGGGCAACCACGAAGAACAGGTCATCAAGAACCTGCTCAAGCGCGTGCATGCCGAGCGTCCGGGCTTCTGGCACGAAGTCGTCAAGCATTGGAAGGGCGTCTCCGAAGAGACCACCACCGGCGTGCACCGCCTGTACCAGCTCGCCGAAGCCGGCTCGCTGCTGGTCCCGGCGATCAACGTCAACGACTCGGTCACCAAGTCGAAGTTCGACAACCTCTACGGTTGCCGCGAGTCGCTGGCCGACGGCCTCAAGCGCGCGATGGACGTGATGCTGGCCGGCAAGGTCGCGGTGGTCTGCGGTTACGGCGACGTCGGCAAGGGCTCGGCCCACTCGCTGCGCGCTTACGGCGCCCGCGTCGTGGTCACCGAGATCGACCCGATCAACGCCCTGCAGGCGGCGATGGAAGGTTTCGAAGTCAACACCGTCGAGAGCACCCTCGGCCGCGGCGACATCTACGTCACCACCACCGGCAACAAGGACGTGCTGACCCTGGCCCACATGCAGCAGATGAAGGACCAGGCCATCGTCTGCAACATCGGCCACTTCGACAACGAGATCCAGGTCGATGCGCTGGCCGCGTCGGGCGCCAAGCGCCTGAACATCAAGCCGCAGGTCGACAAGTACACCTTCGCCGGCGGCAATTCGATCTTCCTGCTGGCCGAAGGCCGCCTGGTCAACCTCGGTTGCGCCACCGGCCACCCGAGCTTCGTGATGTCCAACTCGTTCGCCAACCAGACCCTGGCGCAGATCGAGCTGTGGGCGAACAAGGAAACCTACGAAGCCAAGGTCTACATCCTGCCGAAGAAGCTCGACGAAGAAGTCGCGCGTCTGCACCTCGAAAAGATCGGCGTGAAGCTGACCACCCTGACCGACGACCAGGCCAAGTACCTGGGCGTCTCGGTCGACGGCCCGTACAAGCCGGACCATTACCGCTACTGACCGGTCCCGCCGCAAGGCGGATCGATGCGACAAGAGAAACGGGCGCTTCGGCGCCCGTTTTTTTGTGTGCGGCGCCGATTCAGGGCCGTACGATCGGGCGGACAGGCCCTGGTGCGAGCGGCGAGGCGACGGAGCGGCGCAGCCAAGCGCAGCATCGCAGTCGCGGCTTGCGCCGCTCCTACCCCTGATACGCGGCTTTGGGGTAGGAGCGGCGCAAGCCGCGACCACCATGCAGCACGAGCGATGCATAGACCCGGTGACTGGATTGAATGGCTCACGAGGCACACTTGAATCCCTCACGACTGAATCGGCGAATCGCCCACCGACCTAGGGTCCTACCGAGGCTGGCAGACGCAATCGCGGCCGTTAGGCTGGCAGCGAAATCCTGCAGGAGCGCGCCATGATCCGCCCCATCGACGGCCCGTCGTTTCCGAGCTATACCCCGCCCGCCAACGATCCGGCGCCGGTCGAGGTCGGCACCCAGACTTACTACGAACAACGCCTCGCCGACTTCCAGGCGCGCAACCCGGGCGTGGAGCCGCCGGACTACTACCTGGGCTACGGCGACAAATACATGGAGCGGTTCGCCGCCCTGGACCGCACCGACCTGTCGCCGGAAGGGCTGGAATGGCGCGACAAGACCACCCTCGCCCTGCAGACGGCGATCGAGGATTACCGCATCCGCGACCCGCAAGGTTTCGCCGAGCTGGAGCGCGATTCGGCCGCGTTCCGCCGCTTCGCTTTCGCGTCGCACCCCGATGCCTACGTCGATTCGGGTTTGTACGGCCTATCCGTGCAGGACCTGACGGTGATCGCGCTGACCCCGGACATCGGCGACGTGCTCAACCAGGAAGGCATCGACCAGACCAAGATCACCATCGGCAAACTGGAACCCGAGGACGTGCCGGAAATCCTCGGCGACACCGGCGTGCAATACCTGCGCGATGCCGGTCCCTTCGCCTTTACCCCGCTGGGGCCGTCGCTCGCCGTCGGCAAACAGGGCGAACGCCTGTTCGATCGCCTCACCGAACAATCCTGGTTCCCGGACATCACCGACTTACCGCCGGTAGGCCTGCCTGATCTGAATCTCGATCTGTTGCCGGACGTGAGCCTGCCGGACATCGATCTGCCCGATATCGATCTGCCCGACGATATCCCTGGTATTCCGGGGATTTGAACGTTCCGCGGATGAGCGGGAGTAACGCCGCGGGCCGCAGCATCGCGGTCGCGGCTCGCGCCGCTCCTACCCAAAAGCTACGCAACCAAGGGTAGGAGCGGCGCAAGCCGCGACACGCAACTGCATGACGAGGCATCGATCCAGAAAGCCTGCGCCGTGTGGGTCCCGGCTTTCGCTCAAACGATAGCCATGCGCGGCAACAGCAAACGCGCCTCCTACAGCCGCCGCAACGACCAAAACGGAATATCCCGCCGCAGGCGATAGCCGTTGCGTTCGTACAACTCGACCGCGCGCGGGTTTTCATGGCTGACGTGCAAAAAAGGAATCCGCCCGCGGGCGTGGTTGTCGTTGGACAGGAACCTCAATAATCGCCGCGCATGGCCGTGGCCGTTGAAGTCGGGATGCGTGCAGACGGCGCTGATCTCGGTGTAGGCCTCCATGCCCATGCGCTCGCCGATCATCGCCGCAAGGCGCCCGTCGCGGTAGACGCCGAAATAGCGGCCCAGCGCCATCGTGTGCGGGCGGAAGTAATGCGGATACACCAGGGCGGTCAAGGCGAGCACGTCATCGCGTCTGCGTTCGTCGAGTTCGACGATATCGCTCGTGTCGTCGGTCATCCCGTCCTCCGCGATCGGCGCCTCGCAGATCATCTGCGCCAGGTCGGCGAGGTGCTTGAGTTCCCAACCGGCCGGGATCGCCGGCGCGCGGTCTAGCAGCAGCACGGTGTCCTGCCAACGCACCAGCTCGGCCAGTGCGGCCTCGGCATCGGCGCCCTCCTCGGCCACCCCCATGAACGGCGCGATCTGCGCCGGGTAGCGCGCCAACGGCCCGGCGCTCAAGGCCAGCGCCGCATGGCGGCTGCGCAGGGACGACCAGATCGGGTTGTCGAGGACGTGGGGCTGGCCTGAATTCATCGGGTTGCGCTCATCGGATCGTACTCATAGGGAAGCTCCGCTCGGCGGGGTAACGACCCCAGTTTAGGCAAACCCGGATCTTGGCCGAAACAGCCTTATTCCATTCATCGCGATAGAGAGATATTATCCGAGCACCCACCACCGTGCGACTCGCCCATGCTGCCGATCAGCTTCGAGTTCTACCCGCCCAAGACCGACGAGCAGCGCACCCAGTTGGACCGCTCCGCGGCCAAGCTCAGGCCTTACTCGCCGAACTACGTGTCGTGCACCTTCGGCGCCGGCGGCTCGACCCTGAGCTACACCCCCGACACGATCCAGCGCCTGCGCGAGAAGCATCGCCTCGATGCGGCGCCGCATCTGTCCTGCGTCGGCGGCACCCGCGCGGAGATCCGCGAGCTGTTGGCGCGCTACCGCGAACTCGGTTGCCGCCGCCTGGTGACCCTGCGCGGCGACCTGCCCTCGGGCATGGCCAGCGCCGGCGACCTGCGCTATGCCAACGAACTGGTCGAGTTCATCCGCGCCGAAACCGGCGACCATTTCCATATCGAAGTCGCGGCCTATCCGGAGACCCACCCGCAGGCGCGCGACGCGCTGTCGGACCTGGAGAACTTCAAGCGCAAGGTCCGCGCCGGCGCCGATGGCGCCATCACCCAATACTTCTACAACCCCGACGCCTACTTCCGTTTCGTCGACGACGTGCGCGCGGCCGGCATCGATATTCCGATCGTGCCCGGGATCATGCCGATCTCGAACTTCAGCCAGTTGCGGCGCTTTTCCGACCTGTGCGGCGCCGAGATCCCGCGCTGGATCGGCCAGCGCATGCAGGCCTACGGCGACGACGCCGACAGCGTGCGCGAGTTCGGCGCCGATGTGGTCGCGCAGCTGTGCAGCCGCCTGATCGAAGGCGGCGCGCCGGGCCTGCACTTTTACACGCTCAACCTGGCCAAGCCGACCCTGACGGTGCTGTCGCGCATCGCCTGAAGCATTCAGGCACCTGAAAGAACAAGTGCAAGCGTCAAGAATCGACCTTGCGCACGCAGCGCTGATGACGAATTGCTAACAAAGGTCTCATCTCCGATTTGTCCTGCGACAAGTTCGGTCTTGAGCGGCGAGACGGCGCGGTAGCTCACTGCCAGCAGGATGCATCGCCACGACGGGCGATGCCCTCGAGACCGCCGTCGAGGCCCCGTGCCCCGACGCGCAGCGGTCCTCACTGGAGAGCGCGCATCATGTCCGCACGCAAGCTGCTGCCGTTGAACCTCGCCATCGCTCTGTCGCTCGGCCTCGCCGGCGCCGCCTCGGCCGCCGAACCGGCCCCGCTGTTCTCTTCGCCTGCCGTCAGTCAGGTGCGCAGCGCCAATACCGATACCGCCTACCAGGCCGTCAAGGCCGAGCGCGCCGCGGTCAAGGTCGACCTGGTCCGCGCCAACACCGCACAGATCACCGAAAATCAACAGGAGCTGCTGCTCAACCTCGCACCCGGCGTCAGCCTCAAGGCGCACAAGCTGCAGGCCGAGCGCAAGGCCGACGGCGTGGTGATCTGGCAGGGCCTGGTCGGCGACCCGAACACCCAGCTCAAGCGCATCAACCAGTTCACCGGTGCCGAACTCATCGGCGATCCGGAAGAATCGGCCACCATCGTGCGCCAGGGCGATCAGATGTCCGGCACGGTGCGCAGCGGCGGCAAGCTCTACCGCATCGATCCGCTCAAGAACGGCGGCCACACCATCAGCCTGATCAACGAGGCGCTGATGCCGCCGGATCACCCGGCCGCGGGTTATACCGCCAAGCCGATCGTGCCCTTCCTCAACGACCCCAAGTTCAATGAGGCCGCTGCCGGCGAGAAGGCGCCGGTCACCGTGCGGGTCATGGTGGTCTACACCCAGGCCGCCGCCAATGCGGTCGGCAACATCACCACCAAGTCCAACCTGGCGATCACCGAGAGCAACCAGAGCTTCGCCAACAGCGCGGTCAACGTGCGCTTCCAGTTGGCCGGCAACTACACCAACAGCTATGTCAGCGCCGGTTTCGACACCGACCTGAGCCGCTTCCGCGGCACCAGCGACGGCTATCTCGACGGCTACCACGCCACCCGCAACACGATCACCGCCGACGTCAACGTGTTGATCATCACCGACCCGGCGTACTGCGGCCTGGGCTATCTGAACTCGAACGCGGCCAGCGCCTTCAGCGTGGTCGGCCACAGTTGCATGACCGGCTACTACAGCTTCGCCCACGAGATCGGCCACAACTTCGGCGCTCACCACGACCCCAGCAACGGCACCAATACCGCCTATGCCTACGGTCACGGTTACTGGGCGCCGAACAAGACCTGGCGCACCATCATGGCCTACAACTGCGGCTCCAACTGTCCGCGCCTGAACTACTGGTCGAACCCCAACATCACCTACAACGGCGTGCCGATGGGCACCGCGGCGAAGAGCAACAACGCCCGCGTGCTCAACGAACGCGCCGCCACCGTGGGTGCGTTCCGCTGATCGCCGCCTAGGCGACAGCCGCAAGGGCGCAGCCTGCGGGCTGCGTCCTCGCACGACGCCGCGGCGATCCGGCCGCGGCGTTCGCAGCGTATTCGCCGCCGGCCGATGTGCCCGCGGCATCCTTTCGGCATCGCCGCACTGTCCCTGACCGGCCCTCAGCGCTAGTCTTCGCCGATGCCTTCGTTCGTCCGCCTCTGTCTGTCGTTGTCGCTGACCGCCCTGTGGGCCGTGGCGACGCTGTATCCGGGCGCCGCATCGGCGCAGATCCGTCGCTGCACCGACACCCACGGCAACTCGGTCTATACCGACCGCGACTGCGCTTCGGTCGGCGGCGTCGACCGCCTGCCGCGCGGCGCCGCCGCCCAGCAGAAGCAACAACAGGCCTATGTCGGCGGCTGCGCGCGCAATCTGCGCGACCTGGTCGGGCTGATCACCAGCGCGATCGACGCCCACGACGGCAACCGCCTGGCCTCGGCCTATCACTGGGCCGGCATGTCCGGCGACCAGGGCTATGCGGTGCTGCAGCGGCTCGACGCGATCGCCCAGCGCCCCTTGCTCGACATCGCCCCGATCCTGTCGTCGCCGGCACCGCCGCCGCCCGAACCCAGCGGCGGCGCCTGGACCACCCTGCCGCCGGCCGCGCCGAATGCCGCCACCGCGCCATTGCCGCCCATCCCGCCGCCAGCGACGCCGCTGGGCAGCCCGGCCGGCGCCGCCACGGCCGAAGCGCCCGACGACGCCAACGAGGGCACCACGGCAGCGCCGCCACCCGCAGCGCCGGTCGCACACCGACGCACGCCGGTGGCGCTGCGCCTGGAGCAGACCATGGCCAACGGCGTGACGCCGTCGCGCACCGTATTCGGCCTGTACCGCCATTTCGGCTGCTGGTGGATCCGCGGCGGCTGAGCGTGCGCCCGGCTCCGCATGGGCTTCCATACGCCGCTCGATTGGGCCTGAACCCGGCTGGCAGGGCACAATAGGGGTTTCCCCAACCCCACCACGGAAGCCGACGATGCAATACCCCGAATGGATCTGGCACAACGGTGCGATCAAGCGCTGGGCCGAAGCAACCACCCACGTCATGTCGCACGCGCTGCACTACGGTTCGTCCGTATTCGAGGGCATTCGCACCTACGACACCCCGCAGGGTCCGGTCATCTTCCGCCTCAACGACCACAACACCCGGTTGTTCGCCTCGGCGAAGATCTACGACATGGGCATCCCGTACTCGGTCGAGCAGATCAACCAGGCCTGCCACGAAGTGATCAAGGCCAACGGCCACACCACCGACTACCTGCGTCCGGTCGCCTACCGCGGCCTTGGCGGTTTCGGCCTGTCGGCCGACACCCCGACCGACGTCGCCGTGGCGACCTGGAAGATGGGCCAGTACCTCGGCGCGAGCGTGCTCGAGGAAGGCATCGACGCCTGCGTGTCGAGCTGGCAGCGGTTTGCGCCGAACACCATCCCGGCCGGCGCCAAGGCCGGCGGCAACTACCTGTCCGGCCAGCTGGTCGCGCGCGAAGCGCGTCGCCTGGGCTTCGGCGAGGGCATCGCCCTGGCTTCGACCGGCCTGCTCTCGGAAGGCGCGGGCGAAAACCTGTTCCTGGTCTTCAACGGCGCCCTGCACACCACCCCGGTCAGCGCCGCGCTGCTCAACGGCCTGACCCGCAACACCATCATCACCCTCGCCCGCGACGTCGGCATCGAAGTGATCGAACGCGACCTGCCGCGCGAATACCTGTACCTGTGCGACGAGCTGTTCATGTGCGGCACCGCCGCCGAGATCACCCCGATCCGTTCGGTCGACGGCCGCCAGGTCGGCAGCGGCCGCCGCGGCCCGGTCACCGAGCGCATCCAGGAACTGTTCTTCGGTCTGTTCAATGGCAAGACGGCGGATAAGTACGGGTGGTTGGAGCCCGTTCGCTGAAGCTGTCGGGACTCGGGACTGGGGACTCGGGACTCGGGACTCGGTTGGGAGCCGGGACTGGGGACTCGGGACTCGGGACTCGTAAAGCGGTTCGCTGATAGCTGAAGTCCAACCTCGTTCTCGATTGATCCATAAAAAACAAAACGCCCAGCTTCGACGAAGCCGGGCGTTTTTGTTTTTGCTCTACCGAGTCCCCAGTCCCGAGTCCCCAGTCCCGGCTTTAACCGAGTCCCCAGTCCCGAGCCCCGAGTCCCGGCTTTTAACCGAGTCCCCAGTCCCGGCAACTCAAAACGTCAAGGTAGCCACCACCCCCATCACCTCACCGGGCTTGACCCGCACGTCCCAGCCGTAGAGTTCGCACAGGCGGCGCACGATCGACAGGCCGATGCCGCCGCCTTGCGAGTGGCCGGCATGGGTGCCGCGGTAGCCGCGTTCGAACAGCTTGGCCGCGTCCTCGGCGCTCAGGCCGGGGCCGGAATCGATGACGTCGACCGAGCGCGCGTGCAAACGCACCACCACCTCGCCTTGGGTCGTGTACTTGACCGCGTTGCCGATCAGGTTGCCCAGCGCCACCGCGACCGCCGCTTCCGGGGCGTCGACGAGCAGGCCCTGCTCGCCTTCGATGCGCAGGATCAGCGGCTTGCCGCCGAGCTGGGCGCGATGGGCGTCGAGCAGTTGCTCCGACAGCCGCGCGATGTCGGTCGAGCCGTGTCCGCGCTCGTTGCGCGAGAGCAACAACAAGGCGCTGATCAGGTCGGTGCATTGCTGCTCGGCGCGTTGGATACGCAACAATCGATTGCGAGTCTTGTCCTCGATGTCCGGGCGCGACAGCAACAGCTCGACCGCGCCCTTGATCACCGCCAGCGGCGTGCGCAGCTCATGGCTGACGTCGGCGTTGAACTCGCGGTCGCGCTGGACCACGTTGGTCAGGCGCTCGGCGTAGTCGTCCAGCGCCTCGGCGAGCTGGCCCACTTCGTCGTCGGGGAAGTGCGCGGCCAGCGCCTCGGATTGCGCGCTGCGGCCGGAGCGCTTGAGCCGGTTGGCCAGCTCCGACACCGGGCTCATCACGCGCGAGGCCGCCCACAGGCCGACCAGCAGCGAGAACAGGGTGAACACCGGCACCGACAAATAGATCGCGCGGTTGAACTGCTGCTCGCTGAGAGTGCCCTGGCTCATGTCGTAGGCGAGGAAGAACCATTCCGTCGGCGTCTTGCGCACCCCGAGCTTGTACGCGAACGGCGTGCCGTCGGCGTCCTTACCCTGGATGTTATGGATGCCGTCGGGCAAGGCATACCAGTCGGGCTGTTCGAGGCGCAGTTCTTCGAATCGGTCGCTTTTCACCACCCGCGCGCGGACCTGCTGGAACGGCACCTCGGGCTTGGAGTTCGGCGCCGAATAGAACTGACGCGCATATTCGTCGATGTTGCGATTCATCACATCTTCGACGAGCTGGTTTTCGACCCGCGTCCGCGTCCAGTTGGTCGCGAACGCGAACATCGCCGTCAGGCCGAAACCCAGCAGTACGAAGGACAGGACGATACGGCTGCGCAACCGCCGCCGGTAGCGCTTCTTTTTCTTCAACCGCGCTGCGGAAGGATCCTCTGCAGCCACGCGGTCAACCGTTGCTTTCGGGCGCTGCGATGCGGTAGCCGATGCCGTGGCGGGTCTGGATCAGCGGCGTCTCGAACGGCTTGTCGACCACCGCGCGCAGACCGTGGATGTGCACGCGCAGGCTGTCGGAGTCCGGCAGTTCTTCGCCCCACACGCGGGTTTCCAGTTCCTGGCGGGTGACCACCGCCGGCGAGGCTTCCATCAGCGCCTGCAGGATCTTCAGCGCGGTCGGGTTGAGCTGCAGGAGCTTGCCCTGGCGACGCACTTCCAGGGTGTCGAGGTTGTATTCCAGGTCGGCGGCGTTGAGCACGCGGGTCTGTACGCCGCGGCCGCGACGCGACAAGGCGTTGAGGCGGACCTCGACTTCCTGCAGGGCGAACGGCTTGATCAGGTAATCGTCGGCGCCGGAATCGAAGCCGGCCAGCTTGTTGTCGAGGCTGTCGCGCGCGGTCAGCATCAGCACCGGAGTCTGCTTGCGCGCTTCGTTGCGCAGCTTGCGGCAGACCTCCAGGCCGTCGAGACCGGGCAGGTTCAGATCGAGGACGATGGCGTCGAAGTCGTGCACGACCGCCAGGTGCAGTCCGGTGATGCCGTCGGCGGCGAAGTCCACCGTGTGGCCGCGGTCTTCGAGAAAATCGCCGAGGTTGGCGGCGATGTCTTGGTTGTCTTCGATCACGAGTATGCGCATGGGCTCTTCCCAGATGAGTGGCGTTCGACCGCAAGATCGCGCCCGGGTTCCAGAGTCGGGCTGCTGCGCGAAGCGCAACAGCGGCAAGCGAACGATTCTGCCAGAGCGCGGGGCAATGTCGGATGAGCCGGATGGCATGGCGGCAGGCTGCGGCCGTCACGGTTCGTGGCCGGCGCCCGGCCCGGTGCGATGCCGGGGCCGCCTCGCGCGGCGTCCGCGGCGCCTCCGGCCAGGGGCGTCGATCAGCAAAATACCCGCAAAACAAAGGCCCAAGCGCGGGGCCACCGCGCTTGGGCCAAAAGGGTATTGCCCCGATTACCGTAACCTGCTTCCGACCAGATCCCTATCCGTAACGTTCTGACGAGGAGCGTGACTTGGAGGAGCTGCAGTGCTGCGGTCCGGGTAACGCTACGCGGATTTCGATTAAACCGTCGTTAAAAACGATGTTAAAAAATAATTAATAGCAACCTGAAGTTGTCATCTTGAGGGCCCGGCCCTTCCGTGCCGGGGAGGCACCGTTCGGCGGATCGCCGGCAGATGACCTGCCAGGCTTGCCATTCTCCCCGGCCGGCCCGCTCCGGGGCCTGGCTGGACGCCTGTTCAGCGTCTCGTGGCGGTGCGACGCCCGGTCCCTAGCTTCAGCTGGCCGGCCACGTGCTCGATGATTTCCCCGGCCACGTCGACCCCGCTGGCCTCCTCGATGCCCTCCAGGCCCGGCGAGGCGTTGACCTCCAGGACCAGGGGGCCGCGGTCCGAGCGGATCAGGTCGACGCCGGCCACGCCCAGGCCGAGCACCCGGGCGGCGCGGACCGCCACCTCCTGCTCGGCCGCGCTGGCGCGCACGCCCTTGGCGGTGCCGCCGCGGTGCAGGTTGGAGCGGAAGTCGCCCTTCGGCGCCTGCCGCTTCATCGCCGCGACCACCCGGCCGCCGACCACGAAGCAGCGCAGGTCGGCGCCCTTGGCCTCGGCGACGAACTCCTGGACCAGGAAATTCGCATACAGCCCGCGCAGCGCCTCGATCACGCCCTTCGACGCGGACAGCTTCTCGGTCAGCATCACCCCGGCGCCCTGGGTGCCCTCGTTGAGCTTGATCACGTGCGGCGGCGGGCCGAGCATCGACAGCAGGTCGGCGGTGTCGTCGGGGTTGTCGCCGAACACCGTCGCCGGCAGGCCGATGCTCTCGGCGGCCAGCAGCTGATGACTGCGCAGCTTGTCGCGCGCGCGCAGGATCGCGTCGGAGGTGTTCGGGGTGTAGGTGTCCATCAACTCGAACTGGCGCAGCACCGCCGAGCCGTAGCGGGTCACCGAGGCGCCGATGCGCGGGATCACGGCGTGGTAGCCGGAGATCTCGCGCCCCTTGTAATGCATCTCGAAGCCGTCGGAGGCGATGCGCATGTAGCAGCGCAGCGGGTCGAGCACGCGCACGCTGTGGCCGCGCTCGCGGGCGGCCTCCACCAGCCGGCGGGTCGAATAGAGCTTGGTGTTGCGCGACAGGATCGCAAGCTTCATCGGAAGGGATTCGCGTGGAGGTGGAAGGAGCGTGGATGGAAGGGGCGGATGAAAACGGGTGGATGCAGGCAGGTGAATGCGAACGGGCGAACCGCCCGGCGCGTTCAGACGCGCGGGTGACGCCGGCGGACGCGCCCATGCAGGAACGAGCGTGACGGATCGACCGTGAACAACTCGGTCACCGCGGTGCGGCCGAGCAACATCGGGAAACGCATGCCACGACGATCCGCCAGGTTTATTTCAATTTCCCGTTCGGTGCCGGCCAGACTCAGCACGGTCCGGATGAACACCCGACTGCTGCGGTGGCCGCCGGAGTCGGTGACCCAGCGTTCGTCGTACACCGGCGCCCGCGCCTCGACACGCGCCTCGACCTTGGCGGCGCCCGGCGCCCCCAGGGTCAGCTCGAAACCGACCCAGGGCATGCCGGCCTCGACGAAGCGCCATTGCGAATCCACATGCAGCGCCGAGCTGCGCGCGCCGGTGTCGATCTTGGCGCGGATCGCGGCCAGACCCAACGCGGGCAACGCCGCCGCCTCGCGCCAACCGAGGACGATCTTCGATGACATCGTACCTCCGCTGTAGCGACTGCTGTCGGCCTGCGACGACCACGACTTGGCTTGGACCGCGACGACCGCCGGTCGTTCCGTTCCAGGCGCCGCGCGGCGACAAAAAACGGCGACCTCGCGGCCGCCGTACGTATCGGACCGGAGCGGGCGCGGATCGTCCGGCCTTGGGGCTGCGGTGCGATACGCGACGACCCACACCGGACCGGGCGCGCAGTCTAGCGCGCCGGCGGTGAAGCGTCGATGCGCGGCTCGGTGCCATCGAATCGGGGCGCCAAGCGACCCGCTGCAGTTGCCGCCACGTTGCGCCCCGCCCGGGCTCGGCATCGCTGAACCGGTCAGGGACGGCAGAGCCGGCGCTCGTACGCCAGCTCGCGCTGCAGCGCGGCCGAATCGCCCTGCACCGCCAACTCACCGATGTTGTCGCGAGTGCGCAGGCAGGGGTCCTCGCCGCGACCGCCGAACAGTCGACCGACGCGCTCGACCGTAGCGGCGATCGAATTCGGCGGCTGCATGCGGAAACGCCGCGCGCCTTGCCCCGGCAACACCGGCGCGCGGCTGGCCAACAGATCGGGCGCCGGCGCATCCCAGGGCGCCGGCGTGGCGCCGGCCGGGTCGAGCCTGCTGCGGTCGATGCGGATCGCGGTAAGACCGGTCGCTTCGGTGGGTTCAGTCGAATCGGTCGGTGCTGCGTGCTGCAGCACTGCCTGTGCCGGCGCGGCGGGTTCGGGGATGAATGCGGGGCGCGGCGATCTTGGAGTGGCCGGGTTCGACAGGGCGCGCGCCACCGGCGTGCGCACCGCTTCGTTCGGGCGCGAAGACGACGATGCCGCCGGCCGCAGGACAATCACCGTCAGGCTCGCTTCACTGTCGATCGGATCGGCCGGCCTGCGCAACTGCAACGCCGCCCAGATCAATCCGGCATGGACCAGCGCGACCACCGTCCAGGCCAGAACGCGTTCGAAGCGCCCCTCGTCGACCTCATGCGCGCGCATCGGCGTCCCCGACATCCGCACTCGCGCATGCACACCGCATGACCGCGGCATCCTGCCCCATCGCTCGCATCCCTTCGCTGTCGAGTGCGCAGCAGTGTGCCTGCAGCCGCGCGCGTTACGCGGTTCGCCGGCGATACCGGTTGGCAATGGTTAAAGCTTCGCGGATCGGTCGACGCAGTCTCGACGGCGGAGCCTGCCTGTAGGAGCAGCAGCGAATGCACAAACGACAACGGCCCGCTCTGAATGACCCAGCCGCGTCGGGCGCACCGTCGGTGACGTAACCGGCGATGCGTCATTGCCGGCCGAATCTACAGTGGGCGATCGGAAACCAAACGGTCCGCAGCCAGGCGATTACCCGGGCATTCTGTCGAACTTCGGCAGGGCAGGATCGAGATGATCCCAGGCATGGCCACTCACGCGGTAGGCGACCATCTGCGGTTGGTATCGGCCCGGGTCGTCGAGGCTCGCTGCGTGCACGGTGAACAGATCGGGCATGGCCGAAAACGTCAGATAGACCGGCGATCCGCAGGTCGGGCAAAAGCCGCGCGTCTTGGTATTGCCGCTGTCGCCGACCATGTCCCAATGCGTCGCCACACCGCTGAGTTTCACCTGCTCCCTGCTCGGGAAGGTGAGATACGACCCGTGCCCGGTGCCGCTCTTGCGCTGACAGTCGCGGCACTGGCAGTCGACCATCGCCATGGGCTCGTCGGAGATTTCGTAACGGACTGCGCCGCAGGCGCATCCGCCGTTGTAAGGCTCGCTCATTTCATATCCCTAGGTTGTGCCTGCGATCGATCGCTCAGTGCAGGGAGTCCGGTGACGCCTGTTCGGCCGCGACGTTATCGAGCTGCTTGAACACCTTCGGCCAGCCTTCGCTCATGCTGTTGAAGGCGATGTCGTTGTTTGGCGTGACGAAGCCGGAATGAACCAGCGTCAGACGCGTTCCGCCTTCGACTTTGGACAGGCTCATCGTGACCAAGGTATCCAGTCGCGCGCCGTAGCCGACGTTGCTCTCATGTCCGCTCTTCCACGCATAGACGAGGCGTTCGTTCGGCCTCACTTCCAGCACTTGGCAATGGATGACGCCATCCCACGCGCCGCCCGCCTTGGTCTGGAACGTGAAGCGCCTGCCTTCGACCGGCGCGAATCCATTCGGCGGCATCAACCAGCGCGCGATCAGGTCACCACTGGTCAAGGCTTTCCAAAGGATTTCCGGCGCATGCGGAAAGACCTCGTCGACGACGATCTGTTGCATATCGGATTTCAATACTGCGTCGCTCATGGATCGATTTCCTTCAGCACAGTGCGCAGGTTGGCGAAGCGTTCGCGCCAGAAAACGCCGTAGTGGCTCATCCAGTCGACCAGAGGCGCAAGGCCTGCGGGTTCGGCGCGGTAATAGACGTTGCGGCCCTCGGGGCGCTCGATCACCAGGCCCGCCTGCTTCAACGACTTGAGGTGCTGGGAGATCGCACCTTGCGTCACCCCGCTCCCACGCGTCAGCTCGGCCACGGTGATCTCGTCGGTATCCACGATCCGCTCGAATACCGCCCGACGGGTGGGGTCGGCGAGCGAGCGCATGACTGCGTTGATGGCGACGGTTTCGATCATGTCAAACACATTAGTTGATACTTATTTATTAGTCAATGCTAATTTGACATTTAGACCCAAGTGATTGATTAAAATATAAAATATTGACGTTAGCGGCTTGTCAGGCCAACGAAAACGGATTCCGGTTAACGCTGTCCAGCCCCGGGTTACGTGCAGGTGGCGAAACTTGCGCGTTATCGCCGCGTTGTTTGGCTGTCGCGCGGGCTGATCGCGGTAGCGCCGTACTCCGCCCCTCACCCCGTGGACAGCAACCGCCACGCCAGCCAAACCGGGACGCCGAGGTAGAACGCCAAACGGCCCAGCCATTCCAGCGCATCGCGCAGGGCGTCCGCGTGCTTGAGGCGCAACGCCATAGCGAATATCACGACCGTTTCGATCGCGACCCGCAGCACGGCGGCGAACAGCATCAGGCCGATCGACCAGGACGCCCACCAGATCAGCAGACCGATGAGATACGCCGCCAGCCCGTAGCTGTAGTACTCACCGAAGGTACCGCCGAAGGCGATGACCTGGTGCAGACGGAAGGCGATCAGCGCCAACAGCAGCGGGAACAATGCGAACTTCAGCAAGGGGTGATCGAGCCGGCGCCGGTGCGCGTCGGCGCGGGTCTGGATCAGATCGGCCCGACCGGCAGCGAAGCGGCCTTCCCAACCGATCGGCACGCCGGTCGCAGCCAATAGGCGTCGCAAGGCATGCGGGCGGGTCAGCGCCAGGCTCCGCGTCCAGCGCGGACCGGCAGCCAGGCGCAGGTCGACGCCGCTGCGCGGCAGCGGCAGGCACCAGGGCCGCAGCGCGGCGATCGACGCCACCGGAAGCTCGATCCGTTGCCGGCGTTGATCCAGTACCAGCAACGCACCTGCGACGCTCGCTTGCGCAGCGAACCTGCGCTCGATGGCCCATGCGGCCACCGACGGCAGCAGCACGGCCGCGGCGAATAGCCGAAGCTGCGACAAGGATTGAATCTGCAGGCCGGTGCGCGCCAGCATGTCGAAGGCCAGCCATAGCAGCCCCGCACCCGCGCACAGCCTCAACGCGCCGCTCAGCGCACGCCAGAACGGCATCAGCACCACGACTTCGATGACCGGTTCGAGCTCCGGCGCGGCACCGGCGCGGCGGCGCAATGCCTGCCATGCGGCCAGCCCCGCCAAGGCCAACAAAAAGACCGCGCCCGCACGCCCCACCCAATCGCCCCAGCGCACCATCAAGGTCGGCGATGGATCGCGGGCGCTGACGAAAGCCGTCAACACCGCCTGGTCGCCGACCGAGGTGCTCGCCAGAACCTCGCCGGTGTCGTCGATGATCGCGCTGAGCCCGTTGGTGGTGACGCGCACCTGCGGCAGCCGCGTCTCGATGCTGCGGAAGGCCGCGACCGCCAGGTGCAGGCGTGCGCCCACCGGGTAGGACGTAAACCAGGAATCGTTGGACATGCCGATGATGGCTTGCGCGCCGAGGCGCGCGCCGTCGATGGCCAGGTCGGTATGCACATCGTCCAGGCAGATCAGCGGCACCACGTTGACCCCGCGCCCGTCCGCGCTGCGCAAGGGCAGTACGCGCGCACCGTCGCCCGCACGCCAGCCGCCAACCCATGGCAGCCAGCTCCGCAACACAGGCCCATCGAGCCAACCCGGCACGTACTCGGTCAGCGGGAACGGATGGGTCTTGCGATAAAAGCCGAGCAAGCCCTTGCCGGGTTCGAGGAACGCAGCGGCGTTGTATTCGCCTTGCTCGTCGCGGTCGTAGGTGCCGAACACCAAAGGCACGCCAGCGGTATCGACGAAACCCTGGATCTCGCGGTCCAACGCGGCGCCGTCCTCGCTGCGCGGGCTGCCGAAGCTGGTGGGGTAGACGGTCTCCGACCACAGCAAGACATCCGCACCGTGGTCGCGGATCGCCGACCACGACAGTTCGTAATGGGTGTCGAGCACCTTGCGGACCACCGCGTACGCGCCAATCTCTTTGCGCAAGCGCTCGTAGTCGGTGATGTTGGCCTGGACCATGGCGACGCGCAGGGTCGGCGCGTCATCCGCCACCGGCGCTTGCAAGCCCGCCCGCCGCACCCCGCCGTAGCCGGCCATGCACGCGACGATCAGCGCCCCCAACGCGAGCGGCCGCAGCAGCACGCGCAGGCCGCGCTCGCGGTGTTCGATGGCCAGCGCGATCGTCTCGTTGACCAACAGCAATAGCGCGGTGATGCCTGCGGCGCCGCCGAGGTCGGCGACCTGGCGCAACACCGCGGACGGAAACAAGCCGTGCCCCAAGGTGTCGCCCAACAACTTGGGCATCAGCCACTCGCAGGCCACCCAGGCCGACGCCGCAGCGAGGGCACGCAGCACCGGTCCGTAGCGGCGCCCCACCCACTGGCGTACGAACGCGAAGGCGAGGAATTGCGGCTGCAACAACGGTGCCAGCACCAGCAGCGCCGCCGTCGCGGTCAACGCGCCCACCCCGGTATAGGCGCCGATCGCCGCACCGAACCAATGAAACACCGCGGCCATGAAGGCGATGCTCATCAACGCGCCGTGGGCCAGCACGCGCAGCGTGCTCCTGTCGTGGTTGAGCACCAACAGCCATGGCACCAAGGCGACGAAGCCCAGGCCCCAAGCGGGGCCGCCGCGAGCGTACAGGCCGAGCAAGACAGCGGTGGCGAGAATGCCGGCGAGGCTACGCCAGCGGGACGGGGACAACCGCTCCTGGATCAAATCGAAACACTCCGTGTCGCTGGGTCAGCGCGGGGGAATCCGGATCGGCCGCTGCGGCATCCCGGGCGGTGCGAGTTCCGGCGGCACCACCCGGTCGGCCGGCATCGCGATGGGTCGGCCCTGCGCGTCATGCAAAGTGAAGCCGGGCGCGAACATCAGTACCGGCTCGATCGGTACGCCCTCGTCGGTCACCTGATGATGGCGAACATAGCCTTGCGGCAATTCGTAGTTTTCCGGCACGGCCAGGCCAAGCAACGGCGGACTGGTACCGGGCGGATTGAACGCACCCAGGCCCGTGCGCACGCCGGCCTGCTGCAAGGCCTCGATGACTTGCGCGCCGGTAGGCTCCGGATCGCCGGGTTGGAAGTAAGCGGCCAAGTCGTTGGGATCGTTGCTCGGCATGGCCGGCGGTTCCTGCTGCGACGCAGCTTGCTGTGTCGCTCGCGTCGATAGCGGGCGACTGTCCACCGGAGCGGACGCCGCATCGAGATCGACACCGGTCTGAGCGACGACGGCATTCGCGCCCTGCGCAGGCTCGCGCATCCACAGCCACCCCACCGCCGCCACAGCAATCACAGCGACGGTGCAGACCAGCCACAGCAAACGCCTGCCACTGGCCGCGGGCGCTTTCGCAATCACACGCATGCCTTCGCCGTCCGCTCGGGACGACGGGGCATGCGGATGATCGCGCTTGGTCATGAGTCGGTTATCCGCCGGTCGCGTCCGTCAGGGCGAAGCCGGCTGGTAGACCGACAAGGCCCAACCCATGCGCTCATGCCCGTACTGGTTCCAGATCGGGCTGCGGCCGTTGGTGAAGCTGGAGTAACGCGGCGCGCCGGTACCGGTGCTGCCGCCCCACAGGCCAGCCGACACCGTGCCGCCGGTGTAGGTCGGGTGGGTATCGTCGGACTGGATGTAGTCGAACGAGCTGGACGACGACACGAACTTGGTGTTGGCGTCGCGCAAGGTCGCACGCAGGGTGACCGCGGTGCGGTTGATGTAGCTGGCCTCGCTTTCGCCGGACACGTAACGCAGCGCGTCGGAATCGACCTGGCCGTCGCCGTTGCTGTCGTAGTCCGCGCCCATGTACTGGGCGAAGCTGTCCGCGCACTGGAAGCCCTTCTGGCGGGCGTACTCGCACATCCAGTAGTTCATCTTGGCGATGGCGGGCAGGAAGCGATCGCGCATGTTCACCGTCTGCCCGGTGGCGGCATCGCGGCACGAGCTCTGCACGTTGTCGGCGTTGTAGCCGGGGTAGTACAGATTGGAAATCACCTTGAGCTTGGTGTTGGCATGCGCGTTGGCGTTGATGTAGTCCATCGCCGCCGCCACGTAGGTCCTGCAGGAACTGACCGCCGCATCCAGCCCGCTGTAATTGCAGGTACCGGTTTGCTCCTTGAACGCCGTGCGCGCCTGCAGACCGTCGTTGCCGCACATCTCGAAGCTCACCACCCGGGTTGAGGCGGCTTGCATGTAGGAGCGATCGGCCACGATCTTGTTCTCGTAGACGTCGCGCGCCACCGCACCGGACTTGGCGCGGCGAATGCTTTCGATATCCACATTCCAGCGTGCCGACAAATACTCGGCATCCACCGTCGGCGCCGAATAACGCGCCGCATTGCTGATCGAACCGTTGTAGCCGGCGAAGATCGAATCGCCGTAAGCCACGACGCGGTACTTGGTGCTGGTGGCGGGCCGATCGACGGTCCACGACACGTTCTGATTGAGGGTACTGGCCGTGGTCGGGGCCGAGAGCGCGAGCAGCGCGGCAGCCGAGAGCCACCGCCCCGCACTATTGCGGAACAGAGTCTTCATCCTTTGATTCCCCTTCGAGATGGTATGCGCCAGGGACACCGGCTGGTGTCCGATGAGAAAACGCGAAACCCGATTCACGACGAGGAGGCCCAGAACCGCGGGGCATCCCTCCCCCCTGCCATCGCCCCCGGACGCTACCGTACGGTCCAGGGGTCCGCAATGTGCGCTGCAACAGCCGCAGGGGGCTGCATCACGTTTTCGTACTTGGCGTGGAAGTGGGGTCTGTTCCGGATGTGTAATGGCCAGGAAGCGGCAGCGAGTGGCGAATATTGAGTCGGATGTGTTCGGCCAGATCGCTGTGCAATTCCTGAGCGATGGATCATCAACCGTGGCATCAACGACCTATCCGTTGAGCGCTATTGCGCTGGCCACCGTCTTTTGAGCGAATCTAATCACCTTACCGGTGCAGCAGGTCCACGGCTCACTATCCCGTCAGGGTCGGCGCTCTAGCAGTCAGCGTGAGCTTGCGCAGGCAGCGCTGACTACCTTCACCCAAGGGGTTGGCGGGGTGATCCCCGACAACTACGGTGAACACGGCCGTAGTACTGCTCCGGGAAAGCGACGTCGTCTGCAAACCCCCATCATCGCGCTGACCGTCGACCGCGAAGCCCTGCGCTTTCAAACCTTCGAGCAGCACTCCACTGTGGAGAAAGCAGCGAGCACCACCCCACCATTTCGGGTCAACCGATGAGGCGGGGAAGAAGTAGAACTGGACTGGGCCTGGTGGCGGTGTAGTGCCAGTGAGCTGCCACGCCTGCACCTGATAAACCCACCCGTTGCTCAAGGCACCGATACCGGCAGTTGCCTGCGGCCGTTTAGGATCCGGGTGCAGATCCAGGCCCAAACGCTTTTGCAGGGCGTGCGGTGAAAGGTCATAGAAGGTACGCAGGCCGCTCGCCACATCGATTAACCGCCGCTGCAATTCGGCAGTGTCGTATCCCACCTGCTGAGTGCTGCTATCGGCTTGAGCGGCAGCCGGAGCCGCGGTCCTGTTTGCTGGAGGTTGCATTGAGCTGGACGGCTCGGCGCAAGCGCAAAGCGCCATTCCAAACGCTACCAGAACTGTTGGTTGCGCTATGACCTTTGCCATCCGTGCATGCCATCGCTTTCTCATCTAGAAAGAGTATGCGCGGCTACAGACGCGGGACGCCACCTAAACTCGGCATCTCGGCTAGCCCAGTCCACAGGATGTCGCTCGCAAGGAAGCCCAGTCTTGCTCAGCAATTCCATCAAGACGTTGGTAAGCGTTGCCGCACTGCTGGATGGATCATCCGGCCCGTCGGTCCGGTTGGAGCTTGCGGGTGCGCTCCGCGGGGCATCAGGGACAACGAAGACGGCTCCCGTGCGCCAACCAACTCTTAGGGACACGGCCTGAGGGGCACCTCTATTCAGGGAGGTGACAGCCGTGCTCTGCCGCTGGATACTTAGGCCTTCATACGCCGAGGATGGGGCCTGCCGTGGGAAGACGCCTTGGATGGGCATTACTCTTTCTCCTTGGGGCAGGCGCAACGGTCAGCGGGGCCGCGCGCCCTCCCTCGCCACCGCCACCGCAGACGGTTGCACCGCCCCAGCAAGTAAGCGGCGCGACGCCGGTTAGCCGTGCCGAGCTCGCCGCCCTACTCGAACGAGAGAGCGAGCAGACGCGCCGCGCGATCAGCGCATTGCGCCCATTGTTGTTTGACAAAGCCTTACCAGCCCTCGCGGCTATCTTTGCCGCTCTGGCCACCTCCATGGCCGCATATCTGCTGCAACGCGCCCGCCTGCGGTTTGATCGTGAGAGCGCGTTCCAGAAGGCCGGGGTAGAAGCAATCTCAGTCATCAAGAGTTTTCGTAGCCGTCAGCTCAACGAGTTCTATGCACCGCTGCAAGCCCTGTTGAAGCAAAGTCATGTGTTGCGCGACGAACTCTATCAGCGCCTCCGAGCTGCTCCTCCACCGGGTGTTGGTTTGGAAATGCGAGACGAAGAAAAGGCCTTCTCAGGCTCCTCGCTCTACATCCAGCACCCTGGCATGGACTTCAAACCTTTCAGACTCATCGATGAAATGAGCTTCATCCAGAAGCAGTGCCCTCACCTAGTGCCTAATGTCGCGGCGATCGTGGCGGTCAATGACCATGTCGCAAAACTGCTACTAGATAAGATCGGTTTGGTGCGTCCGGAGAGCAGCGAGTTGAGCGGGGTGCTGGGCCAGTTCCTAGCCCACAAGAGCATCTTGGACGAAATTGTCGGAGCAGCGAGCCAAGCCGGCTCCAAAGCGACGCCGTTGGGATACACCACCGCTTTTCCCCGCAATCTCAACGCTCTCGTGGCAGCGGACTGCGAGTGGCTGCGGAGCGACCTAGCGCTGTGGGAACAGCAGGCAACCGCGTGGATGACTCAGGTCAGAACCCGGAGGAAAAGTAATGCTGGCAGAGTAGCTGTCGAGGCGAGGCCTGCATGAGCTTAGGTCATGACCTGGTTAAGAACAGGAAGGAGATGAAGGGAGATCTCTACTCTCTCAATCTCAGCACCACACGGTGGCGTCAGTTCTCCACACCGCACCCACTAACGTGGAAACGCCTGCCTTTCAGCAGCGCAAACCGCAGTCAGATCCCAAAAACTCGTGGTATCTATGCGTTCAGTCTCGAATTGTCCAACTATAACCTGCCCCAGCATGGCTACATTCTTTATGTAGGAATAACAGGTGATGTCTCGACATCTAAGGCGACCCTGCATTCCCGATATGGCCAGTATCTAACCGAAGCAAAACGGACGCGCGCAAGACTAAGAATTGTTTACATGATGGAGGAGTGGGCTTCGGACTTGGTCTTCAACTTCGTTGAGATCCCGGACACCAACATCAACCTCGGGCGCTTGGAGAAATCTCTCCTGGACGCGCTGTTGCCCATCGTGAACTCGCGTGACTTTTCCGCAAGTATCCAGCAAGCACGGGATGCCTTCTGATGACGATCAAGCCCCTACTCCTGCCCGCGCTTCGTGGATCGTTCGGCAGCTGGGTGTTTTACAGCTGTCTGATCCCGATCAGCGAGTTGGGCCAGCGCGTTCACTACGCGCAGGAAATGCAACAAACCGAAGAGCTGTCCAAACTTATCCAACGGGTGCTGGAAGGTTCGCGTGCGCAGCAGATCGCCAGCTACCTCTCATCAACACCGGAGCGATTCTTTAACTCGTTGGTGCTCGCAACCTACAAGGGTGAACCCAAGTGGCTTGAAGTCGGAAATTTTCAGTCCCAGAGGGAAAAGAAGATCATCGACCAATTGCCTGACGGCATGGCCGACTCCATCGGGTTTTTGCAATTCAACGGAAAGGAAAGGATCTTTGCCATTGATGGACAGCATCGACTAGCCGGGATCAAGCGCGCTCTCTCTGAGAGCGTCCCACTGGAAGAAGATCTCGTTCCGATCATCGTTGTAGGCCACAAGACGACGACAGCCGGTATGCAGAGGACCCGCCGCCTTTTCACCACGCTCAACAAGACTGCGGTCTCCGTAAAGAAGATGGATATCATCGCGCTAGACGAAGATGACGTCATGGCCATCACGGCCCGCCGTTTTGTTGAAACCGACCCCCGCTTCACCTCCCCAAAGATCGCCGTCATTGGTAGCACTAATCTTCCTGCCAAGAGCGATGGCACCCTGACAGTCATTACCAATCTCTACGACATCCTTAAACGCCTGTTCTTGTTCAAGATCGATGAGACGCGCGATGCCAGTTTGAGGTTCAACCGACCGTCCGATGTAGAGCTGGACGCCTACTTCGAATTTGCGTCTTCTTACTTCACCGCTCTTGCCGATAGTTTCCCCGCGGTCGCCCAGCTGATGAAGAGCAAGACCCCCGAGACTGTCACCCGCAAGTATCGTCATGATGGCGGGGGACATGTGCTGTTTCGGCCAGTCGGTCTGGAAATCATCACGCGCATATCAATCGAGTATGCGAAGCACCACCAAGTCGAACTGCCAAAGGCAGTGAAAGCGATTTCTGCGCTACCCACTGATCTTGGCAAACGCCCCTATGCGGGCACCATCTGGGACGCTAGGAGAGGTGTGGTCGTGCTCAAAGGCAGGCAGATGGCGTTGGAGTTATGCCGACATATGACCAATCTTCCACTGAGGAAGAAAGATCTACTCCCCAGGTATCGAGATTTCATCGGGAACAAGTCGGCCAAGCTACCGAGCAAGGTTCTTTGAAATAGCCCGCGTGCGGCGCGTAGCCCGGCCTATTTCGATATCAGCGCATACTTGTCTGCGCCGACAAGGCGAAACTCTTTCTTTGACGAGGCATTGGCCGCATTTACCCCTTCGCAATGACGCCGAAGCTGGGCACGCACAATGCTGGCGGCGGCCTTGGACTTGAACTCGAACAGAGACGCTTCAACGATCGCTCGGTGAATTTCGGCCGCAGTCAGCGGCGACTTCTTCGCCAGCACCTGCTTGATTGCTTCGGTAATTGTCATTGTTCGTTTCTCATGCCGGTCGCCCTCCGGACCACCCGGGGAAGCTCTGCCCGTAGGTTAACCGACCCGATGGCGGCCACCCCTGGCCTCGCACTGGGCCGCACCATGCGCCTGCCTCCCCCCCCAGGGCGCCTGGCGCAAAGGCCTCTTGGGCTACCGCAAGTTGGACGTGACCCAGAGCCGCAAACGCAGTATTCTGACTTCCAGCAAACGTCCAAACGGCTCCAAGAAACGTCCACAGCGGCGATCCGGACTATGGAAGCAAACCGATACTCTTTTACTGCGATGCGGGGAATACAGGCCGGAAAGGCCTTTTTCGTTCTTCTGTGCCCGCTCAAACTGGTCCCCAAGCTGTTCAGGTTCGACGATGAGAGCGTCCCTCCCGAGCTCCGGGCCCAACGGGTGCTCAACCGTGCCCGGGTCCCCCAGATTGCCCGCTACATCGCTGACAACCCACAGGAATACATCCTCTCGTCTCTGTGCGCCTCGGTCGACGGCGAGGTGGAGTTCGAGCCGGTCCAAGAACAAGGCGCAATGCGCAATGTAGGCGTGCTCCACATTGGCATGAGCTGCACCATCCTGATAAACGACGGCCAACATCGTCGCGCTGCAATTGAGGAGGCCATCAAGGAACGGCCGGAAATCGGTGATGAGTCCATCTCCGTCGTCCTGCTTGCCGACGGCGGCCTAACTCGTTCACAGCAGATGTTCGCGGACCTGAATGTTCATGCGACCCGCCCGACAAAATCCATCCGGCTTCTTTACGACCACAGAGACGAGTTTGCACAGCTGACAAGAGACACGGTCCAGAAGGTGCCGTTGTTCCGGGAGTTCACCGACCTGGAAAGCACCAGTCTTTCTAACCGGGCTATGAAACTCTTCACTTTCAGCTCCCTGCACCAAGCGAACGGCCTTTTGTTTGATCGGCCACGCAATGGGACGCCCCAACCAGACAACCTCGCTACGGCTATCGCATTCTGGGAAGAGGTCATCCGCAACATGCCCGATTGGCAAGCCGTGCAAAGCCGAAAAGCTAATTCGTCCGACCTCCGTCGCGACTACGTCCACGCGCACGGCATCGCCCTGCAAGCCATCGGCTCGGCAGGCGCGCAGCTATTGGATGAGCATCCGAAAGACTGGAAGAAGAAGCTCTCGGGATTAAAGCAAATTGATTGGTCGCGCTCGAACATCGAGCTTTGGGAAGGACGCGCTTTGCACGCAGGAAAGATCAGTAAATCGGCACTGACCGTTGGCTTAGTCGCCAATATTGTTCGCCAGGCACTGGGCTTGAAGCTCAACCAGGATGCATTAGAGCTCGAACGCCGCATCTCTTCATCGCGCGGAATGCACTTCGACATGCGGAGGGCGAGCTAATGGCTAAGGTCAACAAGAACGCAGCCTCGGCACTGGAAAGCCTCTACCAGGAGGTGCGCGAGCTCTACTTGGCCGACAAGCGCCCCTGGGTGCTGGGATTCAGCGGCGGCAAGGACTCCACCTGCGCTTTGCAGGTAGTGTGGACAGCATTGGCCGCGCTGCCGGCGAGTTCGCGAACCAAGCCGGTATATGTCATCAGCTCAGACACGCTGGTCGAGACACCCGTCATCGTTAACTATATCGATGAGACCTTGAAGCGCATCGAGCATACGGCGATTGCGCAGGATATGCCGTTCCGCTCGCATAAGGTCGTGCCGAAAATCGATCGCAGCTTCTGGGTGAACATGATCGGCCGAGGCTACCCTGCTCCGTCTCGTCGGTTCCGCTGGTGCACCGAGCGCTTGAAAATCGAGCCAGCCAACGAGTTCATCCTCGATCGCGTTGCCGAGTTCGGCGAGGTGATCATGCTGCTGGGCGTGCGCTCCTCAGAGAGCGCCACGCGTGCGCAGGTCATTTCATTCCACAGCATCAAGGGCTCTCCCCTCTCTCGCCACTCATCCCTTCCCAATGCGTTCGTCTACGCACCTATCGTGTCTTTCAGCACTGACGATGTGTGGACCTACCTTCTTCAAAATCCATCGCCTTGGGGCAATGACAATCGCGATCTGGTGGCGATGTATCGCAACGCACAGGCTGGCGAATGCCCTCTGGTCGTCGATACCACAACACCGAGCTGTGGCAACTCTCGCTTCGGTTGCTGGGTATGCACGGTGGTAACGCGCGACAAGTCGATGGAGGCCATGATCGACTCGGGCCAGGACTGGCTCGAACCCCTTCTCGTCTACCGCGACATGCTGGCCGCGACCCAAGATCCAGAGAAGAAGAAGGAAGTGCGAGACTTCCGTCGCCGCACGGGCCAAGTAACTTTCAAGAAGGGCTCAGACCAGCTCATTCCGGGCCCCTACAAGCTTGATTTTTGCAAGGAGCTTTTGGAAAAGCTTTTGCGCACGCAGTTGGAAGTGCAAAAGGAAGCGCCGCCCGGCGAGTCCACGCAGATCATCCACGAAGCTGAGCTCCATGCCATTCGCCAAATCTGGCGCCAAGAGCGCGGCGATTGGCAAGACTCCGTGCCCACCATCGTTCGCGATGTCCTAGGCATCGAGCTCAACTGGGTTTCCGACGATGCCGCCACCTTCAACCTCGAAGATGGTCAGCTGCTGGATGACATCTGCCACCAACAGGGAATTCCCACCGAGCTGGTCGTGCGCCTGCTCGATTTGCAGCGCACAACGCAAGGGTTGAAGCGGCGCCACGCCATTCACACCCGTATCGAAGATGTCTTGGCGCGCGACTGGCGCAGCATGGACGAGATTCTGGCCGATCGGCGTCAATCACTGGCCAAAGATGGCATGGAGCTTGACGCAGAGGACGACGACGCGTTGGCACTTGAAGATAGCGTAGGGGAATGAAGTGCTTTTGCGTTCGATAACATTGCAGGACTTCGGCCTGTATGCGGGACAGCAGTCAATTTCTTTGCTGCCCCGCACCCGATACAAGAAGGAACGGCCGATCATTCTGATTGGCGGCAATAACGGTGCGGGCAAAACCAGCCTGCTTGATGCCGTGCGCCTGACGCTCTACGGCAAGCTGGCGTTGGGCAACCGTGTCTCCCAGTCTGACTACAACGCTTACCTAAAAAGCCGTATCCACGTGCCCCCGGCTTCCAAGCCGCAGCCTTCCAGCGCATCGATCACGCTGGACTTTGACTATGCCGAGGCAGGGATTACGCATCGCTACCAGGTTGTGCGCGCGTGGGCCGTGCGAGGCCAGTCGCTGATCGAGTCCTTGGATATCAGCAAAGACGGCAGTGAGCTGGCGTCGGTGCCGCGCGAAGAGTGGCAGTTCTTCTTGCAAGACATGCTTCCACCGGGTGTATCCCAGCTGTTTTTCTTTGACGGCGAGAAGATCACTGACATCGCCGAGGACAAAGACAGCGACGAGCATCTATCCCACGCCATTCGTGCCCTGCTCGGCATCGAGATCGTCAGCCGTCTTCGCACCGACCTGGGACTGTTCATTTCTCGCCAGGAGCGCGCCAATGTCGACGACTCCGCCGATCGCCTAGATGAGGTGATCCGGGACCACGGTCGCCTTGACGAGGAGCTCTCCCAACTTCGCGATCAGGTCGCTGAACTGCGCACTCGCTTCGATGGCCAGGAACACACAGCAGAGAAAGCCCGCCAACGCTTCGTCGCCTCTGGCGGCGATGTGGCGATGCGGGTGGGCGAACTTCGGGGTGAGCGCGACCTGCTTCAAAAGCGCCAATCCGCCCTGCTCGCCCGTATCCGCGAAGGCTCCGCAGGACTCTGGCCCCTGGCTGTGGCGCCCAAGCTTCTGAGTAGAGTGCTCGACGCTACGGCGCGCGGTGGGGCTCAGGGCGACCCCGCTCTGTCCAGCACCATGCGCGCGGCGTTGAAGCATTGGCTCGCGAACACCTCAGACGCAGGCAGGCGACGCTGGAAAGGGCAGGTCCAGCAGGATTTCGACGAAATCTTGAAACAGGCGACCAATAAGACCGCCACGGCCAGCGCGGGGGCCGCCCCCAATCCCATTACGCACGTGCCAAATGGTCGGGAGCGTTTGGAGCGGGCGCTGTCGCAGTCCAGGCAGGAAGCTGCGGCAGCCGGGTCCGAGTATGCCCAGGTGATCGAGCGCCTACGCTCTATTGAAGCAGCCTTGGCCCGGGTGGATGAGACCACCACCGATTTCCGCCTTGATGAATTGCGCACGGCCGAACAGGCCTGTGGCGCGACGCGTCACGAGATCGAGTCGACTGAGGCGCGGATCAAGGAGCTGGCCTATCGCCAAACCGTGTTGGAGCGCGAGCGCACGCGCATTCTCAGCGAGCAGTCTGACCGCTCCCAATCTGATCGTCGCATGGAGCTGGCTTCCAAGACCTCCAAGGTTTTGGCTGCCTACGAGTCAGCCTTGGTCAAGCAAAAGACACGCGCGTTGGAGAAGGCATTCGTAGAGTGCTTCAACCGTCTGGCGCGCAAGGGCGATGTCGTGCGAGGCGTCCGCATTGATGACGCCACCTTCCAGGCTACCTTGATCGATGCCGATGGAGGACAGATCCCGAAACGTCTACTGTCTGCGGGCGAGAAGCAGATCTACGCCATCGCAATGTTGTGGGCGTTGGCCAAGACCAGCGGCCGCAAATTGCCGGTGATTATCGATACGCCATTGGCACGCCTAGATAGCGAGCATAGAGCCAATATCATCGGACGCTACCTGCCCGAAGTCAGCCATCAAGTCATCGTGCTGTCCACCGATACAGAAGTGGATGTCGAAGTGGTCGCCACACTGGAAAAGCACGTATCGCATTCCTACCTGCTGGAATACATCCGCCGTGAAGGACGCACCGAAGCGCAACCTGGCTACTTCGAGGCGCTCAGGCAGGAGATGAGAGGGATCCATGCACTACAGTAAGCTCAAAATTTCCAGGGATGCGACTAGCAGGCTGCGGTCCATCAAGCAGAAGACGCACATCACCCCTAACCTGCTCTGTCGCTATGCGCTGATGCAGTCTTTGGAAGACGGCCCTCTGGGCGACATTCCGCTGCCCGACCAAGAAGGTCAGGAGTTCAATGCCTATACGCTCACGGGTGAACTGACCGAACTGCTGCTTGCCCTGGTTCGCTCAGTCGAGGAACGAACGGGCGGACCGGCCCTGTCAGACGAGGTGCTAATGGCCCGGGTCCGTGGGCACATCCACCGCGGCGTCGGATCGCTATCGGTGCGTGTGAAGTCTCCCTCCGACTTGGTCATGCTCGCCGCCCAAACCCCGTGATCGCCCCCTATCCCATTTACCTCGATCACAATGCAACAACGCCGTTGGAACCAGCGGTGTTCGAGGCCATGCGCCCTTACTTCCTCGAACATTTCGGCAATCCGTCCAGTATCGATCACCTGTATGGGCAAACTGCAGCGGGGGCCATACAGACCGCGCGCGAGCAGGTGGCCGCAGCGATCGGGGCGCAGGCATCTGAAATCACCTTTACCGGCTCCTGCACCGAGTCGGACAACATGGCCATCTTGGGCGTGGCGCGTGCCCTGGCCACCAAGGGTCATTTCATTACCTCGCGGATCGAACATCCGGCCGTGTTGGAAGCGTTTCGTCAGCTAGAAAATGAGGGCCATTCAATCACCTATCTCCCGGTCGACGACACTGGGCAGATACGCTTGGATGAGCTGGCGTCGGCGTTCCGACCCGAAACGGCCTTGGTTTCGATCATGGGGGCCAATAACGAAGTCGGGACGCTCCAACCCTTGGTCCAGATCGGCGCTCTGTGTGCTCAGCACAGCGTGTTATTACATGCGGACCTGGCCCAGATGCCGGCCTACTTGCCGATCGACGTCACGAAGCTCGGGGTCGATCTGGCCAGCTTCTCTGGACACAAGATCTACGGCCCTAAGGGCGTGGGTGCGCTGTATGTGCGTCGCAGACGTCCGCGAACCAAGCTCTCACCCTTACTGTGGGGTGGCGGCCAAGAGAAAGCTTTGAGGCCAGGCACGCTTAACACCCCACTGATCGTGGGGCTGGGAGCGGCCATGGAATTCGGCAAGAAGCACCTGACCAAGACCGCGTCCCACGTCAACGCATGCAATCAGCGTCTCTTAGAGATCCTGCGGGAAGGGATCGATGGCGTGCAGGTCAACGGACACCCCATCGAACGCCTACCTAATAACTTGGCCCTTTCAATCGAAGGTGTAGAGCCACTAGCTTTGATGCGTCTCCTGCGTGAGACGGTTGCCTTCTCGGCATCCAGTGCCTGCGCCACGGAAACCGTGGAGACTTCGCATGTTCTCCTAGCGATGTTTGGAGACACCGCACGCGCACGAACCTCCTTTCGCCTGTCTACCGGTCGACACACCAAGCTGTCTGACATCACTAGCGCGGCTCAACACATAGTTGAGGGCGTGTCTCGTCTGCGCCAGATGGGGTGAACCTCTTGCTCCAAAATTGCTGGTAAGCGGCCCTCAGTTTTCGACTGAATCTACCCCTTACTCGTCCTGCCCATCAGCGCCAGAACGCCACAGGCCCTGATAAGTGATAAAGAACTCTTCAAGACTCTGTGGCGGCGCGGCGAATGCATCACTAATGACTTCAAAGCCACCCGCGGCGTAGCGGTTAAGCAGCGCCAAACCCTCCGGCTTCAACTTGCTGGTCGAAACCGGTTCGAGCAGATCAACCATCTTCTTCTCCACGCTCTTTACATCATCGAGCGGAATACTGATCCGCACCAACTCCGCGTCCACCAGCAAACCGGCGATCAAGTCCGCGTAGGGCTGATAGGTTTGGACATAGTCTTTGTTGAACTCCTCTCCGACATCGACCTCGGCGCCTAAACGGCGGCGATCAAGGCCACACATGATGCAGTAGTAGTAGGCATCGAACTGGGTGTCGAAGCGCCCTGGCCCACCCGGCGGCATTAGCCTCTGGAAAAATGCAGGCGCCAGCTTGTGATGCTTGAAGCTCATGCCTCCACCTCCGCCTGGGGTTCATCCTCGTCGGAATGAAACGCCTTGAAGGGCTCGATGCCTTCCTCCACACGTGTGCGCCCATCCTTACCCGTTTCCACTGTGATGAATTTGGCACCCGAACGACCATAGAAGCTTTCTGCGAACCCCTCTCGCTCGCTCGAAATGACGAAGAAGATGGCCTGTCCAAACAGGCTAGGAATAAGCTCGGCAACCTCGCGCCGAACCAAGGTGTCTAGCGAGACGGCCGGACTGTCCACGACGAAGGGAAGCCGATAGGGCGCATCTTCAAACAGCGACGCTAGAAATGCGTAGGCAACGGCGAGCCCTTGCCCTTCACTTACTGAGTCTTTGCTGGCTAGCGCATCCGTGGACAGCATCAATGAACTGCTGATCTCTGATACCCGGATGCCTTCTCCTGGCAAAAGAGTCTTCAATTTTTCATTGGTGGATGCTTGCACTCGATCCCGCAGCGCTTCATACGCTCGCTTCTCCACAAATTGCAAAGCATCCTGAACGAAGGTGCTTTGCTCCATTAGTCGCATCGTGTTCGTCGCTGCGGTGAGTGCAGCTCTGGCTTCGGCGACCTGCTTCTCGCACAAAGGAATATTGTCATTCCAATCTACGTCATAGCTATGCTGGTCCGCCTTAGACGTCGCAATGAGGGCAAGGAACTTTCGCTCCTGCTCATCAAAGGCGGCGCGAGAACTTTCAAGCTCGATACGGATGGCTTCGATTTGATCGTCGCCCTGCTCCTCACGCTCAGCGCAGATGCGATCAAATTCATGCTCGACTTGCTTTCGCTGACGCATCAGCGATTTCATTTGCTCCACACCCTCGACCAACAAGCTCGGATCGGCGACGCTAGTGCGAAGCGATTCCTTCATTGCATTGATCACGGCCACCTGGTTATGCCCCAGGTATTCATTAGCGCGCGCCTCGATTTGGCACTTCTCGTGCGGCCCAATGGGGCGCCCGCAAATACACTCGGGCGCCTTGGCGAGCTCGTGGAAGAATTCCGAAGAAGTCGTCTTCGGCAATTTCAACTTTTGCAACCGTGCCGCCAGATCATGTAGCCGGACCTGGATGACCTGGGATATAGCTGCCGGATTTCGGCTCAACTCAGCAACGTGGCTCGTAAGCCCTTGTAGGCTTGCGGCGATGTCCGCACGCTTCGCATTGACGACGTTCAAACGCTCGCCTAGCCCCGCGCTTACCGAGATGCGCTCTTGCCGCCTCGCCTCCAATGCGGAAATTTTTTGCGCAAGGTCTGCACGCGACGCTTCAAGCTCTTTCTTAGTAGCCTTCAAGACACGAAGCTTGGCTTCGGCGGTATTCAAACGGCCGGCGATATTGCTATGTCCACGCCCGGTGCGAACACTGGCTTCTTGTTCTGCATCCAAAACCCGTTGCGCCGCCTTTCGCAGCAGGGCGACGCGATCCAGTTGGTAGAGCGTCCGTATGGCTCTGGACGCTTCGTCCTTCGATAGGTCGCGGATACTTTTAGCAAGCTCACCGTCGAAGACGAACAGGCGGGTGAACGCCGCCGTCAGAAGATCCTGCAAGTCGCGCTTCAACCGTCGTCCCGGCTCATAGCCGCCTGAGTCTAGGGATGCTCGGGAGGTGAATGGCCGCATCGTGCCTTCGACATAGTCAAATTGCAGGATCAGCCAACACTTGTCGCCATCGACCGTGATGCGTAGGACAAACTCGCCGCTTGCCGTCAGATCATCAGGCCGGAAACTTCGCACAATCTGAGGCTCTGGCGTCTCGCCAGACAACGCCAGACGCATGAGTGTGAGTGTCGTAGTCTTGCCCGTGCCATTGGGCATCTGGATGAGGGTCCACTGAGCTGGAAGGTCCCCTAGTTGGATTTGCACATCGCGCATACCACGGATGTTCTTGTAGCTCCATCCCACGATACGAAGGTCCATTATTCACCCTCCGCATACTGGCTAGGTGCGAGGTCAATAACGCTTCTCACGTCGCCATCAGCGAAGTTGTTGCTGATCGCGTTTCGCACCAGCTGCCGGAACCGAGAATTGAAGCGCTCGTCAGCATCTAGACTGGCTAACACTTCATCCAACGCGGCTTCGATCTCGTCGTTGATAACTTTCTGCGTGTCATTGGTCATGACGCATCCTTTCGGCGAACCTGAGCCAACTTCTCAAACCACTCGCGCCTTAGTTCGTCAGCGCGCCTCTCGTTCTCTTCCGCTTCCTCATCACCCTCATTTTCGTCGTCAACGTCCTCGACGAAATCGACTACCAACGCACGCTTGCCCGGGTTCGCATCATCTATGCGCAAACAGCGTCCCAGGCGCTGGATCGTTTCCAGCCTAGCTCTGGAAGAGGAGAACAGGACGACATTGTTGACCGACTTGATGTCGATCCCCTCGGAAATCCGATGGCAGGTGATCAGGCAATCCACCGAGCCCTTGGAGAAGATTTCAAGTTGCTGCTGATCATCTGCTGCATAGTAGGTGTGGATGCGCGCGTTGAACCCCAACACAAGCTCCTGCACCTTCAATCCATACTCGCGATTCTCAACGAATATCAGGCAGCGCTCTAACACGCCAGCATTGGCTTTCAGATACTCGTGGAAGGGCGCAAGCTTGGTCGTGGTGCATTTACGCACCGATGCGATACGACGGTAGAGTTCTTCTGGCGAAGGATGCTCTCCGGCTGCACTACGCGCATGATGGGCGCGAATGATCGCGTGAATGGTCTGCCGATCCTCATCCGACAAAACATAGGACAGCGGAACGTAATCGAGCTCGCAAAGAATGCCTCGTTCGATGGCATCCTCCAATCCGAATTCGAAGATGATCGGCCCCACTTCGTCTTCGATGAATTGGTTGCCCTCGAGATCATATTCACGATCAGGCGTTGCACTGAGTCCAAGCCGATACTTGAAGGGCTTAATGCGTCCCGCGAGCGTCTTGGTCAGCCCTTCCGAGCCCAACCCATGCACTTCGTCGCAAACGATGATGGCCTCGCTAACCACCTCGGACGGCAACCGGGAGAGCACCTTCGCCAACATCTGTCGGGACACCAGAAGCAGAGCTTCTGTAGGATCGTTGATGAACTGTTGCTGCTCCTTGTAATCGGCAAAGGCGCAATAGACAGGGAACGGTGATCTCTTCAACAGCTCCTTGCGCCACTGACCCAACAGATCGGTCCCCGACATCGTGATGATCGCGGACTTGATCGCACCCCGCGCCCTGAGCTCGTCGAGGATCGATAGAGCGGTGCGCGTCTTTCCCGTGCCAGTGGCCATCGCCAAGATGCCATTGGTCTTGCTAATGAAGGTTTCAAGCGCTTGGGTCTGGTGTCGCCACTTAGCGGACTTGACCTCCTGGCGCTTGGGCGCTGGAGTGTAGGGTCGCGGATGATACTCGGTGAACTTCACCAAGTTGCGACGGATGGCCTCGGGCAGCGGGAACACCCGCACATTGACATCCCGGTTCTCCCACAACCGCAAAAATCGCTCAACGCTGTCTTTGGTGCGCTGCTTCTCGCGAGAATCCAGCCACGAGTAGAAGCAAGAGATTGACTCATAGTTATGGAATGCTTTCTCACTGTCGTTGGGAGAGCCATGGAATGCCACCACGTTGCCGTACGCATCGTGGAACTGTCCAAACTTATCGTGAAAGTCCCCATCCAGATTGTTCGCGGGTGTTGCGATCCGAAATTCCAGCAATTCGTCCGCCACCATCCAGGCCAGCAGCGCGACCGAGTCCTGTGGCAGGTCGCCTGCCAAGTCCTCGACCGACTTCGCGAGTTCGGCATGCAGCTTGGGGTCTAATTGCGCATCGATACCTTGGCGCAACGCAGCCCAGTCCTCTGGACTCAGGATTGGGCTGGCAATGATGCGTGCCTTTCCCGCCTGACTGGCAAGCGCAATCAAACCGTGTGAGACGCGACGCAGCCAGGCAGAGGAGAAGAAACCCACGCCTCGGTCATAGAGCAGTGAGCGCTGGAGAGCGGGGATTAGGAATTCCCGCTCCACCTCGTCGGTCGAGGTGTTAAATAGCGGCTTGGGTTCAAGCTGTCGAAGGCCAGACAAGCTCGCGCCTGACTGCCCCTGCTCTGCATGATCGGCCGAATCCATCGGTGTTTTAACCTGCAAAACGATCCCCTACAGGTATGGCTTCCTAATGTGCCATCTTAACCAAGCCTACCGCTTAGTGGGGCGCCAACCGCCAGATAAGAAGGGAAAATGTGTCAAAGCCTTTAGGAATGTGTCAAAGCCTTAGGTGAGTCCATTATTTTCTATATCAATCAAATATTTAGCCCCGAGAAGATTTGGATAACGACTGTCCAAGTATCCATAGCCCACCTCAACACGAAAGCCCCACCCACGCCCCACGTAATACAACGCCCCAACCAACCCGCTTGCCGCCAGCGTCCACCCCATGCCGATCTTGAAGCGCAGCATGGCTGCCAATGCTGCGATCGCGAGGATGGCGGCGCCGGGTTCGAGCGATGTCCATTCCGGCCGATGGTCAGCGGACCCCGCTGCCATGCGGTGGTGGCGCGGAGGATCGTGTGCAGTACGAATCAGGCGGCGAGGTTGAGTATTACGCCGACCACGACGGCGGTGATCGCCGAGAGGGAGGCCTTCAAGCCGAAGAACAAGGCCGCCACGAGCAGAGCCGAGCCGTGAACGACATACAGCCAACCGAGCAGACCCAATACCAGGGCGCCCGGCAGGACGAACAACACTCCGGCGATGATGCCGCCTCGGGCCCGATGCAGCAGCCAGCCGATATAAGCCGCGAGTTGTTGGGCCTCGGGCCCGAGCAACAACATGCAGTAGCTCAAGGCGTGCAGGAAGCACGGCTCGCCGATCCACTTGCGCTTCTCGACCGGTTCGCGGTGCATGAGCGCGATCTGGCCGGTCGGTCCGCCGAAGCCGAGCGCGCCGATCTTGGCCCAAACGCGCAGCGCCTCGGCAAACCCGACGCGATTCCGGGCTGTCAAAACAGTGGCGGTGTCGTTGGACGCGCTGCAGCGCTGGCTCAGGCGCCTCTTCAATCGCGGCTGCGTCGATAGCCGCTGGCTTGCAGCGCGTATCGGCAGCGAATCGCTGCGATGGGAATGGAGCGGGTGATGGGAATCGAACCCACGCTAGCAGCTTGGGAAGCTGCAGTTCTACCATTGAACTACACCCGCTTGCGGGCCAGTTTATAGCGCAGGCCGCGCGGGTGGCAAACGCCGGGCCGATGGCGCTGCGGCGCGAGGCTGGCGCCCTCCCCGCTCGCTCTGCCCGCGCTCTTCTCCGACTCTCTATCGCCCCGGTCCCTGTGTCGGCCGTACTTATCGAAGCCCCGCGCTCGCTTGACGCCCCCCCTAGGCCCCGCCCAAAAAGAAACCGGGCCTCTCGGCCCGGTTTCGGTGACGCAATAACGCTATGCCGCTATGACGCGGTAGTGCAGTGCCGCAGCAATCAGAACCCGCGACCCACCTGTGCGAACACGCTGGTGTTGTTGCCGCCGCCCTGGCCGACCGTCGCGCTGGCGCCGATGTTGGCGTCCATGCCGAACAGGTGGGTGCGCACGCCGAACAGCAGGGTGCCGTAGTTCTGGTCGAACTTGCGGCCCATCACGGCGTAGTCGCCGAGACCCGGCACGGTCTGCAGGCGGGCGTAGGCGTGTTCGGGGGCGTCCTCGAACTCGCGGTCGACGGTCAGGCGCGCGTAGGGGCGGAAGCTTTCGCTGTGGGTGTAGTTGATCTGCCAGCCGACGCTGCCGATCAGCGAGTCGAACTCCTGCTTCGGATAGGCCAGCGAGGTCGACAGGGTCGGGTCGCTTTCGGCGAAACCGTCGACTTCGATCTTCTGCGAGACCAGGCCGAGCACCGGGCCGTGACGCAGGGCGTCCTGGCCGAATTCCCAACCGCCGTTGACGGCGATGGTGAGGTTGTCGCCGTCGGCCGAGCCGTGGTGGACGCGGGTGACCGGGCCGAGGTTGGCGTTGCGGTCGATGTCGAAGTCGAGCTGGGTGTAGCTGACCTGGCCGTTGACCCAGGCGCGCTCGCCGTACCAGCCGACGAAACCGCCGAGGGTGGCTTCCTTCTGCTCGAATTCGCCGTTGCGCAGGCCGAAGTCGTTCTTCTGCTGGCCGTAGCCGGCAAAGGCGCCGAACACGAGGTTGCCGCGGTTCCAATCGATACCGCCGCTCAGCGCCGGACCGGCGCCGTCGTACAGATCGCCGTGACCGTAGCGCTGGAAATCGCCGCGCAGGCTGGTCCACCAACGCATGCCGTCGCCGTCCTGCGAACCGGCGATGTGGTTGGCGACCTGGTCGGCGCGGGCGCGGCCGCTCATCGCGGCCGAGTTCGGCAGCACGGCGATGAAACGCGGCGCTTCCAGCACCGACAGCGCGTAGTCGGCGAGGATGCGATGGGCCTTGCTCGACGGGTGCACGCCGTCGGCGAAGGCGTAGGTTTCCGGCGCGTCGGGGGCGGCGTAGTTGAGCGGGCTGCAGGTCAGCGACGAGGCGGTGATCTGCGGATTGCAGCCGGTGCCGGTGACGTTGGTGATGCCGTACGGCGCCGGGTTGGCGGTGATTTCCGCCAGCAAGCTGAAGGTGTTGAGCGGGATCACGCGCAGGCCGGCCGCGGCGAGGCCGCCGTACAGGGCGTTGTTGTAGGTGGTCGACAGCTGGGTACCGGCGGCCTGGGCGGCGGCGCCGCCGGCGCGGAATTGCGGGGTCAGGCCGAGATTCGGCACGGTCGGCACCAGCACGTACTGGGCGCCGGCGTTCTGCAGCGCGGCGACCACGCCGATCTGCGCGGTGACGGCGTTGGTGATGGTCGCCTGCGCCGGGGCGCCGGCGACGACTGCGAACAAGTCGTTGGCGCCGCCCCACACGGTGTACAGCGCGTTCGGGTCGGCGCGGCCGCCGTTGGCGGCGAGGTAGTTGGTGGTCTGCGTGGCCAGCGACGGAATCGGGCCGAGCGGGCTGGCGCTGTTGGTGCCGGTGCGGGCGCCGCCGACGGCGTAGTTGGTGCCGCCTTGGTTGGCGCTGGTGGCGTTGGTGCCGTAGTACTCGGCGACGTACTCCGACCAGACCAGGCCCGGGTTGGTGGTGAAGCGCCCGATCAGGGCCGCGTTCGGACCGACCGCCTGGAACAGGGCCGGGCGGAAATGGCCGGAGTCGGTCAGGCTGTCGCCGATGAAGACGGTCTGCGAATACTCCTGGGCGAAAGCCGGAGCGGCGGCCAGCACGAGGGCGGCGGCCAGCACGGTACGAACGGGTTTCATCATGAACTTCCCTGCGGTGATGTGACGGGTGGTGGCGATCGAACGGTCGGTCGATTGCCGGAAGAAAACGCCGTCCGGGCGAGACATACGCCGGCGGATGGCCGAATCGAAACACGCGCCGGCGGATCAAGGCAAGGCGCAGCGCGGCAAAACCAGGCCGCGATTATCCCCGGCCGGGCGCTCCGGCGCGGGGGCCAGAGGTCACAGAGCGGAGTTTCGGCGCGGTTCGGATGGCCCAATCGCCACGGCCGAGACTGGTCGCAAGCGGGCGCCCACGCGACAATGGCGGTATGAATATCCTGCTCAATGGCGAACCGCGCGCGCTCGCGGCGCCGACCACCGTGGTCGAACTGCTGCGCACCGAAGGCCTGGGCGAACGCCGGGTCGCGGTCGAGATCAACGGCGAGATCGTCCCGCGCGGGCGCCACGCCGAGCGCGCCCTGACCGAAGGCGACAAGGTCGAGATCGTGCATGCGCTGGGCGGCGGCTGAGGGCGCGACTGCGCTGATCTGAAGGGACCAACGAAGGCCGATGCGAGCGAGCACTCGCTTTGAGCACATGGTCCTTCCGTCGTCCCTGCCCCACCCCAGTGCGAATTGAGTGAGCAGGCACTACCCGCGGCTCATCGCCGGTTGAAATACACCGGGTTGCCCATCAGGAGCAGGCGCCCCTGCGCATCGCGCACGTCGACGCGCAGCCAATGGCGGGCGCCGTCGCTCGGCCAGCGGAAGTCGAAGCGTTGCTCGGCCGCGCTGACCGCCGGCTGTTCGATCAAGGGCGCGACGACGCCGTCGACGATGGTTTCGACCCGGCCGCCGGCGACGTTGCGCACGGTCAGGCTCAACCTCGCCTCCTCGCCAGCACGCAGGCGCAGCTCGCCGCCCATCGCGACCTGCTGGGCAGCGTGCCGCGCACTGAGTTCCAGGGCGCGCTCCTTCGATCCACGCACATCGACGAAGACATTGCCGGCACGCAGGCCTTCCAGGATCGCCGGCATCGACAGTTCGCGCGCATGCACGACCGTGGTCGGGCGGCCGATGCGGTTGGCACCGAAGGTTTCTTCGGCCTCGGTCGGCGCATCGTGGTTGTCGCTGCCGCCGATGCCGGTGAGGCGATGGCCGGCATTGAGTTCGCGCTGCCAGAAGGCGATGCCGGAGCCCGGCGTGTCGGCGTCGCCGCCGTTGACGGCCTCGACCATGCTGACCCGCGACAGGTCCGCCGTCGGCATCGGCGTCCAACCACAGCCCATGCAGCGTTCGTCGGAAGGGCGGATCGGGTGGTTGATAGAAACCGGCGCGCCGCGTTCTTCCAGCGCGCGCAATACGCTGTTCCAGTCCGGCACCGCGGCGCTGCCGACGCGGAAGTCGACCGGCGCGTAGGTGCCGAACACGTTGGCATGGCCCTGGAAGGTGGTGATCTCGATGCCGGGCATCAGCAACAGGCGGTCGAAGTAGGGCTGCAATTCGCGCAAGGCCGACAGGTGCGAGACCGTGTTGTGTTCGGTCACCGCGACGAAGTCGAGCCCTTGCCGGCTTGCGGCCTGCGCGGTCAGGAACAGCGGGCACGGCACCCGGGTGCCGGCCTGCGAGGCGCAACTGCCGTCGCTATGGCCGCTGTGCATGTGCAGGTCGCCTCGGTACCAACCCGGCCCGGAACGCAACGGTTTTCCAGCGATCACCGCAGGCAGGGCGTCGGGCGTATCGGCCGTGCCGAAATGGATGCGCGCGACATAACGGGCGCGCTGATCGGCGCGGATGTTGGGAATACCGAGCAGGACTTTCCACTCGCCCGCCGGCAAGGCGCCGGCCGAATACGACGGGGTCGCATCGGCGGCGCTGACGGTGAACACACGTTTGTTGCCGCCACTCCAACCGCGAAAGCCGTCGCGGCCGAGAAAGTCGCCCGGCCCGATCAGGCCGAGGTCGATGGTGGTCTTGTGCTCGCGCCCGTCGTAGTCGAACTCGACGGTGATGCGGGCGACACCGTCCGGCACCCGGAACGGCATTTCGCGGTAACTGCGGTTGTCGCGGCCTTCGATCGTGCCCTCGATGGTCAGGTCGGCGGCGTCGGCAGCACTGGCCATAGGCGTTGCGCAGGCCAGGGCCAGCATCAGCAGCGCTCGCACGACACGCAAACCGAAGCGGCGCGCGGACAACACGGCAAACGGGTTCATGCTCGCTCCGGACGGGTCAATCGTGCTTCTCTGGCGCTTCGAGCGGGCGCTGGTTGCAGCGCTCCGCTTGGCGCCGCGGGTTGCAGCGCGCGATCTCGCTGCGCGGGAACACCACGCGATAGCGGCTGAAGCGCCGGTCGGGCTGCGGGTAATCGGTGGAGATGTAGTGCGCGCCGCTGGCGAAGGCGGCCTCGCGCCGGCGCGGGTCGTTGCGTCGCGCCTCGAGCGTGTCGGCGTCGGCGCGGGTGCGCACCAGGAAGCCGGCGGCGACCGCCATGGCGATGCGCTCGCCCTGTCCGATCGGGTCGTTGAGGGTCAGATAGGCGGCATCGGAGGCCTGCTCGTCGGTGTTGACGAACATCGCCCGCCCTTCCAGCGAGCGGCGCGCACCGCGGTACAAGCCGACCTTGCGCGCGTCCTCGTCGAGCGCGAACAAGACCTTGCCGCGCGCCTGCCCGAGCGTCGGCCAGCCGCCGGCCAGCACCGCTTCGCGCAAACTCGGCGCATCGCCGCGCACGTCGTCGGGCACGATCAGTTCGGCGGCGGCGAAGACCGAGCGGATCTCGCCATCGAGCGCATCGAAGGCGACGCCGTCGAAGGGCAACGGCGCGACCGCACCGGGCCCGCCGCGGCCGTCCTTGGCGTTGAGCAGGATCAGGATCGGCGCGTGCTCGCGATGCCGCTGCGACCAGTCGCGGATCTGCCGCAGGCATTGCACGAAAACCATGCACTGGCTGCGGAAGTCGATGTCGGCCAGGTGCATGACCTTGAAGCCGGGCCGCGCCATCTCCTCCGCAACCGTCGGCGGCCAGGGGCCGGCCATACCATAGCCCCGACGCAAGGCACCCGGCGGATGCGCATAACCGCCGCCGCGCGGGTCGTAATAGACATCGAGTTCGAGCGTGCGGGCGCCCTGTTCCAACTGCGCGAACAAAGGCGGATGCGCATAGTCCAGCGAATCCGCGCCGGCCGCATCCACCGCACGATGCGCAGCCAGTTCGTCCGGCGAAATCGCCAGCTTGTAGCTGTTGTGGGTGCCGATCGCCTGCAGATCGTTGATCCGCAGGCGCGCATCGATCCAGGCCTGGCTGCAATCCTGGCCGGCAGCGGCGGCGCTATCCGCATCGAGCTTGCAGCCTGCGTCCGCGACCGGTGCGCTGGTCTGCGCACCGGCCACGCCGACAAGGGCCGCACCGCCGATCAGCGCGCCGCTCAACCACACCTTAAGCATCACCGCCCGCATCGCGCTCAGAACCGATACATCAGCGCGGCGCGGAAGGCGCGGCCGAGCAGCGGACGGGCGATGAAGGTGTTGGCGCCCGCATCGGCGCTCTGCAGCTCGCCGGCACGCGGATTGCCTTCGGTCAGGCCGCGTGAGTTGGTCAGGTTGTCGCCGTACAGGAACAAGGTCAGCCCCGGGGTGAACTCGTAGCGGGCGCTGGCATTGAGGACGTTGTACGACGGCAGCCGCACCGAATTGGCGGTGTCGACGAAACGCTCGCCCTGGTATTCGTAGGCGAGCTGCAGGCGCAGGCGGTCGTCGAGCAGGTTGATGCCCGGCACGATGCGGAAGCTGTTCTTCGGCACCCGGATCAGCTGGTTGCCGACGAAGTCGCGCAACACCGGCGCGCCGTTGACGATCTCGGTGTAGCGCAGGCCCTTGTACTGCGGGTCCTGCACGGTGGCGGTCAGCTGCACATCGAACCAGCGCACCGGGAACCACGAGGCCTCCAGTTCCAGGCCGGTGGTCTTGGTGTCGGCATAGCCTTGCTGCACGGTCGAGGTGCCGGCGTTCAGGTCGAACACGGCATTGCTGAAACCGACGTTCTCGTACTTGGTGTAGAACAAGGTGGCGAACACGTCGAAGGTTTCGTTGCTGAACTTGTAGCCGACTTCGCCGAGCTGCATGGTCTGGATCACCGGCTGCGCCGCGGTGTCCTTGCTGACGCAGTCCTGCGCCGCGGCCTGGGTGCAGTTGGAATAGCGGGTGATGAAGCTCGACAGATTGGGCAGGCGGAAGGTCGGGGTCCAGCGCGCGAACAAGCCCGAGTACTTGTCGAACTGCCAGTTGGCGCCGACGGTCCAGCCGAGCTTGTCGTAGTCGCGGTCGTAGTTCACGAAGCGGCCCGAGCCGGTCAGGATCTGCGAGCTCGCCGGAGTGCCGAGGTTGACCTGCTTGCGGATCTCGGTCCAGCCCTTGGCGTTGACCTTCTCCCAGCGCACGCCGGCGTCGATGCGCAGGCGCTCGTTGACCTGCCATTCGTCCGACAGGTACACGGCCTGGGTGGTCGAACGGCCGCTGGCGTTCTCCCATTCGTAGCCGTAGCGGTAGAAGCCCTGGTCGGTCAGCGTCGCCAGCGGCCGGCCGGCGGCGTCCACCGCAACCAGATCCAGCAAACGCGCGTTATCGCGCACGTCGAGCAGGGTCGTCGACGAATAACGGTCGAAGTCCTGGTCGAAGCGCGCGTAGTAATAACCGAAGGTGAGGTCGTGGCTCTGCCCGCCGGCATCGAAACGACGCATCAGCCGGGTGTCGCTGATCAGTTCGTCGACCGGCATGGTCACGCCACGCAGGCCGCCGACGGTGACCAGGCCGTTGCCGTTCTGATTGACGACGTCGAGCACCTGGCCCGGAGTATTGAGGTAACGCAGTTGCGCACCGGTGGCCCCGGGAATCGCCGCAAGTTGCTTTTTCAGGGCCGGGTCGGACAGGAACTTGGAGGCGCTGAGCAACTGCAGTGGGAACACGCCGTTGCGCTGGGTCTCAGTGCGGTCGTAGCGCAGCGACTGGGCCAGCTTGAAGCCGGCGCCGAGGTCGTAGTCGAACTTGACCGTGTACTGGTCGCGCTTCACCTCGGTGCCGCGGGCGTTGTCGAAGGCGTAGCGGCTGCGGTCGCCCTGCAGCATCGAGGCGTGACGGGTTTCCGGGCCGGCCAGGGTGCCGTAGTGGTCGTCGAAACCGGGCACGCCGCGGATCTTGCCGTCGGCATAGGTGCGCATCGGAATGCCCAGGTACAGCGCGACATTGTCGTCGAGGCGCTTGTAGTCGAAGGCGAAACGACCGCGTTCGAACTCCTTGCTCAGGTTGATCCGGTACTGGCCGCCGTCGTTGGCCTGGAAACCGGGGTCGCGGATGCCGTCGTCGAAGCGATAGAAGCCGCCGAGGCCGAGCTTCCAGCCGGCGCCGAGCGGCGTGCCGAAAAAGAAGTCGTAGCGGTTCAGGCCGTAGTCGCCGGCGGTGTACTTGACCACGCCCTCGGCGCTGTCGCCGACTACGCGCGGGATGAAGTTGATCGCGCCGGCCGGCGCGTTCGAGTAGAACACCGACGAGGGGCCGCCGCGCACCACTTCGATGCGTTCGATGGTTTCGTCGAGACGGAACGCCTGGTCGCCGTTGAGGAATCCCAGGGCCGGGTCGTGCTGCACCGGGATGCCGTCTTCGAGCAGGGTCACCGAACCGAAGCCGTCGACCGGAATGCCGCGCGCGCGGATGTTGCCGCTGGCTTCGCCGCCGGTGGCCTCGACCCAGAAGCCCGGCACCGACTTCATCGCCTCGGTGACCGAGGTCGGCGCCTGCATGCGCAGGCGGTCCTCGTCGATGGCCGTGATCGAATAGCTGGTCTCGGCCTTGCTGCGTTGGCGCGTGCCGGAGCGGCCGGTGACGATGACGGTATCGAGATTGGTGGCGGCGGCGGCGATGCTTGCGTCGCTGGCGGAGGCCGCGACGGCGTCCTGGGCCTGCGCGGTGGAGACGGCGAAAGCGGCGAAAGCGGTCGATACGAGGGCGCAACGGATCGCCCGGCTCAGCTGGCGGGTGGAAGGCGTCATGGATTCGGCGTTCGGAAGGAAGGGAAGGCTGCCGGCCGGTTCCGTCCGAAGGCCCTGCGTCGAGCCCGGCAATCCTGCGCATGCTGGGCCGCGACGTTTAAAGATTCGTGACAGACATCGATGTAATTGCACGCGCGGGGCTTGGCGCCAGGATCGGTCAAGCGGTTTCGCTGCGAGTTGCGAAGCGGCGCGCTGCTGCAGAGCAGAAGCAAATCCCCCTACCCCCCTTTTCCAAAGGGGGGGCACTTCGTGGGGGATGCGTCAACGTCGGATAGTTCGCCCCCTTTTCCAAAGGGGGGACACTTCGTGGGGGATGCGTCAACGTCGGATAGTTCGCCCCCTTTGCAGAAGGGGGCGGGCGCCTGCGTTCGGCGGAGCGATGCCGCCACGAGCGCATAAAAAAGCCCCGGCCGAAGCCGGGGCTCTGTTACAGGTTGCAAGTACGGATGCGTATCAGATGCCGCCGTCGATTATGGTGGCCGGCGAAACCGAGCAATGACCAGGTCCGGTGGTGCCTTCGTTGTAGGCGCCGAGAATACCGGCGAGCCTGATCGCGGTGTCGCGTGCAGGGCCCTTCGGCGCGGTGGTGCTGCGACCGATGAACCATGCGGTGGCTTCGGCGATCGCGGCCTGCACGTTGGACGGTGCGCCTGCGCCGGCTTCGGCGTTGAGGCGTGCGGCCATGTACTGGTGCGCGAGGATGTAGTACGCGTTGCCACCCTTCGGCGGCGTCCAGAACACCTTGTACCAGGTCTGACCGGAGGCGAAGAACAACGTGTCTTCTCCGATCGCGGCCCAAGTCGAGTCATACGGCGCGGGGCCGTACTTCGAGTGGGTCTTCCAATAGCCCTGGGTGTAGGTGCATCCGGTGTTGGCGCACAGTTCCGGCACCTTCACGCTGATCACGGCTTCGTCGCTGCCGTTGACGCCGAGCAGGGACGGGCCCTGGCCGCTGTTCGTCAAGGTCAGCACGTTCGGAACCATGAACTCGCAGGTGTTACCGGGTCCGGTCTGGCTCGGCAGTATCCACGACGAGAAGATGTCGAGGCTGTTGACGATGCCCGGATCGGGGTTGATGTCGCCAGTGACGTACTGGGCGAAGCTGTCGCAGATCAACGGGTTGACCAGCCAGCCGAAGCTGCCGCCGAGGTTGAGGCCCGGGGTGCCGTTGAACAGGTCGCTGACCTGCACGCAGGCGTCGGTTTCGACGTTCGGCGAGCCGTACACCAGTGCGGCCTGGTTGGAGGTGTAGCTCGTGAAGCCGCAGTCGCTGGCGTTGCCGGCGGCGTCGTAGCACTTCAGCACGCGCTGGATGCTCGCCTCGTTATAGCCTTCGAGCTTGCCGCTCAGTGCTGCGTCGTAGGTGCAGTTGAGCGAGGTCGGGCCCTGCGGGTCGCAAGTCGGCGACACCGACTGGGTGCCTCCACCGGCGAAGTGCAGAGTGTCGCTCGGATCGGCCGGGCTGAACTGCGGTGTGGCGTCGGCAGGCCAGGAGACCATGATGCTGCCGCTGACCGCAAAGCCGCTCTCGGACTCGATGCTGCGGGTCCCCGCGAGACGATAGACCGTCTCGTAGTTGCCGCCGACATTGAGCAGCACGTCGACGTCGTCGCACAGGAAGTTACCGGCATAGATGCCGCTGGCGATCGGATCGGGCAGGCAGCCCTGCATGCCGACGACCTTGGCGTCGGCCGGCGAAACCACCACATGCTTGTCCGGAACCCACGCATAGTCGCGGTCGTAGCGGGTCTGCGCGGTCTTGCTGATCGCGACAGTCCTGCAGGCGACGTTGACCGAGGCCGAGTCGCTGGCCGTGGCGTTGGTGCTGGCGCTGGTGCTCCAGGTACCGGTCGCGGTGTTGTTGTGCTGGCCCTGATCGGCGCCGCACACGAACGGCGACGGACGCGGATACGTCCACACGTACGGCCCGCTGCCCAGGTTGAACACATGGTCCGGGTTATTGGGCAGGATCGAGTCGTTGATCGAGAACGTGTCGCCGTAGCTCTCGGCCGGGTTCGCCGGGATCGAGAACGCGGCCGAGGCCACGAAGGTGTAGGTGCCGCCGTTACGCTCGCTGGTGATGCCGGCGGCATTGACGCCTCCGCTGGCGGTGAGCAAGAACGGATGGGTGTTGCTGCTCAAGTCGAACGCGTAATCGCAGGTCAGGATGATCTTGTCCGGATTCGCGGCCGGCTTGACGCAGGCCAGGGTGTCGGTGTCGCCGCCCTGCGAGGTCCAACTCAGCTGGAACTGGGTCGCGCTGTTGTTGAACTGCATGGTGTCGACGACAGCCGTCGCTTTCCAACCGAAGTCGAACGGGTCCTTGACGGTAATGGCGCCGGCGACGCGGTACATGCCGCGGGTGGTCGCGGTAGCCGACACGGTGTATTCGACCTGGTGGCTGTCGCCGTCGAACATCACGATGTTGGTGGGCGTGACGCTCTTGTCGATCTGCCAGTCGGTATAGCGCTTCCAGCTCGCCGTGGCGGTTTTCTCGCCGGTGGGCTTGGGCAGGAAGCAGTAGGTGACGTGGCTTACGCCGGCGGGCTGACCGCTGCCGTTGTCGGGCGAATAGAGGTTCGTGTCGGAGGTAACGCCGGGGTTGTAGGCGAACACGTTATAAGCGTTGCCGCCCTTGACCACGATGTAGTCCATCGGCACGGTCGAGGTAAAACCGATGTACTGGTTCTGATCCGGAGGGGTGTAGTTGAAGGTGATGGTCTGGCCAGGCGAACCTAGGTTGTAGCTTTGGCCATTGACCGGCGCACTGCCGGTACTGCCGCCGAGCCCCGCCCAGTTGGCGACACCAGGCAGGTCGTCGCAACTGGTGAAATTGCCAGGGTAGGTCGTCGGCTGCACCGAAGCCGCCCAAGCCACGGAGGGCAAGGCGGCGGCGGTAGCGAGCAAGAGCGCCGTTGCAAGCAACGGACGCCAACGTCGAGTGGTGGACATGTCAGAACTCCGTGAGCGGGGTGGCAAAGCACCCTGTTCTTCGCGCTCGGTAGCTCGGCCATGCCTGACCCGGAGGTCGGCACCCGTGGCTTTGCGACGCCGGCTCGCACCGGTTGTGCCTTTTTCGAGTCCCGTTTGACGGCGCAGCGCCCGCTTCCCCAGCGGACGCCGCAGGCGATGATCGATGCGTCGCGAAACTTCAGCGCCGCCCAGTACCGCTTGCCGGCCAATATACGCTTCAAAATGTGATTTCAATCACATTTTAATCATCCGGCGACGAACGGTCGCCGTCCTAGATGAATGGTGCAGGGACGGCCGGGTAACGCCCCGAACCGCGTTTTACGGCGACACCCTCGCCGCCCTGCCGGGCGCGCCGCGGCGGCGGCGGCGAAAACCGCACGCCGGGTGAAACGGCGAACCGCGCGGGGTCCAAGCGCACGGCGTTATCCGACATAATTCACCGATGACGAACAACGCCTTATCCGATCCGCTGGTCATCGCCGGCAAAACCTACCGCTCGCGCCTGTTGACCGGCACCGGCAAGTTCAAGGACCTCGACGAAACCCGCCTGGCGACCGAAGCCGCCGGCGCCGAGATCGTCACCGTCGCCATCCGCCGCACCAATATCGGCCAGAACCCGGGCGAGCCGAACCTGCTCGACGTGCTGCCGCCGGACCGCTACACCCTGCTGCCCAACACCGCCGGCTGCTACACCGCCGACGACGCCGTGCGCACCTGTCGCCTCGCCCGCGAGCTGCTCGACGGCCATAAGCTGGTCAAGCTCGAAGTGCTCGGCGACCAGCGCACGCTGTTCCCCGACGTCGTCCAGACCCTGGCCGCGGCCGAGATCCTGGTCAAGGACGGCTTCGACGTCATGGTCTACACCTCCGACGACCCGATCCTGGCCAAGCGCCTGGAGCAGATCGGCTGTGTGGCAGTGATGCCGTTGGCCGCGCCGATCGGCTCGGGCCTGGGCGTGCAGAACAAGTACAACCTGCTCGAGATCATCGAGAACGCGAAGGTGCCGATCCTGGTCGACGCCGGCGTCGGCACCGCCTCGGACGCGGCCATCGCGATGGAGCTGGGTTGCGACGGCGTGCTCATGAACACCGCCATCGCCGGCGCCCGCGACCCGATCCTGATGGCGCATGCGATGAAGCTGGCGATCGAGGCCGGCCGCGCCGCGTTCAAGGCCGGCCGCATCCCGCGCAAGCGCTACGCCAGCGCGTCGAGCCCGGTGGACGGGTTGATCGGCTGACATGACCGACCCGTTCTCCAGTGATGGCGCGAAAACTCCGCCGAAACCGTTCACCGTCGAAGAAGGCCGGCGCCAGGTGCGCAGCTTCGTCCTACGCCAGGGCCGCTTCACCCCGGCCCAGCAGCGCGCCTTCGACGAGTTGTGGCCGCGCTTCGGCATCGACTACCAGGGCTCGCCGCGCAATTACCACGAAATCTTCGGCCGCAGCGCCAAGCGCGTGCTCGAAATCGGTTTTGGCAACGGCGAGGCCCTGCGCTTCGCCGCCCAGCACGACCGCGAGCGCGACCTGATCGGCATCGAAGTCCACGCCCCCGGCGTCGGCCGCCTGTTGAATGCCCTGGCCGAAGACGGCAGCGATCATGTCCGCCTGTATCACCACGACGCGGTCGAAGTGTTGAACCACGAAGTCGCCGACGCCTCGCTCGACGAGGTCCGCATCTATTTCCCGGACCCGTGGCACAAGAAGCGCCACAACAAGCGCCGCCTGGTCCAACCCGCGTTCGCCGACCTGCTGGTGCGCAAGCTGTCGCCCGACGGTCGCTTGCACCTCGCCACCGATTGGCAGGACTATGCCGAACAGATGTGGGACGTGCTCGATGCGACCGCAGGCCTGGTCAACCGCGCGGGCCCGCGCGGCAGCGTGGCCCGGCCGCCGTGGCGTCCGCAAACGCACTTCGAGACCCGCGGCCAGAAACTCGGCCACGGCGTCTGGGATCTGCTGTACGACAAGAGCCAGGCTTAGGGATTCGGGATCAGGGATGCGAACCGCCGGACATCCGCACCATGCAGCCGACGCCGAATCCGGTCGTGATGCCTTGCTTCGCTCGTGCTTTTCCGACTCACCGCGGTTCACGTCCCTGCTCACGAATCCCGACTCCCGGCCCTGATGGACACCGCCCTCGCGCTCACCACCGACATGAAGCTCGTCCTCGGGCTGGTGGTCTTCACGATGGCGATGTTCCTGTTCGAGCGCATCCGCGCCGACGTCGTCGCCCTGGTCGTGCTGGTGCTGCTGGGCCTGTCGGGCCTGGTCGAACCCGACGAACTGTTCAACGGTTTCTCGGGCAACGCGGTCATCAGCATCATCGCCACGATGATCCTCGGCGCCGGACTCGACCGCACCGGCGCGCTCAACCGCCTCGCCGCCTGGCTGCTGCGGCGCGCGCACGGCGTCGAGCAACGGTTGCTGTTGCTGACCACCGCGGTGGCCGGGCTCAACTCCTCCTTCATGCAGAACCCGTCGGTGATGGCGCTGTACATGCCGGTCGCCTCGCGTCTGTCCTCGCGCACCGGCCTGTCGCTGCCGCGCCTGCTGCTGCCGATCGCCGCGGCCATCGTCATGGGCGGCGCCCTGACCATGGTCGGCAACTCGCCGCTGATCCTGCTCAACGATTTGCTGCTCAACGCCAACAGCAACCTGCCCTCGGGCGCGGCGACCATCGAGCCGTTGAAGATGTTCGCGCCGCTGCCGATCGGCATCGCCCTGCTGGTCGCCTCGCTGGCGTATTTCCACTTCTTCGGCGACAAACTGCTGCGCGACGACAGCGACAAGGGCGCCACGCCGGCGCGCACCCAGAGCTATTTCGCCAAGGCCTACGGCATCGAGGGCGACGTCTACGAAATGACCGTCACCGCCGACAGTCCGCTGGTCGGCATGTCGCTCGGCGAGGCCGAGGCCCTGCGCGGCGCGCCCCTGCTGCTCGCACTCAAGAGCGACGGCGAAGCGCGCCTGGCGCCGCCGGCCGACACCCGCATCTGGGTCGGCAGCGTGCTCGGCGCGATGGGGCCGAAGCAGCAGGTCGCCGATTTCGCCCAGAACCAATTCCTGCGGTTGTCTTCGCGCCTGCGCAACTTCGCCGACCTGTTCAACCCGAGCCGCGCCGGCATTTCCGAAGCGGTGGTACCGGCGACGTCCGGCTATATCGGCAAGACCGCCGGCGATCTGCACCTGCGCAAGCAATCCGGCCTGAGCCTGCTGGCGATCAACCGCGACAAGAGCGTGTTGCGCGACAACGTGCGCACCGTGCCGATGCGCGCCGGCGACATGTTGGTGTTCCACAGCATCTGGACCGACCTGGCGACCGCCGCGGCGAGCAAGGACCTGGTCGTGGTCACCGACTACCCGAAGGGCGAGCAGCGCCCGCACAAGCTCAAGCTCGCGCTGACCATCTTCGCCGTGGCGATGCTGCTGGCGCTGTCCTCGCGCCTGCCGGTGTCGATCGCGCTGATGACCGGCGTGGCCGGCATGCTGATCGCCGGCGTGATCAACATCGACGAAGCCTACGCAGCGATCAACTGGAAGACCGTATTCCTGATGGCCTGCCTGATTCCATTGGGCTGGGCGATGGATTCCAGCGGCGCGGCGGCGTGGATCGCCGGCCACACCATCGAGCGCCTGCCGGCGGGCACGCCGGTGTGGTTGCTGGAGATCTTCATCGGCTTGCTGACGACGATGTTCTCGTTGGTCATCAGCCATGTCGGCGCGACCATCGTGGTGGTGCCGCTCGCGGTCAACCTCGCCCTCGCCGCCGGCGGCAACCCGACCGCCTTCGCCCTGATCGTGGCGTTGTCGGCATCGAACAATTTCATGACCGCCTCGAACCCGGTGATTTCGATGATCACCGGCCCGGCCGGTTACACCGGCAAAGAGCTGTGGCGCATCGGCGGCCCGCTGTCGCTGATCTACACCGTGGTGACGGTGTTGATGGTGAATTTGTTGTTTTGGGGAAAGTGACCTCGCAGACGCCGCAGCTCCGGTGCGGTGGCCGAAGAAGCAAATCCCCCCTGCCCCCCTCAACAAAGGGGGGAATGCACCCGGTTGGATCGCATGAGCTCGGCAGCTCGCCCAAGGTCGCTCACTCGCCTTAAGCATGAGCAGACCGCCAGCGGTCCGACCAGAGCCCGCAACTGCCTGCCCCTTCGAACCTGCTTGGCCCCCCCTTTGTTGAGGGAGGTAGGGGGATTTGCTGTTAGCTATTAGCCACCGACCACCAACCCAGCCTCAGCCCAACCACACCGCTCCGTCGCGCACCGTCACCGCGACCGCGCGCAGCGCTTCGCCGCGGCAGGGGCCGGCGACGCACTGGCCGCCTTGCAATTCGAAACTCGCGCCATGCGCGGCGCAGACCAGCAGGCCGTCCTTGCTCTTGAGGAACTGGCCCGGCGCCCAGTCGAGACGGCGGCCGGCATGCGGGCAAATATTCAACCAGGCGCGTACGGCCTCGCCGTCGCGGTACAGCAGCAACGACTCGGCGTCGCCGTCCAGGGTCGCTTCGACCTCGGCGAACGCGCCGTCGGCCAGGCGCTCCAGCGCGATCAGGGGCAACGCTGCGTTGCCGCCTGCGCCGGGATGATTTAACGAACTTCTCACACCCTCGTCCATGCCTGGAACGATACTCCTGTGTCCGGCGTTTGCCGCATTGTCTCACGACACCCTAAATGTTTGCCCAGACCTTCCGATTCTCCGATCACCGACCGCAATGGAATGCGTTCCAGTCGCGCGTGCGCACCGCTTTCGAGCCGCGCAAACCGCGTCACCGCATCCTGCGTTTCGTGCTCGGCGTGATCGGGCTCGGGCTGTTGGCGCTGCTGGTGATGTTCAGTGTGGTGGTCGGCGCGGCGATGATCGCCGTCGGCCTCGCCTACAAATTCTGGAAGCGCCGCGGCAAGCCGATGGCGCATCGCGACACGCACGGCCACGACATCGTCGAAGGCGAGTTCCGCGTCGTCGACGCGGCCCGGCTCGACCATCGCCCCCCTACTTCTTCCACCCACTGAACGCATGAGCGACGCGATCGCGGCACCGCCGCACACCCGCATTCCGGTCCGCGGCGCCGATATCGCCGACGGCACCACGTTCCCGGTCCGCCGCGTCTACTGCGTCGGGCGCAACTTCGCCGAACACGCACGCGAAATGGGCGCGGCCGTACCGACCTCGGCCGCCGATCGCGGCCGGCCGGTGTTCTTCCTCAAGCCGCACGACGCGATCGAACTCGGCGAAGCCGTGCCCTACCCGCCCGGCACCGACGACCTGCACCATGAGGTCGAGCTGGTGGTCGCGATCGGTCGCGATGCGCCGGCCGGCGAACTCGCCGTCGCCGACGCCCAGGCGCTGATCTACGGCTATGCGGTCGGCCTGGACCTGACCCGCCGCGACCTGCAATCGCAGGCCAAGGCCAAGGGGTTGCCCTGGGACACCGGCAAGTCCTTCGATCATGCCGCACCGATCAGCGCGATCGTGCCGGTCGCCGACGTCGGCGAACTCGGCGCACGCGCCCTGAGCCTGGCCGTGAACGGCGAAGTCCGCCAGCGCGGCACGCTCGCCGACCTGGTCTGGGACGTGCCCGAGATCCTGCACGAGCTGTCGCGGCTGTACGCGCTGCGCGCCGGCGACCTGATCTACATGGGCACGCCCTCCGGCGTCGGCCCCTTGCTGCCCGGCGACCGTTATCACGCCGTGCTCGAAGGCGTGGCCGAACTGCACGGACACATCATCCCGGCACCGCTATAGTCGCCTCGGCGCTGCGGCGCCGCATTCATGTCGTCAACCAGGGAGAACATGCGGATGGGCATGATCAGCGAGTTCAAAGAGTTCATAGCGCGCGGCAACGTGGTCGATCTGGCCGTCGGTGTGGTGATCGGCGCGGCCTTCGGCAAGATCGTCACCGCCTTGGTCGACGGCATCGTCATGCCGGTCATCGGTTACCTGAGCGGCGGGGTCAACCTCGGCGACGCCAAGTACGTACTGACCGCGGCGCAGTTGGATGCCGCCGGCAAGGAAGTCGCGGCCGAAGTCGCGATCAAGTACGGCGCGTTCCTGCAGACCGCGATCGACTTCGTCCTGATCGCGTTCGTGATCTTCCTGTTCCTCAAGGCCTACAACAAGGTCCGCAAGCCCGCCGACGCGGCGCCGGCGGCGACGCCCGAGGACATCGTGCTGCTGCGCGAGATCCGCGATTCGCTGAAGAAGTGAGAACGCTTCGCCCGTTGCGGCAAAGTGCCTCAAACGTGGCGATAGGCAACGACAAAAAACCCTCAAGTCCAACGTGACTTGCGACAGATAGAGACGAAGCCGCGGGTTGCTAAGCTCGCGGCTTCGTCTTTTCCGGCCGCCTGGTTCCAGGCGGCCTCCGTTACTTTCCAGATCAGGGAGTTGGGGATGCGCGCACCGTTGTGGGCAGCGATCGCTGCTGTGTTGTTCGTCGGCTCCGCCGTGGCCGCCCCGCGCGAAACGCGCATCCCCGAGGCCGCCGTCGCCGCGGCCGGCGAATTGCGCGAAAGCGCGCTGGCCAGCGACCTGGGCTATCGCATCACCGAGTCGCTGACCACCGAGGTCGGCCCCCGCCTGGCCGGCAGCGAAGCCGATGCGCGCGCGGTGAAGTGGGCCGAAGCCAAGTTCCGCGAACTCGGCTTCGACAAGGTCTGGCTGGAGCCGGTGACGTTTCCGAAGTGGGAACGCCGCAGCGAGCAGGCCGAAGTGCTCGGCGAGCACCGCCAGCCGCTGAACCTGACCGCGCTGGGCGGCAGCCCCGCCGGCAAGGTCGAAGGCGAGATCGTGCGTTTCGCCGACCTCGCCGCGCTGGAAGCCGCGCCGGCCGGTTCGCTCAAGGGCAAGATCGCCTTCATCGATTACCGCATGGAGCGCGCGAAAGACGGCGCCGGCTACGGCCCGGGCGGACGCGTGCGCAGCCGCGGCCCGTCGGCGGCGATCCGCGCGGGCGCCAGCGCCTATCTGATGCGTTCGGCCGGCACCGACTCGCACCGCAACCCGCACACCGGCATCACCCGCTTCGACGACGGCCTGACCCCGATTCCGTCGGCCGCGCTGGCCGCGCCCGACGCCGACCAACTGGCCCGCCTGAGCGCGCTCGGCCCGGTGCGGGTGCGCGTCGCCCTGGATTGCGGCTGGGACGGCGAAGCGACCTCGCACAACGTCATCGGCGAGATCCGCGGCAAGAGCAAGCCCGAGGAAGTCGTGGTGATCGGCGGTCATCTGGACTCGTGGGACCTCGGCACCGGCGCGATCGACGACGGCGCCGGCGTCGGCCTGACCATGGCCGCGGGCAAGCTGATCGGCCAGAGCAAGCTGCGCCCGGCGCGCAGCATCCGGGTGATCGCCTTCGCCAACGAAGAGCAGGGTCTGTACGGCGGCAAGGCCTACGCGCTCAAGCACGCCGCGCAGGTCAAGCAGCACCAGATCGGCGCCGAGAGCGATTTCGGCGCGGGACGCATCTACGCGTATTCGAGTTCGGCGCCGGCGCACGCGCAGGTCGCCGACAAGCAGATCGCCGAAGCCCTGGCACCGCTCGGCATCGAACACACGCCGGGCAAGGGCGGTCCGGGCCCGGACATCTCGCCGTTCGCCGCGCAAGGCCTGGCCTGGGCGCGCCTGGCCCAGGACGGCAGCGACTACTTCGACTACCACCACACCCCCGACGACACCCTCGACAAGATCGACCCGAAGGCGCTGGCGCAGAACGTCGCGGCGTATGCGGTGTTCGCCTACCTGGCCGCCTCGGCCGACGGCGATTTCGGCAGCGAAGCCAAGCCGGTCACGCCGCCGGAGGAGTGAGGGCGGCACCGCTTCTGCTGTTTGCGACTCAATCTGGCGCCCTCGCCCGAACCCCTCTCCCGCACGCGGGAGAGGGGCTTTGAATCGCGCGGGATCGGCGGTGTCGTTGGCTTGATCCAGATGCCAGGCTCAGGGCTTGGTCTCGCGTGCGGCCGCGGTGTCGCTAGCCCGGCAACGATGCGGGCTCAGTCCCCTCTCCCTCTTGCAAGAGAGGGTTAGGGTGAGGGGCTTCTGCCCCTGCTTGAAAGTAAGGGATAAGAGCGCTCGCCCCCTACGGGCTATGCGCTACGCGCAGTCCAGGCCGCCAGCAGCACCGCGGTCGCCGCGGCGACGTTGAGACTTTCGACCTTGCCGCTGCCGGGAATCGACAAACGCAGATCGCAGGCGGCGACGAGGTCGCGGTCCATGCCTTCGCTTTCCGCGCCCAACACGTAGACCAAACGCTGCGGCAACTGGGTCGCGAAAGCGTTGTCGCCACCGGACACCACCGTCGCCGCCAAGGCGAAACCGGCGCCGCGCAGCTGCGTCAATGCGTTGTCGCTGCGGCCCATGCGCACCATCGGCACCGCTTCCGCGCCGCCTTCGGCGACGCGCGCGGCGGCGCCCGACAGAGCGAGGGTGGAATCCTTCGGCATCAGCACCGCGGCGACGCCGAAGTGCGCGGCCGAACGCAGGATCGCGCCGAGGTTGTGCGGGTTGCCGACGCCGTCGAGCCAGATCGCCAGCTGCGGGCCTTCCGGCAATTCGCGCAGCCATTCCGACAACGAAGCCGGCTCCTCGCGCAACACGTCGGCGACCACGCCTTCGTGGTGGCCGCTTGCCGCGAGCTTGTCGAGGTCGGTTTCCTCGACCACGCGATAGCCGACGCGATTGGCCACGCACCACGCCAGCAGAGGCTGCAGGGCGGGAATGCGGTTGCCGCTCAGATACAGTTTGCGGATCGCCTGCGGCCGGCGCGCGAACACCGCGCGGATCGCATTGAGGCCGTACAGGCGCAGCTCGACGTCGCGGCGCGCGCGTTGCGGATGCGGCGCCTCGAACATCTCGTCGCCGAGCGGCTGACGCAGGTCGGCCTCGTCGCGCTGGCGATAGACCCGCTCGTCGCGCTCGTGGCGTTCCGGCCGTGCCCGCTCGCGCGGCGGGCGCGTCTCGCCGGCATGTTGGGTGCGTTGCTCGCGCCGTTCCGAACGCGAATGCGGATGCGCGTGCGCATGTCCGCCGCGATAAGGCGACGGCGGCGATTCGACCGGGCCCGTGCCGCTGTGCGCATTGGGCTCGCGCCGCGGGCGCGGTTCGTCGTCGCGACGCGGACCGGTGCGCCAGGGGCTCTGTCCCGGAGCGATGGGGGGGCGCGGACCGCGCGGGGGATCACGTCGCATCGTCGAGACTCCTTCTTGCCTTGGCGAACACCCGCAGGTCGTGCAGTTGCCCGCGCTTGAACACGGCGCAGCGTTGCGCGCCTTCTTCTTCGAAACCGTTCTTCAGCAACACCCGCGCCGAGGCCGGGTTGTGGTCAAGCACCGTCGCGCACAAGCGGTACAGGGACAGCTCGCGCATGACCCAGGGCGCGAATACGCCGACCGCGCGCGTCATCAGGCCGGTGTTCCACAGCGCGCGCCCGAGCCAGTAGCCGAGCTCGGCGCTGTGGCCGCGCTCGCCCTGGCCGGCACGCACGCCGATGCCGCCGCAGGCGCGGCCGTCGACTTCGATCGCGAACACCGGGGCGGTGAGGTCGACCACCTTGCCGGACAGGAAGCGTTCGCCGTCTTCACGGGTATAGGGATAGGGAAAACGATCGCTGGTGGAACGCGAGACGTGTTCGTCGTTGGCGTGTTCGACCAGGCTGTCGAGGTCGTCGGGCCGCCAGTGGCGCAGGACGAAGCCTTCGCCAAGCAGGCGGATATCGCCCGGGTCGGATAAGGGAGCGGCGTTCATGGCGATAGCGTACTGCATCACCCTTGGCGGGCGGAAACCGGGGTGCTGGGGGAGCCGCTCTCAGGGTAGGAGCGGCGCGAGCCGCGACCTGCGTCGTAGCCGAAGCCCCGCGGTCGCGGCTCGCGCCGCTCCTACCCTGAAGCGGTGCGTCCAACCCGGAGGCGGACGGGCTCACCCGATCAAGCGTGACCGCCGGCCTGCGGGGTTTCCTTTTCCAGCTTCTCCAGCTCGTGCGCGACCGCTTCGGGCGACTTGGTGTAGCGCGCGAGCAGGACGTAGAACGCCGGCACGATGAACAGCGACAACAGAGTCGAGAACGACACGCCGAAGATCACCACGATGCCGATCGTCGCCCGGCTCGCCGAGCCCGGGCCGCCGGCCAGGACCAGGGGCACTGCACCGACTACGGTCGCGATCGAGGTCATCAGGATCGGACGCAGGCGCACCGCCGAGGACTCGACGATGGCGGCGTGGATGCTGCGGCCCTCGTCGCGCAACTGGTTGGCGAACTCGACGATCAGGATGCCGTTCTTCGCCGCCAGGCCGACCAGCATGACGATGCCGATCTGACTGAACAGATTCAGCGTGCCGCCGGTCATCCACAGGCCGAGCAAGGCGCCGAGCACGCCCAGCGGCACGGTCAGCATGATCACGAACGGATGGATGAAGCTCTCGAACTGCGCCGCCAGCACCAGGTACACGACCAGCAGCGCCAGGGTGAAGGTCATCAGCACCGCGCCGCCGGCCTTCTGGTATTCGCGCGACTCGCCCTTCCAGTCGATCTGCGCCTGCTCCGGCAGTTCTTCCTCGACCACCTGGTTGAGCCAGGTGATCGCCTCGCCCATGGTGTAGCCCGGCGCGAGGCCCGCGCTGACAGTGATCGCACGCAGGCGGTTGAAGCGGTTGAGGCTGCCCGGCTCGGCCAGCTCTTTCAGCGTGACCAGGTTCGACAGCGGCACCAGGCCGCCGTCGCGGGCGCGCACCTGGATCGCGGCCAGGTCGGCCGGCGAGGCGCGCACTTCGCGTCCGGCCTGCACGATCACGTCGTATTCCTCGCCGTTCTGCACGAAGGTGGTGGCGCGCCGCGAACCCATCATGGTTTCCAGCGAATGGCCGATGTCGGTGACGCTGACGCCGAGGTCGGCGGCGCGCTGGCGGTCGATCTCCACGCGCATCTGCGGTCGGGTTTCCTTGTAGTCCGAATCGACCGAGAACAAGCCCTTGTTCTGCTCGATGCGCGCCAGCAGGCGGTCGCGCCACTTCGCCAGTTCGACGTATTCGGGGCCGCCGAGCACGATCTGGATCGGCTGCCCGCGCGTGCGCACCAGGCCGCCGCCGACCTGCGGCAGCGCACGCACGCCGGTCAGTTGACCGAGTTCGCTGCGCAGGCCGTCGGCCACGTCGGAGGTGCTGACGTCGCGCTTGTCCCAGTCCTGCAGGAACACCGCGATGCGGCCGGTGTGCATTTCCTCGCTGGCGCCGAAACCGCCGGGCACGCGCGGGTTGTAGCGCTGGATGGTCTGGTCCGGCCCGGTGTGCGAGGCGATGATCTTCTCGACCTGCTGCACCTGCTTGACCGTGTAGTCGTAGCCGGCGCCTTCCGGGCCGATGATCGACACCTGGAACGAGCCGCGGTCTTCCTGCGGCGCCAGTTCCGACGGCACCAGCTTGAACAGACCGAAGCTCAGCGCCAGCGCGATCAGCATCAGCACGCCGAACAACCATGGCCGCTCGACGGTGTGATCGAGCAGGCCCTTGTAGCGCCGGCTCACGCCGTCCAGGCGCGCATTGACCCAGCGGTTGACCGGGTTGGATTTCTCTTCGCTGTGCGGCCGCACGAATTTCGACGACATCATCGGCGTCAGGGTCAGCGCGACGAAGGCCGACAAGGCCACCGCGCCAGCCAATGCCACCGACAATTCGCGGAACAAGCGCCCGGTGTTGCCTTCCATGAAGCCGATCGGCAGGAACACCGCGACCAGCACCGCAGTGGTCGCGATCACCGCGAACGCGACCTGCTTGGTGCCGCGCGCGGCGGCGACCAGCTTAGGTTCGCCGAGGTCGGCGCGGCGCTGGATGTTCTCCAGCACCACGATCGCATCGTCGACCACCAGGCCGATGCACAACACCAGCGCCAGCAAGGTCAGCAGGTTGATCGAGAAGTCGAAGGCGTACAGCGGGATGAAGGCGGCGATCAGGCACACCGGCACGGTCACCGCCGGGATCAGCGCGGCGCGGAAACTGCCGAGGAACAGCCAGATCACGATCAATACCAGGATCACCGCTTCGGCCAGCGTGTGGTACACGCGCTCGACCGCCGACTCGATGAAGATGGTGGTGTCGAAGGCGACGAAGATATTGGTGCCGTCCGGCAGGCCGGGGCGGATCTTGTCGGCCTCGGCGCGGATCGCGCGGGCCACGTCGAGGCTGTTCGCGGTCGAGGTCTTGACGATGCCCAGGCCGATGTTCGGCTCGCCGTTGCTGCGGTAGTAGGCGCGGCGTTCGGCCGAATCGAGCTGGATCTTGGCGACGTCGCCGAGCCGCACGACATAGCCGTCGGCGCCCTTCTTCAGCGGAATCTGGGCGAAGTCCTCGGGCTTTTGATAGCTGCGCGCGACCCGCAGGGTGAAGTCGCGCGTCTGCGATTCGATGCGCCCGGCCGGCAGTTCGACGTTCTCGGCACCGAGCGCGGCTTCGACTTCGTTGACGGTGATGTCGCGCGCCGCCAGCGCGTCCTGGTCGAGCCAGATGCGCATCGCATAGCGCTGCTGGCCGCCGATGCGGACCTGGGCCACGCCGTCGACCGAGGACAGGCGGTCGACCACGTAACGCTCCGCGTAGTCGGACAGCTGCAGCGTGTCCATCTGCTTGGAGCTCATGTTGAGCCACATGATCGGGTCGGCGTCGCTCTCGACCTTTTCGATCTGCGGCGGGTCGGCCTCTTCCGGCATGCGGTTGGACACGCGGCTGACCGCATCGCGCACGTCGTTGGCCGCGGCCTCGATCTCGCGCTGCAGGGTGAACTCGATGCTGATCGAGGCGCGTCCGTTGACGCTGCGCGATTCGATGCTCTCGATACCCTCGATGCCGGCCAGCGCGTCTTCCAGCACCTGGGTGATGCGGGTCTCGACCACCGCCGCCGAGGCGCCGGGATAGGTCACGTCGACCGAGACCACCGGCGGGTCGATCGCCGGCAATTCGCGCAAGGTCAGGCGCGAGAACGCCATCACGCCCAGGGTGATCAGCAGCAGGCTCATCACGGTGGCGAACACCGGACGGCGGATCGACAGATCGGAAATATTCATCGCGGCTCGCCGCCGTCGCGGCGTTTGGGCGCACTGCGCTTCGGCGCTATGTAGATCGGCACGACCTTGGGCCGTCCGCCCGGAGCCTGCTCGGGGTCGTAGGCGAGGTCTTCAGGCGGAGCCACCGGCTCGCTGCGCAGGCGGAAGTCCAGGGCGCGCTTGACCGCGGCGCGCAGGTCGCCGGCATCGGGCTTGCGCGGAAACGAAGACAGCAAGGACCGCATCCAGTCAGCCATTCGCGCCGCCCTTCGCCGCGGCCGGCTCGCCCTGGCGCTTCGCGGGCGCGTTCGCATCGGCGGCCTGGATCTTGCTGCCGACGCGCAGCTTGCCGGTGCCGTCGATCACGATGCGGTCGCCGACTTGCAGGCCCTTGACGATCTCGGCCAAGCCGTCGCGGCGTGTGCCGACTTCGATGTCGGCACGCTCGACCGTGCTGTCGGGCTTGACCCGGAACACGTAGGAGTCGGTGCCGACCTGCACCACCGCGATCTCCGGCACCAACAAAGCCTGGCGTTCGGGCTGCAACAAGGTCACCTGCATCAGCATGCCCGGACGCAGGCGATGCTCGGGATTGGGGAAATCGGCGCGCACGGTGATTGCGCGCGTGGCCGGGTCGACGCGCGCGTCGATGGTGCTGACCTCGCCCTCGAACGGCTGGGCCGGATAGGCGGCGCTGCTGCCTTCGACGGTCTGGCCCTTGGCCACGCGCGCCAGCTGGGTTTCCGGCACCGGGAAATCGACATAAACCCGGCCGGTGTCGTCGAGGGTCGCGATCGGCGTGCCCGGGGTGACCAGCGAGCCGGGGCTGACCTGGCGGATGCCCAGCACGCCCGAGAACGGCGCACGGATCACCCGGTCGCCGATGTCGGCCTTCATCTGCTCGACCCGGGCGCGGGTGGCGTCGCGGGTCGCGCGCTGGGTGTCGAGCGCGGAACGCGCGATCAACTGCTGCGCCGCCAGCTCGCTCTGGCGCTGGTACAAGGCAGCGGCTTCCTTGGCGGTGGCCTCGGCCTGGGCCAGGGCCGCCTGCTGGGCCTTGCCGCTGAGGGTGACCAGGGACTCGCCGGCGGCGACCTGATCGCCACTGTCGAAATGTACGCCCTGGACGATCTCGCTGACCTTGGCGGTGACCGTGATCGACTCGCGCGCCTTGACGTTGCCGAGTGCCTGCACGGTGTCGTTCCACGGCCGCAGCCGCACCGGCTCGGTCGTGACCGGAATCGGACGGTCGCCGCCCTGGCCTGCCTGGGGCGCCCCGCCCTTGCTGCCGCAGGCGGTCAGGACGAGGACGAAGGCAAGGGTGCAGCAGGTGCGAAGGCCGGAAACTGGTCGCATGCGGTTCTCTGAACGGTTACCCGTGAGGGCGGCGGCGCGGGTCTGGCGGGCGCTGGTGCGGCCCGCGCAGGCGATCCGCGCGGTAGCAAGAACCGGCGCGGCAATGAAGCCGCGCGATTCTAGCGGTGCAGCATTAACGCTCGCGTGGGCCATTGGTTGACCACCGTATAGGCAAAGTCGTCCCGACGACGTGTTCGGGCCGAGCGCCGTCGTCCCCGGCCTGGGCCGCGGCCATTGCCGCGCCGATGTTGCATCGCCGTAATCAACGCGGTGGCGCGGGCGGCACGGACGGAGTTCATACTCCGCGGGTCCCCCCGTTGGAGCCTGGTCATGATCCACGACAGCATTCTCGACACCATCGGCCGCACCCCGGTGATCCGCCTGCACCGCGTCGCCCCGGCCCACGTCAGCCTGTACGCCAAGGTCGAAGCCTTCAACCCGGGCGGCTCGGTCAAGGACCGCCTGGCCCTGGCGATCATCCTCGACGCCGAAGCCAAGGGGCTGATCAAGCCCGGCGACACCGTGGTCGAGGCGACCTCGGGCAACACCGGCGTGGCCCTGGCGATGGTCTGCGCCGCGCTCGGCTACAAGTTCGTCGCCACCATGAGCGAAACCTTCTCGATGGAGCGCCGCAAGCTCATGCGCGCCTACGGCGCCAAGGTCATCCTGACCCCGGCCGCCGAACGCGGCAGCGGCATGGTCCGGCGCGCCGAGGAGCTGGCGAAGAAACACGGCTGGTTCCTCGCCCGCCAGTTCGAAAACCCGGCCAACCCGGCCTATCACCGCAACACCACCGCGGCCGAGATCCTGCAGGACTTCGCCGGCCGCCGGCTCGATCATTTCGTCACCGGCTGGGGCACCGGCGGCACCCTCACCGGTGTCGGCGAGGTGCTGCGGGTGGCGCGCCCGGAAGTGCGCATCACCGCCTGCGAGCCGGCCGGCGCGGCCCTGCTCAGCGGCAACGCCTGGCAGCCGCACAAGATCCAGGGCTGGACCCCGGACTTCGTGCCGGCCGTGCTTAATCGCGACGCCGCCCACGACGTGCTGACCGTCGACGAGGTGCTCGCGCGCGATACCGCGCGCCGCCTGGCGCTGGAGGAAGGCATCTTCGTCGGCATCTCGGCCGGCGCCACCGCGGCTGCGGCGCTCGAAGTCGCACGCACCGCCGAGCACGGCGCGGTGATCCTGGCGATGCTGCCCGACACCGGCGAGCGTTATCTGAGCACCTTCCTGTTCGAAGGCATCAACGAAGGCAGCGACGACGACTGGTTGGCCTCGCTGGGCTGACGGTCACGCGGGTCGCGGGCGCTCGCGCGCTCAGTGGCGGAACACGAGATACCAAAGCGTCACCACCGCCACGGCGATCAGCAACGCCCACCACAGCATCCCGGCGTTGCTTTCGTCGCGCCGGACCGTGCCGTCGGCACGGCCGGCCAGGCCGCGCTTGCTGCGCTGGCGTTCGTGCTCGATCACGCGTTTCATCGCCTCCGCGTTGGCGAGCCCGTGGGTCTTTTCCAGCAGTACGAGCGCGCCGGCACGGTCGCCGCGCAGCAGCGCCATCGTCACGTCGGCGGGGAGGTCGCTGCGGCCGGCGCCCGCGCCGGTAATGGAGGCGTCCGCGTGTTGACCGAGCAAATGCGCATCGACGCGCGCGAGCGCTTCGCGCAGACCGAGCCGGTAGACCGCACGCACGATCTTGACCGCCTCGATCTTGTTGCCGCTGCGCAGGGCAAGTTCGGCTTGCGCTGGAAATCCACCGGGCGGAGCCGCTGGCGCGGCCTCGGCCATCTGTGCGCCCGCCCCCCTGGGGTGCTGTCGCTCGTAACGCTCGACCGCATCCTTGGCCTCGCGCAGACGCAGCCCAGGATTCGCATCGAGCACGAGCTTGATCGCCTCGATCTTGCGATTGGCGCGCAACAGACTGCTCACCTGCGCCGGCATGATCGGCGCCTTGGCATCGGACATGGTTCGGCCTCCTTGCGAGAACGGTCGATGGTGCCGCCACGCGACGGCATGACCGAGCCTACAAGAAACCCCAAGACCGCGCCGGCCCTCGCGTCCCTACATGCCCTCTCGAATCCAAGGGTAGAAACGGCGCAAGCCGCGATAAACCGAATCGTTGTACGCCAGCACCGTACCCGAAGCCGAGACGGACAGCGCAAACCTCGCAAAGCCGGGCCGGATGCCCGGGCCTCGGTGGATGCGCTTTCGATCATATCTTCGGTTGGTCGCGGCTCGCGCCGCTCCTACCCCTGTCCCATCGGCCCTCGCGTCGCTGCATGCCCTGGCGAATTCAAGAGTAGGAGCGGCGCGAGCCGCGACCGCGACACCGCGCCTACGACGCACGGATCCAAGCCCACGCCACACCGGCCGACAACGGCCAAAAAGAAAACGCCGGCACAAGGCCGGCGTTCTCGGGTGACGCGGTACTGCGAAGAACGACGCTTACGCGGCGGCCTTCCACTGACCCAGCGCCGCCAGGCCGTTGGCCTTGGCGCGCTCGTACACGGTCTGCTGGGCCTTGGCGATGTTGCCGACCAAGTCCTGCGACCACAGCTTCAGCGCCGCCGACTGCATGGCGCGGCCGTAGGAGAACGACAGCGGCCACGGGTTCGGGCCCATCTGGTTCATGGCGTTGAGGTGCGCGGTGGCGTCCTCGTCCGACTGGCCGCCCGACAGGAACACGATGCCCGGCAGAGTCGCCGGCACGGTCGACTTCAGGCACTGCAGGGTGGCCGCGGCGACGTCGTCGACGCTGGCGCGGTCGCTGGCCAGGGTGCCCGGCAGAACCATCGAGGCCTTCAGGATGGTGCCTTCGAGCAGCACGCTCTGCTCATACAGCGCGCCGAACAGCGAACGCAGGGTCACTTCGGTGACTTCGAAGCAGGTGTCGATGTCGTGGCTGCCGTCCATGATGACTTCAGGCTCGACCATCGGCACCAGGCCCTGCTCCTGGCACAGCGCGGCGTAGCGCGCCAGCGCGTGGCTGTTGGCCTCGATGCAGGTACCCGACGGGATGTCGTCGCCGATGTTGATGACCGCGCGCCACTTGGCGAAGCGGGCGCCGAGCTTGTAGTACTCCTCCAGGCGCGCGCGCAGGCCGTCGAGGCCTTCGGTCACGACTTCGCCGGGGAAGCCGGCCAGCGCCTGCGGGCCCTTGTCGACCTTGATGCCCGGGATCACGCCGTTGTCCATCATGACCTTGGTGAACGGCACGCCGGCCTTGGTCGACTGACGGATGGTTTCGTCGTACAGGATCGCGCCGGAGATGTAGTCGCCGATCTTCGGCGTGGTGAGCAGCAGCTCGCGGTAGGCGCGGCGATTTTCTTCGGTGTTGTCGATACCGACGCCGGCGAAACGCTTGGCGATGGTGGCGTTCGACTCGTCGATCGCGATGATGCCCTTGCCCGCGGCGACCATGGCCTGGGCGGTTTCGGCAAGCTGTTCGATGCTCATGGAGATCCTGCGGCAGCGGTGGGAAGCCCGCGATTATAGCCGCTGACGGTGAACCTTGCCCCCTCCTTGGGCCTGTCGAATCAGGCACTTGCGCTCAGTTTCGACGGAAACCGTTTTCAGCGAGCGGGCCGATATCGGTGTCAGCCGCCGCCGGAGGAATCCGGCGACGGCGTTTTGACCGGCCTCATACCCGCGGGCACGAGGCCGGTCTAAAGCCCTGTTTCATATCGCGCTGATGTCTTAATCAGAACGGGATCGCTTCGAGGGCATGGCACCCGGTGTACTGACAGAACAGGTCCGAAGACGGGGACGGCTGATTGTTGTCGCCCTTCAGAATGCCGTAATAGAACTCGGGGTTGGGCAGGCTGGGCGGGCTGGCCGCTGTGGACAGCGAACTGTGGACATCGCTCATCCGGAACCAGATCAGATACGTCAGCCAGGGCATGGCCGCAGGATCGGGAGACTGACTGAGCGACAAGGTGTGTTGCATCCAGTCGCGCAACTCGGTGGGCGAACGGTCCACGCATGAGCTGGCGTTACAGGAAATCGCCGAAGAGTTGCCTACCTCGGACAAGATCACCGGCACATTGCCGTCCCCATACTGTTCCAGCACATCGTGAATCGCATTGTTGCGGTCCACCCAAGTTTGCTGGTTCGCGTCCTGAAAGATATACGGGTGCCAGGAAACACCGTCGAAGTAATCGCGCGCATTGGTACTGGGGCGATTGCCGGCAGCGATATTCGCGTACAGCGATCCGATGAAATTGGCGATCGGTGCCAACGTCTTGTCTCCCATCGGCGAAGGCGGCGGCATGAACGTCGAAGCATCCGGATTGCCGGCCTTGATGCCGCGCCGAGCATGGAACATCAGGTCCATGGTGATGTCGACGCGGTCCTGGTCGGTAAACCTGAGCCGCCCGTTCTGACAGGCGCCGCGCTCCCCCTGCAACGGTGGCGCGAACACGTCGAAACCCTGTGCATCCTGCGCCTTACCGTTAGTCTCGTTTGCCACCTGCCACAGCTTGATTTGCGGATAGGTACTCGCGATCGTGGTCCAACTTTTCTCGTAGCGCGCGAGGAACTCGGCATAAGGCGTGTTCGCCGAACGCTGGTCCGGACACGGCAGGATCCAGGACTGCCCCGAGCGCTCCGGCACACCGGTCAACCAGGCCGGAAACGAATTGTCCATGCCGACCAGGGTGATGTTGGCGTCCGACAACGCCTGTACTGCACGTTGATGCAGAGCGGCATACGGGCCGAGCGTGTTTTCGTCGGTCAGGATATGCGTGTTGAGCATCCACATACGGAACACACGCGGGCGCAAGCCCTTTGCCAGCAACACTTCGCGGTCTACTTCGGCCTGCTGCTGCGCCGGATTGCCGGGGAAACGAGCCACCGCATTGGGCACGATCGGCTCGCCCAGTCCCAGGCTGCCCTTGCCCGCCGGCTGCAGGCCCGCGTTCCGCAGTTTCCCGCAGTAATAGAAGGTGTAGTCGACGCTCGGCGTACCGAACGCGGTGTACCGGCTGTAGCCGCCGGGGCAGGTATGGGCAACGCCGGTCGCAGGGTTGGGATAAGGCGTCGCGCCATCGCCGGTCATGCCGGCGAAGTCCATGCGCAAACCGCCTTCGGCATGCGGGCGGTAGCAGTAATAGAGGTTGTGATCGACGCTCGGCGTGCCCAGCACCTGCTGGCTTTGATAGCCGACCGGGCATTCGTCGGTATGCGTGAACGGGTTGACGAAATAGTAGTAACCCCGCCATGGCAAGGCGCCGTTGCCCGTGCCATTGGCCAAGCCGACCATGCCGCCGAAGTCGTACAACGGCGCGCGGCCGACGACATGCGGTCTCGTGCACAGGAACATCGACCAATCCACGTTGCCGGTGCCGAACACCTGCCTGGCGTCGTAACCCGTGGGACAGCTGGCCGCTCCCGTCGCGGGATTGTTGTAGTACTTGACCACCCCGCCCTCCGGGTACAGGCCGTACATGCCGCCGAAGTCGTAGGCGTCCTCGTCGGCCGCCCAGGCCGGCACCGAAGCCAGCATCGACGCCGCCAGCGCCGCCCGCCACATCCATTTGAATCGCTTGTTCATTCCAACCTCTGCCTTGATGATCCAGTCGCCACGGCCGCACTCGGCCGCACTCGGCCGCCGCGACCGCCGTTGTAACCCGAGTCCATCGCAACAAGCGAGATGTGCTATCCCTGGAAATCGCAGGCGGTCCGCATGGGGCTGTACACCGTCGCGACGGCCGGCCTAAGCTCTGCGCCAAATCCCAGCCGCACAAGGATCGCGCGCATGACCCGTAACCACCCGCCTCGCCCTTCGCTCTGGCCGCTCCAGGCCGCTTTCGCACTGGGCGCTCTTTCGGCCCTCCCCGCCCTCGCCCAATCCAACGACGCCGACCGCGATTACCGCGAAGCCGTCGCCCATTGCGAATCGCATCCGCAGCCATCGACCCGCTACGTCGTCGTCGATGCGGCGCGGATGCGTTCCGTGCCGCGCGCCGAGGGCGGCGCGGTGACCTCGGTGCCGATCGGCGCCGAGGTCAAGGTGCAGTGCGCGTTCGGCGAATGGGTGCGGGCGACTTCGGAACGCCCCAATCCATCGGTCGGCTGGATCCGCGCCGACCTGCTCGGCCCGCGCGCGCCGACCGCGGCCTCGCTGGAACAGGACTATCGCCGCGCCTCCGGCGCCGAGCGGCGCACCATCGCCGAACGCGCGATCGCCCTGCGCCCGTTCGCGCGCGAAAGCCATCAGTTGTTGATCGATGCCCTGCAAGCCGATGGCGACACGGCGGCCGTGCAAGCCGCGACCACCCGCCGCGAGCGCATGACCGCGCCCAAGGTCGAACGCCCGGCCGGTGAGCCGCGCCTGCTGTTCGGCGTCGATGGCGGCTACCTGACCGCGATCGCCCGCATCGACGGGCGCGGCCGCTACGCCGATGCCGCGGCCCCGGACAGCACCTTCGCGGTCTGGCGCGGCTTCAATCTGTACCGCAACGGCGTCGCCGACGGACTGATCCAGATCATCGACCGCGGCGAAAGCGCGGGCCTGGGCATGGAAGCGCACGTGCGCCGCCCGCCGGCGACCGAGCGCGACGAACGCCTGAGCGGCCTGGCCAGCAACGAAACGCTCGGTGCCGGCGCGGCGCGGATCGAGCCGAAAGTGTCCGCCGACGAACACCGCGCGGTCGAGCGCGAACTGCGCGCTGTCCTGACGCGGCAGCGCATGGACCGCGCCGCTATCGACAAGGCGCTGCGTCCTTACGATGAAAAGGAGCGCAACGGCCTGCGCGTCCACGCGATCGCATTGGCCGGCGAGCAACGGCTGCTGGTCGCCACCGCCGATGCCGCGGTGCGCCCGAAGCGCGCCGATCAGGCCGATACCAGCCTGGATGCGGTGCTGCTGCTGGAGGTCTCGGGCAAGCAATACCGCAACGTCGGCGAGATCGCACGCGAGACCGGCGGCGACGTGGTCGAAACGCATTCCTTCCACGATGCCCTGGACCTGGACGGCGACGGCCAGGCGGAACTGATCTTCCGTCTGCACCAGTACGAAGGCAGCGAGTACCAGATCTGGAGCCAGCAATCCGGTCAATGGAAGCCGGTGTATGCGGGCGGTTACGTCGGCGTCTGACGACTGCCGACGCCGCTCATGGTGCCGCTCCCGGGTAGGAGCGGCGCGAGCCGCGACCGCGAAACCATACTGACGTCGCCGCTTCAATGTCCGGGTCGCGGCTCGCGCCGCTCCTACCCCAGAGGGTTCGGCGGCTCCTTATCCGAGCCGCCGTTCCGCCTCAGAGCTCGCCCAGCCCCTCGGCGCAACCGCCCTCGCCCACTTGCAGCAGGCGCAGGGTGTTGGTCGCGCCGTGCTGTTCCATGGTGTCGCCGCTGGTGAAGATCACCCGCTCGCCCTGGCCCAGCTTGCCGGCATCGAACAACTGCTTGACGACGTTGCGCGCGGCGTCGCGCGAGGCCAGGCCGCGGCTGTCGAAATCGATCGGATAAACGTCGCGCATCATCGACATGCGCCGGCGCGCGCCGCCGTGGCGCGAGAACGCGTAAATCGGCGCATTCGAACGGAAACGCGAGAGGAAACGCACGGTGCCGCCGGACTCGGTCATGGCGACGATGGCGCGCACACCGATGTGCTCGGACAGGAACATCGCCGCCATCGCGATGGCCTGGTCGGCGCGTTCCAGGTTGCGCGGCGCAGCCTCGAAATCGGTGTCGTGATCGAACTGGCGCTCGGCGCCGAGGCAGATGCGCGACATCGCCTCGACCGCCTTGACCGGATAACGGCCGGCCGCGGATTCCTGCGACAGCATCACCGCATCGGTGCCGTCGATCACCGCGTTGGCCACGTCGAGCACTTCGGCGCGGGTCGGGATCGGGTTGTCGACCATCGACTGCATCATCTGGGTGGCGGTGATGACCACGCGATTGCGCGCCAGCGACTCGCGGATGATCTTCTTCTGCAGGCCGGGCAGTTCGGCGTCGCCGATCTCCACGCCGAGGTCGCCGCGCGCGACCATGACCACGTCGCTGGCGTCGACGATCTCGGTCAGGTTCTCGATCGCCTCGGCGCGCTCGATCTTCGACACCAGCGCGGCGTCGCTGCCGGCGGCGCGGGCGATGCGGCGGGCCTCGTGCATGTCCTCGGCGTTGCGGCAGAACGACACCGCGATGAAGTCGGCGCCGAGTTCGGCGGCGACCAGGATCAATTCCTTGTCGCGCTCGGTCAGCGCGCCCAGCGACAGACCGCCGCCGAGCTTGTTCAGGCCCTTGCGGTCCGACAGCGCGCCGTCGTTGAGCACGGTGGTGATGATGCGTTCGCCGTCGACCGCGCCGACACGCAGCTGCAGCAGGCCATCGTCGAGCAGCAGCACGTCGCCGGGCGTGACGTCGTTGGGCAGGCCCAGATAGCTCACCCCGACCTCGCGCAGATTGCCCGGAGGGGCGCTCGCGCTGGCGATCAGGTCGAAGCGGTCGCCGGCCTTGAGCAGGACCCGGCCTTCGGCGAAACGCTCGATGCGGATCTTCGGCCCGGGCAGATCGGCGAGAATGCCGACCTCGACGCCGACCCGCAGTGCGGCTTCGCGCACGGCCTGGGCGCGTGCGACCTGCGAGGACGGATCGCCGTGCGAAAAATTCAGGCGGACGACGTCGACACCGGCGTTGAGCAAGGCATCGAGCACGCCCGGCGGATCGGTGGCCGGGCCGAGGGTGGCAAGAATCTTGGTGCGTCGCGGGCTTGAGGACATGGCAGGCTCTCTTGGCTGTCGGCCAAACTAGCACAGCTTCGGCGACGGTCGAACCCGCCGCACGCGAGCACATTCGCTCTACGCCCGCGATTGGAAAAAATCGCCCGGATTTGCCAATGCCCGGATTTACCAAAGCCCGATCGCCAACGCGAAAGCATCGCCCATGCAATGCGGTGCCGTATGCCGATCGGGCCGGCGATCGCATGCTGCCGCGGCATCACGCGCCCCGGCGTTCGACCGAATTCATCTCATGCCGCACCCGGCTGATGCGGTCGTAGATCAGCTTGCGCAAGCGGTTGGTCGAGCCCAGCGGGCGGTGCTCGGGCAGCGAATGCCAGGGGCTGTAGGCGATGTCCTCGCCGAGGCGGTTGCGCTCGGGCGTGTCGAAATCCTGCCGCGGGATGTGCACCGTCGCGACCTCGAAGAACGGCGCCTGCGCCTCGTCCCATGCGGTCATCGAATCTTCGACGCTCATGCTGCCGGAGGTCCTGGGCTGGACCAGGAACTTCAATACGACATCGCGCTCGGCGAGGGTGCGTTTCATCGCCTCGCGCAGATAGTCGGGGCCGGGCTGCGCCGGCATCGGGTCGACCTCGGCCGAAGCCGGCATCACCGAAAACTTGATCGCCTGGCGGTCGGGACCCACGCCGAGCTGATACGGCACTGCGGAGAAATAACGGATCTGCAAGGGGTTGGAAATCTTGCCGCTGCTGATTTCCTTGGCGCGCAACGTCCCCTTCAGGCCAAGCGCGAACGGAATGGCGAGTTTGTCGAGCAGGCGGCCACTGCTGGCTTTCTCGACCAGGGACAGATAACGGTGCGGGTCGTTGGCCAGGAACACCGGATGATTGATCATCACGAAGTCCTGGGAGGTGGCTTCGCGATCGTTCTCGAGCAATTTCGGGCCCGGCACGCCGAGCAACTTGATCGCCATGCCGCGGCCGTCGTCGTTGTCGTCCGAACGGTTCGGGTCGCCGGCGCCATTGGAGAAGCGCACCCAGGCCTGGTAGACCTTGCCGGGCACGAACACGCCCTGGGCCAGGGCCGGCGGCAAAACCTCGTTGACGCGGAACTCGGCCTCGACGAAGCCGGTCGCCTTGGGATGCGCGTCGCGGCGGACCTGGCCCGGCTGGTACTGCTCGCGGATCGATTTCTCTATGGCATCGGCGATCTGCAAGGCCAGATCGGACTCCTGCGGATACAGCGCCTCACCGAGCGCTTCGTCGATGCCCGGATACGGAAGCTCGGAGGGGTGGTGAGTCGTGGACATGGCGCTCTCCTGATGGTCGTGCCACCGTAAAGTCTGTTGACCGTCTGTCGACGACGGCCAACGGCGATGCGAGCGGACCACGACCTGAGGCGAAACGGCTGAGGTGGCGAATGGCTGGCGTCGAAGCCGGACTCTAGTCCGGCGACCGTGAAGGAGCTTCACACCTGTGTGACTGGCCGGCCGCGCTAGCCGCCCGCAGTCGGCGACACCGGCGAGCCCGCCTGCGCCAGCGCATCGGCGATGCCTTGCAGGGACAGCACCGCAGCCAGTTTCGTCCGCCGCCCCTCGCGGTCGTAGCCGACATACAAGGGTACGCCGACCGCGCCCTGCTCCTCGAGCAAGGCGGCGATGGCCGCATCGGGCTGGGTGTAGTCGGCGACCAGGTACACGGCATCGGTGTCCTTGAGCAAGACGCGGAAGCCGTCGCGCTCCAATACCGCGGCCTGGTTGACCTTGCAGGTCAGGCACCAATCGGCAGTGACGTTGACGAACACCGGCCGGCCCTGCGCGCGCAGTTCGGCGAACCGTGCGGAGGTGAAGCGCTCCGCACCGACCGGCAGTTCGGTCTTCGACGCAACCGCCGGCACCGCATCGCCTTGCCACGCGCCCAGCATCGCCAGCGGCGCCAACGACAAGGCGACGATCAGCGCCGCGAGCCGGCGCTGGCGGGCACCGGCGAACCGGTTCTTCTCGAACCACCACAGCCCGAGGGCCAGCACGACGGCGGCCAGCAACACCAAGGCCATCGCATCCACGCCGCGTTGCTTGCCGAGCACCCACAACAGCCACACCGCGGTGGCGTACATCGGGAAGGCCAGCCATTGCTTCAGAGTGTCCATCCAGGCCCCGGGCCTGGGCAACCGGCGCGCGGCGCGCGGCACGAACGCGATCAGCAGGAACGGCGCCGCCAAGCCGAGCCCCAACAGGACGAACACCGCCAAGGCCAGCCACGGCCGCGGCGTAGCGAGCGCATAGGCCACCGACGCGCCCATGAACGGCGCCGTGCACGGGCTGGCGACGACGCAGGCCAGTACGCCGGTGACGAAGTCGCCGATCAGCCCCCGGCCCTGCGCATGGCGCTGGCCGACACCGGCCAAGCCGGCGCCGACGGTGACTACGCCCGACAAACCCAGGCCGACCGCCAACATCACCAACACCAACAGACCGATCACCCACGACTGCTGCATATGGAAGCCCCAGCCCGCCGCGCCGCCGCTGGCCCGCAAGGTCAGCACGATTCCGCCCAAGATCGCGAACGACGACACCACCCCGGCGGTATAGGCGAGTGCACGCCACTTGGCGCCGATCGGGTCGTCGGCCGCATGCAGGATCGAGAACGCTTTCAACGACAATACCGGCAGCACGCAGGGCATCAGGTTCAACAACAGGCCGCCGGCGAATGCCATCAGCAATATGCCGAGCCAAGGCGGCGCAGTCTCATCCTGTGTGCGCAACGATGGCGGCAGCTCCAGCGACAAGCGCCGCGAGGTGGGCGGATAACAGACGCTGTTTTCGAGACAGCCCTGGAAGCTCAGCTTGAGCTCCAGCCGCTGCGGCAGCGGCATGTCGCGTTGCAAGGGAACCCGCAACCGCGCATGGTCGTAGAACACGGTGACGTTGCCGAATTGCGGGTCCTGATGCTGCCGGCCCTCGGACCACTGCAAGGCGCCGAGCGCCTGCGGGGTATCCACGGCTTGCAGGGAAAACCGGTCGCGATACAGGTAATACCCCGGCGGCATCCGCCATTCCAACGTCACGCTGCCGTCGCCCGATAGTTTCGAAGTCAGTGCAAAGGCTTGTTCGACCGGCAGCGGCTCGACATCGGCTTCCGACCGGCTCCGGTCGGAAGCGCTGCGCTCATCAGCGCCGCTCTCGTAAGCGTTCGTCGTCGCCTCATCGGCTAACGCGATCGAAGGCGACAGCAACGCCGCCACCGCCAACATCAGACCGCGTGCGATCGGACCGGCCCATCGCATGGCTAGCGCATCGCTTAGCGAGCTCGCCATTCAACGCACCCCTGCCGCATCGCCGCGCGTCATGGCGCCCGCCCCACCCAGCAGGGACTGCAGACGCGACGGCATCGCATCGTCGACCTCGATTCGCCGCAGCAAGCGCCCATCGGCACCGACGACCAACAAGGACGGAACGCGCTGGATGCCGAAGCGGCGAAACAGCACGCCGTCGCGATCCAGGCTCAGCGGCACCGGCACCCGATGCGCGTTGCGGTAATCGCGAAGGTCTTGCTCCGACGCCCACAAACCCGAGGCGATGCCGACCCAACGCACGCGATGGTCGCGCCCCAACGACACCAATTGCTCGCGCAGCACACGGCATTGTTTCGACGACTGCGGCCGGGTCTTCTCCAAATAGCTTTCGCACCAGGGCGACAGGAACGCCAGCACGCTCGGCCGCTGGCCGACAGGATCGGTCAAGGCGAGCTTGCGTGCTTCCAGGGTGCGGATCTTCGAGGTCGGCACCGGCTCGCCGATTTGAAGCACGTTCTGCGCCGTTGACGCGGACGGGGCTGCGGCGACGAGCACGCCGGGGTCGAACCCCGGCATACGCCGTGCCTCGGCCAAAGCCGCATCGAGCCGGGCATCGGCCAGATGCCCGACATAACGGATCGTCCCGTCCTTGCCGATCACCACGTGCTGCGGCGTGACCCGCAGGCCGAAGCGCTCGCCGAGCGCACCGTCGTCGTCGCGCACGATCGGCATGCTCAAGCCGAGCTCGCGCCGATAGGCCTTGATCTGCTCGACCGTGTCGTCGAAACCGATATTGATCGCGACCACCTGCAGGTCGTCGCCGGCACTGCGCTGTGCCTTCTCGAAATGCGGCATCTGCTCGCGGCAGGGCACGCACCAGGTGGCCCAGAACTTCAGATACACCGCCTTGCGGCCGCGCAATGCGCCCAGGTCCAAACGTTGACCATCGATGGTGGTCAGAACAAACGCCGGCACGGCCTGCCCGACCAGACGCGCACCAATCTGCTGCGCGTAGTCCTTGCCGGTCTCGGCCTGCACCGGCCGAACGCCGCCCGACCAGCACATCGCGAGCAACACACAGGCAGCTATCGACGTTCGCGCCCACTGGCGCGAGGAGTACAGAGTCATGCGGATTCCTCGGTAAGAGACAGCAAAGCGTTGCGCGCGGTCGGCCCGAGACCTGCTCTCGCATGCATCGCCACTTCGAGGCATCACGCTACGGCCCGGCTGGTTCCTTGAGTGAGCCAGTCACCGCGAATCCGACCGGACCAGTTGCCGGGTTCGGACTCGTCCAAGCCCCTGCCCATAACGCGCCTCGACGACGGCGCAACATCGCGTCCATCCGTCGCGCTGCCTGGTGTCGAGCAGTGATCCTTTCCGGCTTACGGCAACGAGGCACTCGGCTACCCGAGTGCCTGTCGCTTATGGCTCGCTTCGATGGAGCTCGTTCGATGCACCGGGCCACGAGCGGCCAAGACCTCGGCGGCATCGCTCGACCTTACCGCCTACTGCGCCGCTCGAACCGAGAGACGTCGAGCCGCTGGCCCGACGCCAACTCCGGCGCTTACTGGGACGCTTACTGGATCGCGTCGCCGTAACCGCAACCCACCGTCACCCACCCCGGCGCATACGAGACATCGACCAACACGCGGACCGTCTTCTCGCCCGGCAACACCTTGCGATAGTCCAGCCCCTTCCAGTCGTAAGTCTCGATCATCGCCGCCAGGTCGGGGCGCGGGCTCATCCCGCCGATGCGCTTGGCCAGTGCCTCGCCGAGCTTCAACTCCTGCCCGGCCGGCACCTTGTAAGCCAAATGCATTTCCTGACGGCTGGGGAAGTTGACGTAGCTCGACTTCTCGCCCCAGGCCGACAATGGCTGCGCGCTCTTCCACAGCATCAGGGCAGCGTCGCCGCCATCGTCGCTCTGCGCCAGCCCCTTGACCTGCTCGGCGTTAATCTCGTCGCCGAATGCGTTGACCTGCTCCAGACTGAGCTTGCACTCGATGAAATCGGCCACCCGCTTGGCGGTGGCGTCCTGCGCCGCAGCCAAGACGGGCGCCAACGCGACCGCCGCCATAGCGAAAGACAGAATCGTGTTGCGGTAATTGGACATAGTTCCTCTGAGCTCCAGTTTCGGATCGTGTATCCGCTAGTCGTGACGAAGCAGGGGCGCTAATCCAGTACGGCCAGCTGCAACCGCCCCCTGATTGCCCGGGCATCGTAAGGTGCGACCGAGAAGCCGCTTGCTGGGATCTAGGGGCCGACGCTTTGATCGCCATCGACATAACTCGGGCTGAGCTCGCATACCAACCCACGGCCATCGACCGGAATCTTTGCACCCAACCGAATCGGCCGATTGCAAAGGAGCGGGCTACTAATACTTTCGTTTGCTTCGGCGCGATAACGCACTGGCATAAAGCACACATAAACTTGATGGGTCAGCGCCAATGAGCCGTTCTCGCAGATTACGAGACGCTTGCGCTTTAGGCTTTCCCTAACGAGAATCTAGTACGGCCACGGAACGCGGCCCTATCGATCTACTGCGTCGCCATGGAGGGAAGGCGCCACCCATTCGTATCACCCCACCTTTATTCGTATCTCCGTCGTGCCCCGTCTGGGCCTGACGGGCTCTGCTAGTCGTGCCATCGACTTTTACCAAGGACCAGGTATGTCTTCGAGACTTCACGAACCGCCTTCCCACATAAGCTCAGCAAGAGGGCTGCTCCAGATTGCCTACTCGACCATGAGCCGTAATTTGTTAGCCGCTGTAATGTGCTACTCGCTCAGCGCTGGAGTGTCTGCGCAGGAAAGCGGAAATAAATGGAAGATCTCCGATCCGGCAGGGCAATCGACCGAGTACAACACTCAACAGGAAGCCGTGGAGGCGATTTGGGAGCTTCCTGCGCCTTCGCCGGAAACAGAAGGCGCCTACCAGTTCGTCGAGCAAATAAAGAGCACGAAGATAGATGAAGAGGGCAGCGTCCTCATAACGTACTGGATGGGCAAGGACCAGCCGACCGATCCGGACTGGAAGTACGGCACCGTGTACGGCGGGGGCTTCGTTACGGAAGCCGATGCCGCCACGAAAATCAAACAAACCCTGGACGGGATGAATGCTGCCTGTGCGCCTTCTGCCGTCGCCGAACCGCTCGGCGACTGGCAAGTGTCGCAGCCCGGCTACGAAGGACGAATGGAGAAGAGAAGCTACTCTCAGCTCGCCAAAGTCGGAAAAAACACGCCAGACTCCCCGTGTACCCTGCACGACTTCGGCCCCACCAACATCGGCCGATCCAGGCGAATCGAGTGTCCGAATGGGCATACGCAATGGAGCGACGAGTACAACGCCTGCGTAAATACCGAAATCACCGCGACCCTCGCCGGCAAAGTCAATTCATGCGAAGGGACGGCGGGCCAAGCCAGCGGCTTGGTCGGGAACCCGTGCGATGTAAAGACGGGCGAGAAGTTCGAAACACAGCAAGACTTCGATCTGGGGTGGATTGCGTTCCGCCGCTTCTATCATTCGGGCTCTGCGACCAGCAACGGTGGCTTCGGGCCAGGATGGACACACTCGCTATCTACTCGCCTGGCGATTGACGGCACCAACATTGGCCTGATCGACAGCAGCGGCTACCAACGCCGGTTTCGTCAGGAAGGGGCAGCCTATCTGGCAACAGACGATAGTGGCGATCGTCTCGTCGCCAATGGCTCCGGCTGGTCGCTTTATACCAATGGCAGCACACCGATTTTCGACAATGAAGGGCGCGCTCTACAGCTCTTGCTCGATAGCGGAATTTCGCTGTCTTACACTTACGATAATTACGGTCGTATCGAACGCGTCACGCATACGAGTGGACGGTCCCTCGAACTGCACTACGATGGCTCCGCGATCGACTCTCCGATCAGCTCGATCTCGTCCGAAGGCGCGACGCTCGTCAGCTACACCTACCTCTACGAGTTCCCCAACTTTCCAACGGTCGGGCTGATAGAGACGGCAACCTATGCGGATGGGAAATCACGTAAGTATCACTACGAAGATACACGCTTCACCAAGCATCTGACGGGTGTCAGCACCGAGGACGATGCGCGGTTCAGTACATTCTCGTATGACGAGCAGGGTCGAGTTATATCGAGCGTTCATGCCGGAGGAGCGGATGGCGTCAACCTCGCTTACACCTCGGCCGGCGGAGCAGTAGTTACCGGAGCGCTCGGCCAGCAAGAGGATTATGGCCTAACCTCAGGTTCTGGTGCCCTGCCCCGCAAGGTCTCTGGATTCACCGACAGCCGCGGCTCGGTGACGCAAACATACGCCGATACCGCTACCGACTTCCGCCGCCGCCTCGACACCGTCGCCGACCGCAACGGCACCCAGACCAAACACACGTACGCCGAAGCCAACGACCCGGTGACCGGGCAGCCGGCGCGTACGCATACGGTCAAGGAAGCCGTCGGGTTGGCGCAGGAACGCACCAGTGCGGAACGCCGCGACCTCGCCAGCAACCGCACCGTGCTGACCCAAGTTGGCAACCGCGAGACCCGCATCGTCCGCAACGCGCGCCTGCAGCCGCTCACGGTCACCGTGCGCGACACGGTCAGCAACCAGACCCGCACGACGACCTATGCCTATTGCGAAGCCGCCGATGTGGCCGCGAGCAACAGCACCTGCCCGATCCTGGGCCTGGTCAAGTCGGTCGACGGCCCGCGTACCGACGTCAACGACGTCACGACGTTCCAGTACTACGGCAGCGACGACAGCACCTGCGCGACCCAGCCGGCGCTGTGCACCTACCGCAAGGGCGACCTGCGGAAGGTCGTCGACGCGCTGGGACGCAGCACCGAGACCTTCGGCTACGACCCGCAGGGGCGTCCGCTGTCGGTCATCGACGCCAACGGCATCGTCACCGACTACGAGTACCACCCGCGCGGCTGGCTCACCGCGACCAAGGTGCGCGGCGCCGACAACAGCGTCGAGACCGACGACCGCATCACCCGGGTCGAGTACTGGCCGACCGGCTTGGTCAAGCGCATCACCCCGCCGGGCGGCGCCTACATCACCTATACCTACGATACCGCCCAGCGCCTGACCAGCGTGGCCGACAAGGCCGGCAACAAGATCCAGTACACCCTCGACCTGGCCGGCAACCGCAAGCAGGAAGACACCCAGACCGCGACCGGCACCCTGAGGCGCACCCTGTCGCGCGTGTTCAATACCCTGGGCCAGTTGCAGACCGTCAAGGACTCGCTGGCGCATGCGACCACCTTTAGCTACGACAACGACGGCAACCCGGACCTGACCACCGACGCCTTGAACCGCGTCACCAATCAGGACCACGACCCGCTCAATCGCCTGAGCCGCACCCTGCAGGATGTCGGCGGTCTCGCGGTCGAGACCAAGCTGGAATACAACGCGCTCGACCAGGTCACCAAAGTCACCGACCCGAAGGGCCTGGACACGACCTACGGCTACAACGGCTTCGGCGATCAGGTGCAACTGTCGAGCCCGGACACCGGCGTCACTACGTACGGTTACAACAGCGCCGGCCTGCTCGCGAGCAAGCAGGACGCCAACGACGCCAGCCCGCACACCTACACCTACGACGCCCTGAACCGGCCGAAGACGATCTCGTACAGCGGCGGCGCCGCCGATGTCGAGTACGACTACGACACGGTCAACTCGGTCTGCGCCGCCGGCGAGAACTTCGCTGTCGGACGCGTGACTGCGATGCGCGCCGACGGCACCGAGCTGAAGTACTGCTACGACCGCTGGGGCCAACTCGTGCGCAAAGTGCAGACGGTCGGCACCCGCAGCTTCACCCTGCGCTACGCCTACACCAGCTCGGGCCAGGTGCGCACCATCACCTACCCGGACAACGCCATCGTCGACTACGTCCGCAACACCCTGGACCAGGTCACCGAAGTCGGCATCAAGCCGGCCGGCGGCGTGCGCACGGTGCTGCTCAACAATGCGGCTTATGAACCGTTCGGCCCGGCCACCGGCTGGACCTACGGCAACGGCCGCAGCCTGGCGCGCACTTACGACCAGGACTACCGCGCCAAGACGATCCTCGACAGCGCCGCCGGTGGCTTGTCGTTGGCCTACGGCTACAACGAAGTCGGCGAGCTGACCCAGCTCAAGGACGGCCTGCAAAGCGCGTTCCTGGCGAAGTACGACTACGACACCCTGGGTCGCCTCAAGATCACCCGCGACGGCCCGACCGGCACGCCGCTGGAGACCTACGGCTACGACGCCACCGGCAACCGCAACAGCCTGCTGCACGGCGGCATCACCACCAACTACACCTACCCGGGCACCAGCCATAGCCTGAGCAATGTAGGCGGCGTCAGCCGCGGCTACGACGCGGTCGGCAACACCACCAGCATCGGCGGTACGGCCAAGGAGTTCGTCTACAACGCCAACGACCGCATGAGTCAGGTCAAGCAGGCCAGCGTGGTGAAGGCCAGCTACCGCTACAACGCCAAGGGCGAACGAGTCTCGCGGGCCGACAACGCGACCGGTGCGATCACCGGCTACACCCTGTACGACGAGGCCGGCCATTGGCTGGGCGACTACGATGCCAACGGCGCAACGAAGCAACAAGCGATCTGGCTGGGCGACGCCCCGGTCGGCTTGCTTGTTGGTGCCGGCGTCGCGCAGACCCTGCGTTACGTGCAACCCGACCACCTGGGCACCCCGCGTGCGGTGATCGACCCGAGCCGCAACCTCGCGGTCTGGACCTGGGACGCCAAGGGCGAAGCCTTCGGCAACAACCCGCCGAACCAGGACCCGGATCAGGACGGCACCGCGTTCGTGTTCGATATGCGGTTTCCGGGGCAGCGCTTTGATGCGGCTACGGGGCTGAACTACAACTACTTCCGGGATTACGATGCAGTAACTGGTCGGTATGCGCAAAGCGATCCAATCGGGTTGCTTGCAGGAACCTCAACGTACTTGTACGCCGATGCCAATCCCCTTAGATACTTCGATGCTTTAGGGCTACAAGTAAACATCCCAGATCCAAATGGAGTAGTTCCTGGTGGGCCGTGGGAGCCCCATGACAAAAATCGTCCTGGGCAGTTTCTGGGGCCAAAATCATCTACGGGCAGTGGCCGGATGCAATGTCAGTATGTTCCTCCTGCTGGCCAAGGTGGGCCGCCCGGGAGTACGGGATACTGGAAAACCAATCAACATGGACAGAAGGGGTGGCAACGATACGACCTGAAGGGAAATGCCATTACCGCGAGTCAAGCGCACAAAGTGCCTGCTCCTAAGCAACCAAACCCTCCCCAGCCTCAATTACCGTCGCCTCCTCAAACTCCTCCTCAACCGTCCAATCCGGGCCCTCGCATCCCACCGATCCCTTTAGGGAAACTAAGTGCCCCTGTATTTTTCGCAACCTATGTCGGCACTCTCAACGAAAGTGAAGACGAAGAAATCGAGAAAAGAAGAAGCGAGGGAAAATAATACAAATTCCCCTTTAACTTGGAAGACAGCATGAGCACTGCCAGACTTCTGACTCAACTTGAATCCGCCAACCTTCTTGAAAAGACTGATCTAAAAATCGGAAATTGGGGCGAGTTATCGACTGCCACCTCTCACCAAAAATTCCTGCAACACTCCCCATCAACGAGCGCGATCGAGCTGTACGCAACCGCTCACTGCATTATTGAATGGCTTGCGCCCGGTAATACAACCTTGCTACTGCTGGATAATTCGACCATGCCATCCGATGATGAATTAGAAACTTTCGGAGGCCTCTTTCTATCTCCCGGGGAAAAATGGGATATCGACGCCACCAGGGGAATAGCATGGACAATTCCAGCAGGGGGAGCGACTGCGGTAAACAGTGCTATTGCTATTGCAGCAATGCTCTCAACCATGTTCGGCTGGCATGCACATTTAGCCTCCGAAAACTCCACTAGCGGAAAACGGCTAGGCCTTCAGGACGGCATTATCTATTTCTACGGAGATTCGATAGAGCTTGATAAAGCGACTCGATTGATCAACCAAATAACAACAAATACGCTCAGCATGGATTTCAAACCATAAGAACGTAAGGAAGCATAAAGCCGGGCCCGCCTAGGCCCGGCCAATGAATCGGTCTCACTGAAAGCGAAGATGCCAGATGTCGAAACCGATTGCCTTTTAAATACGCGACGTATTGCCCGGATTAGCAACGCCCTCACGCGCCCTTTACGCATCGCGGCTCGGACTGCGCCATGGTTGCGGTCCGGGGGCGATCTAGCCGAGTGCATGGTCATGGTTACTAAGCCGATTCCGAAGTACGTCCGCCGCGTTGCGGACGCGAACCTGAGCTATTGGGTCCTGAACTATCCGTCCGCGCCGTTCCACCGGCCCGGCCTGACTTTTCGCGATTATGGCCCGGCGCTGTACCTGGGCATGATGACCTTCGAAGAGCATCCCGAGCGCTTCTTCGACGATCCGCGTTCGGACTTGCGCGGTCGCTATGAAGCGCTGAAAGGAAACTCGCCGCTCGCCTGGCCCGAAGCTCGCAAGGTCGCATGGGCGGCGTGGGAACGTGCGCATGCACAGGCGTTGGCCTGTCAGACGGGTCCGATCGAGTCGCTGCGTCTGTGCGCTCACGCTTGACGCATACGCTCGCGCGTCGCACCTGAAAGCTCAGCAAAAAACTAGCTACCTGCCTGCACGACGCTGCCGTCGAGGCAAGATCGCGAGCATCGTTTCTGTACGAACCATCCGATGTAGCTTAAGCAATCGGAGACTCGCCTGTCGACCCACCATAAATCAGTGCCACACAAAACTAGAGGTCGCCGGGTCGTTTTGGATCCGAAACTCGTTGGGCGTTAAACCGCCCAGGCTGTCGTGGGGTATCTCGGCGTTGTAGTCACAAAGCCATTGCTCGGTGTGCTCGCGGACCTCGCTCAGGGTTCGGAAGACATGCAGGTCCAACACGCCACGTCGGTAACTGCCGTTGAAGCGTTCGATAAAACCGTTCTGCATCGGCCGACCCGGCTCGATGAAATCCAGCGTGATGCCTTTGCGCTCAGCCCATTCGGCCAACGCCAAGGCGATGAACTCCGGACCGTTGTCCAATCGCAGCTTGCGGGGATAACCGCGCCAGGCGGCAATGCGCTCCAGCGTGCGGATGACTCGGGTGGCGGGCAGATTCAGATCGACTTCGATGGCTAACGCTTCACGACTGAAATCATCGATGACGTTGAAGGTGCGGAATCGGCGACCGTCCCAGAGTGCATCGGACATGAAATCGATCGACCAACTGCCGTTGATCTGCTCGCCGGCCACCAGCGGCAAAGGATGCCGGTTCGGCAGTCGTTTCTTACCGCGACGTCGCTGATTGAGCTGCATCAAGCAATACACCCGCCAGACCCGCTTGTGGTTCCAAGGCCGCCCCCGGCGACGGATCAACTGGAACAGCTTGTCGAATCCGCGCTCCGGAAACCGCTCGGCCAACTCCGCCAATAGCGCAATGACCTCCTCGTCGCGATCCGGACGCTTTCGATAGCGCACCGTCGATCGCGACAAACCGATCGCTGAACAAGCCCGACGCTCGCTCCAACCGTAGCGCTCCATCAACCACGCCGCCAGCGGGCGCTTGTGCGCCGGGTCTAGAGCTTTTTTGCGATGACATCCTTCAAGGCATGGTTTTCCATCGCCAGCTCGGCGTACATCCGTTTGAGCTTGTTGTGCTCGGTTTCCAGGTCACGAAGCCGTTGCACGTCCGCGGCCTCCATGCCGCCGTACTTGGATTTCCACACGTAGTACGTCGCCTCGGAAATGCCTAACTCGCGGCAGACGTCTTTGACTTGCCGACCGCCTTCGACTTGCTTCAGCGTCGTGACGATTTGGCTCTCGGTGAATTTGCTCTTGCGCATCTGGGTCTCCTTGGGGCTAGTTTGCCTGGAGACCTCTGGTTAGGGTTGGAGTGAGTTTACGGGGAGGCGACACGCCGATCGGTGAACTTCAGCAAACAAAAAAGCACCTGGACTCGCGTCCAGGTGCTTTATTTGTTTGGTGGGCCGTGAAGGATTCGAACCTTCGACCAAAAGATTAAAAATCTTTCAACGTTTGCCTATTAATCAATAGCTTGAGATTCTCAATTTCCCCCAAGCTGGTGTGTGGAACGCCCAGAGTGACTAGACCCGGCTGCCAATTTTCCACACCCGCCGGGTACTGGGACAGCCACTCCTTTGACATCGCTCAGCCAATCCTTCTTCACTAGCGAAAAGGGCTACGAACCGTCGCGGAGAGACGCTTCGGCGGCTATAGCTTCGGCAATCTGACGAGAAAGGTCATTTAGCTGCGGATGAACAATGTCGCCGTTGGCTTTCATGACAGTCCAAGCATCGCCTTTGCCGATGTTCTGGGTCATCTCGACAGCAAACGGCGAATTGTTCTTATCGGCCAGCCATTTCGGGTAGCCCACTGGATTCCGATGCGACCAATAGACGGACGGCCCCCCTTCGTTGTTGAGTCGGGCTTTCATCTGCGGCCCACGAAACCCTATCCAGGCTAAGTGCTCCACCCTCGGGAGCCCGGGAACCTCTAGCCGAACCGTGAAGGCCCAACTATGAGACGCGGGTCGCCCTTCACATACATCGATGAAATCCTCAATGTCGAGAGGCGTATCGTAGATTCGCACAGAGCACCGGCCTCCAACTGAATCAACCATCTGAGACAAATGCAGTTCGATGCTGGATGCGAGGAGACGAACGCTCGTATCCCATACCTTCAGCAGGGCCTCTTGCCTCTCGCGAATCTTCTGCGCGAGTTGGTCATACCCTTGTTTAGCCTTAGCTGCCAATTCTAGCCCGCGGAGACTACCTTCGATCCGGGCGAAAACAAGCTCCATAAAAGACCGTATATCGCCGCCGACATCAGATTCAGCTAGGGCGTCTATGTAGCGATCACGCTCCTTCTTCTTGATGATGATCGGCGGGTATCCTGCGCGGATCAGCTCTAGGTTGCTAATCGCGCGAGCGGCACGACCATTGCCGTCTAGATAAGGATGAATGTGTGTTAGCCAAGCATGGAGTATCGCCGCGCGAATGGGCGCTGGCAGATCTTTATTCGCCTTCGACCAGCGCTCCCACTCTTCCATTCCCCGCATCACTCCGTCCCAAGTCGCGGGGGGGCGATGACTCGACCCGCTTATGATCACAGCCTCCTTGCGCAGGAGCCCAGCGCCAGGCCGGTCACCGAGAATCAATTCGTTGACCTGGCGGACTTGGTCGATGTCTGTAGGAACGTCTCGATTCTTCGCGAGCTCCGTGATTCGGTCGAGCGCCTTGTTTAGCGCAATAGCATCTTTCACATATGCCGGGTCGTGGCCAGTGATTGTTATGCCTTTCATTACAGCAAGCTGGGTTTCGCCGGCTGATAAAGTACTTCCTTCTAAGGCATTGGATTCCGCGACTTCCTCGAACCGCTTCTGGCCGTAGAAGTCTCGCAACGTTATGTCAGTCAGAGTTCCTGCGCGCCTCAGCAAACGGACACGCTCTTCTATGTCACTTACGCGCTGACGGACTTGTGCTTCGGCAGCCGCATCCAAGCTGTAAGGTGTGGCAGTTAGATTGAACACAAGGACTCCAAGCCATGCAACGGAAGTCGCGAGCCTGCCGGGGGCAATGGGGTATTGGCAAGTAGGGGGGCATCGTCAATCTGCCGTGCACTCGGTGTCGGCCCACCAAACGGGTCTGTCAATCTTTGTCCCCGTAATGCGCCGAAAGCCAGAGCGGTCCCGAACGCGGTCGAGGTAGCACCCGCCATCGTCCCCGCGCAGCTCGACCAGGGCGCGGCGCCGCAGACAGCGGCCGGGATCGCCCCATTCGTCGGGCTCCCATTCCTCATCGACCAGGGCGGTGCCAGGACACCGTGCGCAGGATCGGCGCCACGGGGGCCACGTGGCGCGATCACGACTCGGTATCGGACAAGACAGGAAGGCATGGCGCCATCGTAGCCGGCGGAGTCTTACAGCTTGAGAATGTGCCGACTTCGGCCGTAGCAATTGGCCCCCAAAACATTTGGGGCACCATCGGAAACGGGTAACTTCGGTAACCGCTGCAACGAAGGCCGACTTTTCCCAACATTAGCAATGACTTACGGCGACAGACAGGGGTAACCACTACGGTAACTAGGAGGTAATTAGTTTCCTCATATATAGGTAATCTTTTGAACTCACCCTCCCCTTACGGATCAAGCACTTACGTGTCGGTTACCGACCAAGTTACTGAAAATTATCCCTCGTGGTAACCCATCAATTCCTTTTAAATCATTATCTTATGACTGGATAACGGGCCTCGATACCGAGGTTACCGTTTTCCGACGCCCCTCTCTTGGCCTGGGAAAACGCCCCGCAGTCGGCGCCGTTCTCTCGGCTCGGCGATGCGGCCGAAACCCCGCATCGCCGCACTCTTAAAGCCCCCTACGTGCATCTATTCGCGTCGAAAGTGTCCCCTTATCCAGCGAGCCCATTGCCATAGAGCGCCGGGCTCGCGGGCCGTCCTGCGATCTGAATCGAAAGGCGCACAAGTAGTGGGAAGGCGTGGCGGGGTCACAACCGCGCGCCAACGCGTCCAGCCCCACTTACGCGAAAGGCGAAAATTATGCGACTTTAGGCACACAAATAGTCTCGTGCGGGCGGTCTCTTACTTGCGCATAGGGAAAAATCCTATGCCGGTGGTGCAGCATTTGGGTGATACTCATGCAATTAAGGACGGCGGCGCGCAGCGGCATGCCAAGACGTAGCGTTTCGCGGAGTAGGAAAAGTTTCATCCGGCAACAGGCGCGGGCTGACATGCAGAGATATACAGTGCCGATACCGGACACAGCCGAACTGCGCAACTCCGCACTGTCGCCGCAGAAGCGTGGGCACGGGGGCAGGCCTTGCGCGAAGCAAATTGCGTAGGCCTCGCCTAATGCTGGATAGCTTGCTGTACGCGGACAGCCGGTGCGACTGCAACAGATTGCTGAACGAACGCAAGGTAGGCCCTGCAGAAGCAATAACCGCAGGAATACGAACAGGAGCTCGAAATCAAAAAACGCGATTCGGCAATCGGTATGATTTCGAACTCAAGCAATGCCCGCCCAACGAGCGCGCAATGTCACAACTCCATGGAGAAAGGACAAAAACGTAAATATGGAGCGTTGATAATCAGTCGGAACACGAGAAAAAGGGCCAGCAGGAACTATACATAAATATACCGCGACGGAATTTCGTCATTACATGCATGGAGCAAGTCATATGAAAAAAAGTGCCCTATATTTGCTAGCCGCCTTAGCGTTTGGCGGAGATGCTAGCGCGAAAGTCTTGAGCTGTGACGGCTGTACGCCGCAAGAAATGTTTGCGACCGCTGACCGCTATTTGCAAGGCGACGGGCCGGTTGAGCCGGCCTATGTAAATAACTTGGAAAATATGACCGTGCGAAAGTACGGGTATTATAATAATTGGACCCCTGATTTTGATCCGGAAATCGACGGCCTAGTTGAGTGGTCAGAGGAAATGCCGGTCGAGCCTGAAATTACAGCATTTGTTCAGGGTATACCGATCGCCGGCATGGTTCGGGCAACTGCGTACAACGGTGGGCAAGATATTAGATCGGCCTGGGAAGTAATCAACAACCCCTCCAAAGAAACCCTGGTTATTGATTACGTTTCACAGTCGTGGGTTGTCACTTCAAGCAATCTCGTCAACTACATGAGAAGTGTTAATCCATTCCCATGGTATACGCCTGTCGAAGTGGTCACTGCTGTTGAGGTTACTTTCAAAGATGGCTCTAAAATGTTTATAGACATAAACAAAAAAACCGGAAAGTGGGAGCGCATAAAGAGCACGACGGTCGATAGCAACAACAATATCATTCCGGAGAATAAACTTGATTTCACCGGCGGCCAAGACTCTGTCCGCGAGTACGAATTCGTAAATACCAATAGCATTCCCGATCTGGAGCGTTTTCTCCGACAGGCTGAGCTATACCAAATCCCGGTGACTGGCTCGAGAGGTAGTGGGGAATACTACGGTGTCGCTTGCAGCTGGGTAAACGGCATTGCTACTTGCATTATTGTCGCTAGATAGACATGGCTGGCTTGAACTCATAGGATTGGAGTAAATGAAGACTAAGTCTGCGAGAATAATCGCAATGATCATATTAAGCGTTGCGTTGATAGGCGGGCTCCTGTACATGAGTTCGCGCAAGCAAGATGCGAAGTCGCCCTCTCGCGCTTCGGCTTCTGATTCCAATATGAGTATCAGTAAGCGCAATGATGTGGCGCAAGGAAGCAATCGGGTTGGCGGCGTGTTGCCGCCAATCCACCAGCCACTCAAGGAATCATTGCCTATACTTCGCCGAATGGCGGATAGTGGACACCCGATGGCTGCTTGTCGGTTAGCCGCTGAGTATCAATTCTGTGCTGTCGCTATTTCGCGGGCAAACCGCCTGGATGACATAGCAAGCGCAGATAAAACGGGCCTCCAAGAAAATAAACATACTAAGTTCAAACTGCTTGATCCTGCATTGCCCGATGACGCGATCCACTGCGATGGGATTGATTCCCCGTCCTCTCTGACGATTGTTCAGGCATGGAGGCGAGCGGCAGAACTCGGAAATGTCAAAGCAATGACAAACTACGCTGTCGGCAATGGCTTGTTCGCCAAAGACACTCTTAGCAACATCGATGAACTAAAAACATACAAGGTCAATGCTGAAAAATATGCGCGTCGCGCCGCTGAATTGGGTGATGGCGGCGCTCTATTGTCCCTTGCGGCGGCCTACGCCCCTCAAACACACGAGCTGATGCCTTCGTTACTCACTCAAGCGGTCGAAATCGACGTCCAGGAGTCACTGTCGCTGTATCTACTTGCTAAGGACAGAATTCCAGGTGATGCGGATAATGACGCCCTGAGAAAATTCGTCGAAGGTAAGATCGCGGCCACAGCGGAATACGCAAGCCCTGAACAAGTAAGCAACGCGAAGGCAGCGGCGATAAGTCGAGGAGCGACCTGGAAAACTTCTAGATTTCCAAACGAAAGAGAGATACCAGCACTTGCCAGGGGAAGAGTGCTCGATCTGGAATTGAACGAATGCGAGTAATTTTTTAAAGCGTGCGAGTAGTGTTTCGGGCTGGAGTTGCTTATGCCTGCGAGCTGGTGGTGCGCAGAGGAGGTAAAGCAATTGATTGATGCGGCCGATGGGAATGGAACATTACGTGTAAGACACAAGGGGTAGACTCGCACTCCACAATCAAGGGCACCGCAAGGCGCCTTTGTCTTTTCATGCACTGCAAAATCTCCGAAGATCACGTTAGGTCGTATGAAAGGAAGCGAACCACCTCCTCTCCCATCCAATCATTGATGCGCCGGAATCGTGGAACCTGTCGCCGAGCGCGAATTTTCCCGGAGCAAGAAAAAAGGCACTTAGGGTTCGCCCTAAGTGCCTTATTTGTTTGGTGGGCCGTGAAGGATTCGAACCTTCGACCAAAAGATTAAAAGTCTTCTGCTCTACCGACTGAGCTAACGGCCCGAAGCGGTTGCTGCGGTCCCGGCGCTGCGCCGGGCCGGTGATTCTAACAAAACCTGCGGGGCCGAGTCAGGCCCCCTTTGACCTAGGCCGTTCAGACGTAACGGGTCGGGTCGGTCACGCCGGCGGCGCTGAAGCCCTCGGCGCGCAGGCGGCAGGCGTCGCAATGGCCGCAGGCGCGGCCGTCGGCATCGGCCTGGTAGCAGGAGACGGTCTCGGCGAAGTCCACGCCCAGGCGCAGGCCTTCGCGGACGATGTCGGCCTTGCTCATGAACTGCAACGGCGCCTGCACGCGCAGGCCGGCGCCCTCGACGCCGGCCTTGGTCGCCAGGTTGGCCAGGCGCTCGAAGGCCTCGACGAACTCGGGGCGGCAGTCCGGGTAGCCGGAGTAGTCGACGGCGTTGACGCCGCAGAAGATGTCGTTGGCGCCGAGCACTTCGGCCCAGCCCAGGGCGATCGACAGCATGATGGTGTTGCGCGCCGGCACGTAGGTGACCGGGATGTCGTCCTTGACCGCGGCCGCGCCGATGGCGTGGCCGTCGTTGTCGAGCGGCACCGAGATGCTCTCGTCGGTCAGGGCCGAGCCGCCGATGCTGCGCAGGTCGACGTTGACGGTCTTATGGGCGACCGCGCCGAGCGAGTGGGCGACGCGGGCAGCGGCGTCGAGCTCGGAGGTGTGGCGCTGGCCGTAGCGCACGCTGAGCGCGTGCACGGCGAAGCCCTGCTCGCGCGCGATGGCGATGACGACGGCGGAGTCCATGCCACCGGAAACGAGGACGACGGCTTTTTTCATGATGTGGGGTCAGGTGGGATCGGAAACTGGGACTTTGGACTTTGGACTTTGGACTTTGGACTTGGGACTTGGGACTTGGGACTTGGGACTCGGGACTCGGGACTCGGGACTCGGGACTCGGGACTCGGGAAAGGCTAAACGATGGGGCCGATGATGGGGCCGTCATCCCCGCGCAGGCGGGGAGCCAGGGCTTCACCGCGGCATGGTTCTGAAGTCTCTGGATTCCCGCCTTCGCGGGAATGACGAGCAAGAGCAGAGCCAGCAACGAGAGCCGAAGTCTTTATCGCGGCATTCCAGCCCGGGGCGAGCCGCGATCACGCACTCGAGTTCCGAGTCCCGAACTCCGGCCACTCACCGCCCCGGTTCGTCGTTCCAGAGAATCTTGTGCAACTGCAACTGGAATCGTACCTGCAAGTGGTCGGCAACGATCCAGTCGGCCAGGTCGCTCGGCTTGAGCTGAGTGAAGCTCGGCGAGAACAGGACGTCGCAGATTTCGCTCAGGCGGTGCTCGGCGACGATCCCCTTCGACCACTCGTAGTCCTCGCGGCTGCAGATCACGAACTTGATCTGGTCGCGGGCGGTCAGCAGCGGCAGGTTGCTCCACAGGTTGCGGTGGGCTTCCTTGGAATCGGGGGTCTTGATGTCGAGCACGCGCGAGACGCGCGCATCGACCGGGCCGATGTCGATCGCGCCGGAGGTTTCCAGCGAGACCTCATAGCCGGCGTCGCACAGCTTCTGCAGCAGGGCGATGCAGCGCTTTTGGGCGAGCGGCTCGCCGCCGGTGACGCAGACGTGGCGGGCGCCGTGCTTGGCGACCTCGGCCAGGATCGCGTCGAACTCCCACCATTCGCCGCCGTGGAAGGCATAGGCGGTATCGCAGTACTGACAGCGCAGGGGGCAGCCGGTCAGGCGCACGAATACGGTCGGCCAGCCGATGCTGTTCGACTCGCCTTGCAGCGACAGGAAGATCTCGGTCAGCCGCAGGCGTTCGGACGACGCTGCGGCCGTCTCGGTGGCAACGGCGTTCATCGGGTATCGGTCAGTTGCGCAACCGGCTCAGCTGGATCGCATTGAGGCGATCGGAAGCCGTGCGGGCGGCGTCGGTGCCGGGATAGCGAGTGGCGACGTCGGCGAGCGTGCGCTCGGCGGCATCGACCTGTTTGAGGCCGAACTGGGCCAGGCCAACCTTGAGCAGCGCGCCGGCCGCCTTGTCGTGGGTCGGATAGCGATCGAGCAGGGTCTGGAACTCTTCCTGCGCGAGCTGGTAGTTCTGGGTGACGTAATAGCTTTCGCCGAGCCAGTACAAGGCGTTCGGCGCGTAGGCACCGCTCGGGAAATTGGCCAGGAAGGCCTGGAACAGACGCGCCGACTCGACGTACTGGCCGGCCTTGAGCGCACTGAAGGCGGTGTCGTAGGCGCCGCGCTCGTCGCCGCTCTGGGCGAGCAGGCCGGCATCGCCATGCACCACCGGTGCGCTGTCCTTCACCGCCGCCGAGGGCGACGGTGTCGGAGGAGTCTGCGGTGCAACGGCCGGAGCCGACGGCGCCACTCCGCCTTCGAGGCGGTTGAGGCGGTTGTCGGTGTCCAGGTACTGCGCCTTGTTCGTGTCCTGAAGCTGACGGGTGGTCTGCTGCAGTTCCTCGACCTGGGCGCGCAGGGCCTGCAGCTCGGTCTTGAGCTGAGTCACCTGGTTGAGCAAATCGAGGTTGGCCTGGTTGTCCGAGGCGCGCTGTTCGAGAACCGCGACGCGGTCGGCGAGGCTGGCGCGCTGGGCGAACGCAGGCGTAGCGGCCAGGCAGGCCGCCGCGATCGCCAAGGCTAGTGCGAACTTACGCATCGCTTAGATCAACCTTCGTTCTTCAATCGGTCGGTGGACGACGCCGATGCCCCGGCGCCGCCCTGCGACACCGCGATTACTTGGCGGTGTAGACGATTTCGACGCGACGGTTCTTGGCCCAGCAGTCTTCGTTCGACTCGGTGCAGACCGGGCGCTCTTCGCCGTAGGAGGTCACGGTGATCTGGCTGCCCGAACCGCCGTTGGCCTGGATCGCCGAGGACACCGCGTTGCCGCGACGCTCGCCGAGGCCGAGGTTGTACTCGCGGCTGCCGCGCTCGTCGGCGTTGCCTTCGAGGGTCATGCGCGAGGACGGACGGTCGCGCAGGTACTTGGCGTGGCAACCGACGATGGCCTGGAATTCCGGCTTCAGCGAATCCTGGTCGAGATCGAAGTAGACCACGCGCTGGCGCAGGCAGGCATCGGTGTCGAGATCGTTCGGGCCGTAAGCGCCCGAGGCGACCGGACCGGTGTCGGTCGGGGTGCTGGTGGACGGGCCGGTACCGGAATCGGTCGGCGGGACTTCCTTGACCTTCTTCGAGCAGGCGACGGCCGCGGTACACAGCACGGCGGCGAGCAAGATGCGGGCGGTGTTGTTCATGGGTATTCCTCGTCAGTTGTAACGTGGGGCAGGAGTCGTTCGGGGGGTGTGGCGCGTCCGCGCGCAGGGAAACGCCCGGCCGCTTATCGCGGCAGGCGGTAGGGTCCCCAGGCCGGTTCGCGCACGTCGCCGTCGGCGAGCACCAGGCGCTGGCGCACCCGGGCATCGGCTGAAACGGCATAGAGCACGCCACGGCGTCCTTCGCGCGCAGCATAAATGATCATGGAGGCATTCGGGGCAAAGCTCGGCGACTCGTCCAGCGAACCCGGCGACAGCGTGCTCCAGCGCGGCGAGCCCAGGCTGCTGTCCATCATCGCGATCCGGTAGGTATTGCCGGCGCCCTGCGCGGTGGCGATCTTCTTGCCGTCGAAGGAAACGCTGGCGCTGGCGTTGTAGCTGCCCTGGAAGGTGACGCGGGTAGCGCCGCCGCCGCTGGCCGAGACCTGATAGATCTGCGGCTTGCCGCCGCGGTCGGAGGTGAAATAGATCTTGCTGGCGTCGGCGGCCCAGGTCGGCTCGGTGTCGATGCCGAAGTGGTTGGTCAGCTGGGTCAGCGCCTTGCTGCCGAGGTCCATCACGTAGATCTCGGGGTTGCCGCTGCGCGACAGGGTCAGGGCGAGGCGGCGGCCGTCCGGCGAGAACGCCGGGGCGCCGTTGATGCCGCGGAACTTGGCGATCAGCTCGCGGCTGCCGGTGCCGATGTTCTGGATGTAGATCGAGGAATTACCGCCCTCGAAGCTGACGTAGGCCAGGCGCGCGCCGTCCGGGCTCCACGACGGCGACAGCAGCGGTTCGGGCGAGCGCACCACGGTCTGCGGGTTGTAGCCGTCGGAGTCGGCGACCATCAGCGCGTAGTTGCTGCCGCGGCCGACGCCGGTGGCGGTGACATAGGCGATGCGGGTGAAGAACGCGCCGCGCACGCCGGTGATCTTTTCGTAGACCGCATCGGCGATCTGGTGGGCCACATCGCGCATCGCGTTGGCGCGTGCGGTCAGGGCGAAGCCGAGCAGGCGCTGCTGCTTGGCGACGTCGAACAGCTCGTACTCGACCCGGTAGCTGCCGGCGCCGGCATCGACCACGCGGCCGACCACGATGTAGTCCTGATTGAGCGCGCGCCAATCCGGGTAGCTGATCTCGCTGCCCTTGCTCGGCTTGGCGGCCATCTGCTCGACCGGCAGGCCGCGGAACTGGCCGGAACGGTTGAGGTCGTTGCGCACGACCTCGGCGACGTCGGTCTGCGGCGCCGCACCGCTGCCCTGGTAGGGCATCGGCACCACCGCGATCGGCAGGGCCGAGGCGTTGCCGCCGACGATGTCGATCTCCAACCCTTGCTGTTGGGCTGCGGCGGCGAAGGGAAGCAGGAGAGCCAGCAGCGAGGCCAGCCAGCGCAGGGGTCGTTTCATCGGCACTCCGTGATCGGTCGACGCGGGTTGTTCAGGTTCGGCATTGTTAACGTTGGAGGGTGAACGTGGGCTCAAAAGCGGGGGTCAATTTACATTTCAGCCTTGCCGAATCGGCCCAACGGTCGCGGTCGGCGCCCATTCCGGCTCATTCGGGACATGAATGGGCCTCGGCAGGCCCGGATCGGAGTCCGCCAGGCCGGTGGGCCAGCCCCTGCCTTCACCGATGGATCAGCGCTCGCGCAGCCGTTTCCACCAGCGCCGGGGCTTGGTCACCACCGGGTCTTCGTCCTGGACCCGGAAGCTGAGCCGGATCTGCGGCCGGAACACTTGCTGGTAGCCCTGGTAGGGCAGCGGCGAGGCCTGGCGCGCGGCGGCGAGCAGAGACAGCCGCCCGGCCTCATCCAGGCCGCAGGGCTCGATCACCTGCACCGACAGCACCCGACCGCCCGGCGCTTGGCGCAAGTCGACGCTGCAACTGGCGTCGGCCGGCGTGGTGGCCGGCGGCGCCCATTGCTCGTCGATGGCGACGCGCAGGACTTCGGCGTAGCGCTGCTGGTTCTGAGCGACCCGGTCCGACTGAGCCAGACTGGCCGCGGACAGCGCCGACAGCGCCAGGCCGGCCAGCAGCTTCAGGCGTATCGACGCTCTCCTCGCCGCGGCCACTCAGCGGTCCTGGGCTTTGAAGTTGAGATTGAGGTTGCGCTGGAACACCGATTCGAAGCCCGCGTACGGCAAGGGCTGGGCCTTGAGCACCGCCGCTTCGATCGAACGCCGGCCCTGCTCGTCGTAGGCGCACGGCTCGACCACTTCGACCGCGAGCACGGCGCCGCCGGGCGACTGGCGGATGTTCAAGCGGCAGCCCGCGCCGAGCGGCACGCTGTCGGGGCGCGTCCACTTCTCGACGATCGCGGCCTGCAGGGCGGCGGCGTACTTGGCGGCCAGGCCGCTGTCGACGCCCTGGTTGCCGGTGGTCGCCGGCGCCGTGGCGGCGGCGTTCTGGCTGGCCTTGGCGGCGCGCGCGTCGGCGATCTGCTGCAGCTTCTGTTCGCTCAGGCTCTGCTCGCGCTGCAGCTTGGCGCGCTCGGCGCGGATCTTTTCCAACTGCTTGTCGCGTTCGAGCTGCTCGGCGGCGAGGCGCTTTTGCTGCTGCGCTTCTTCCTGGCGCTTCTGCTCGGTCAGGTCGACCTGTTCCTGGCGTGCCTTGGCTTCCTGGACCTTCTGTTCCTCGGCGCGGTTCGGCGTCGGCGTGTCGACGACCTGCTCCTGGGTGGTCGTGTCCGGCACCGGGATGAAGTCCTGCGGCGATTGCTGCTGCGGCGCGGTCGCGTCCTGCGGCTTGGGCTCGGGAATGGGTTGCGGCAAGGGCGCGGCGTCCTCCGGCTCGGGCAGCGGCAACGGATCGACCGGCTCGGGGCGGTTGCGCAGAGTGCGCTGCATCGCCGCCGAGAGATCGCTGACGTCGGTCAGCTCCGAAGACAGCGGCGACCCCGCCGCGGACACCTGCGCGCTATCCCAGTTCCAGAGCATGCTCAGGAAAATGGCGGCCACCAGCAGACCGTGCAGCAGCACGGCCAGCGTGATGGCTTGCGCGGTGTCGGCGCGGGTTTCCCTCATTTCTTCGCGCCCTTCTCGGGCTGGCTCATCAGGCCGACCTTCTCGACGCCGACGTCCTTGAGGATGTTCATCACGTCCATCACCGGCTGATAGTTCGAACGGCCGTCGGCGGCGATGTAGACCTGCAGTTTTTCCTTGCCGTTCTGCTTGACCAGCGCGCCGACCTTGGTCGCCAGCGTTTCGCGGTTGACCGCTTCATTGCTGCCGGCCTTGACCGCGAGGAAGTAATTGCCCTGGGCGTCGACCTGGACCACCACCGGGTCCTGCTTGGTCTCGATCGACTTGAGGTTGGAATTGGGCAGGTCGACGTCGATGCCGAGGGTCAGCAGCGGCGCGGTGACCATGAAGATGATCAGCAGCACGAGCATCACGTCGATGTAGGGAACGACGTTGATCTCGGCCTTGAGTTTGCGTTTGCGCGGGCGGCGGATGGCGGTGCCGGACATGGCGGAATTCCTCGTCGGTTACGCGTTGCGGTCGCGCTGGCCGTGGCGCAGCGGACGCGGGCGGTGCAGGCAGCGGTGCGGGCGGCCGTACAAGCGATGGGGCGCGAGCCGCATCACTCGTCCAGGTGGGCCTGGCGCTGCAGGATCGAGGAGAACTCTTCGGAGAACGCGTCGTAACGCACGGCCAGGCGTTCCACGCCGGTGGCGAAACGGTTGTAGGCCCACACCGCCGGGATCGCCACGAACAAGCCCATCGCGGTGGCCAACAGCGCCTCGGAGATGCCCGGCGCGACGTCCGCGATGCCGACCTGCTTGGAGGCCGAGACCAGCGAATGCATGGTCACCATGATGCCGAACACGGTCCCGACCAGACCGATGTAGGGCGAGGTCGAGCCGATGTTGGCGAGCAGTTCGAGGTTGTGTTCCAGGCCGTCGAGTTCGCGCGAGCCGGTCGCGCGCATCGCGCGCTGGGCGCCTTCGAGCTGGGCGCGGGCGTCGACGCCGCGGCGCTGGCGGATGCGGTTGAACTCGCGGAAACCGGCTTCGAAGATCGCTTCCAGGCCGCCCATCGCGCGGTTGCGCTCGGTGGTGCCGGCGTAGAGCTTGGACAGCTCGGCGCCCGACCAGAAGCGTTCTTCGAAATGATCGGCTTCGCTGCGTGCGCGGCGGATCACCTTCCATTTGCGGAAGATGATGATCCATGAAGTGACCGAGGCGATCACCAGCAGGGCCATGATGAACTGGACCGGGAGGCTGGCCTTGATCACCAGGTCCCAGAGATTGAAGCTGGCGGCTTCGCCGGCCGCGGCGGCGCCTTGGGTCACGGCCTGGACGGCTTCTTCCGGCAGGGCTTCCACGGTCGTGGCCAGAAGCGCGATCAGCGATGACGTCATGCTTGGTTCTCCGTAGCCCGGTACGCGGGCCTGTGGTGGGGCTGGGTGGTCCGTGGGGAGTAACGAACCGCCGGATGATTAGGGTTCAACGGTGACCTGGGCGCGAGGGCCCGGGCTCAGCCGTCGCGGCCGGCCTGGACTTCCTGCGCCTGCAGCTGCGCGAACAAGGCCGGCGGAATCGCGCAGGGACGCAGATGCCCGGCATCCACCGCGGCGACCCGGACCTCGGCGCTGATCAGCGTTTCCTCACCGCGCCGCACGGTCTGCGCGAAGATCAGGCTGGCGCGGCGGCAGCGCCGCAGTTCCACCGTGACCTCCAGCGCATCGTCGAGCCGCGCCGGTTTGAGGAAACCGATCTGCATGCCCGCGACCACGAACAACAGCCCGTGATCGCGGCGCAAACCGTCCTGCCCGTAGCCCAGGGCGCGCACCCATTCGGTCCGCGCGCGCTCCAGGAACGCCAGGTACTGAGCGTGATAGACCAGACCGCCAGCGTCGGTATCTTCCCAATAGACGCGTGTCGGCCAACTGAACACCGATTCAATCGCGGTCATGGCTCGGAGGCCTCTTCGAACAGCCCGGCCGTGTCGGCGCGGGGTTTCAGGCCCATGTGGCGGTAGGCGCGCTGGGTCGCCATGCGGCCGCGGGCGGTGCGGATCAGATAGCCCTGCTGGATCAGGAAGGGCTCGATCACGTCCTCGAGCGTGCCGCGTTCCTCGCTGAGCGCGGCCGCCAGCGACTCGACTCCGACCGGGCCGCCGTCGAAGGATTCGATGATGGTCCGCAGCAGGCGCCGGTCGAGGTCGTCGAAACCTTCCGGATCGACCTTGAGCATGGCCATGGCGGCATCGGCGGTCTGCAAATCGATGTTGCCGCCGGCGCGGACCTGGGCGAAGTCGCGTACCCGCCGCAGCAGGCGATTGGCGATACGCGGAGTGCCGCGCGAACGCCGGGCGATTTCCGCCGCGCCCTCGGGAGCGCAGGAAATGCCGAGAATTTGCGCCGAGCGGCGCACGATCCGGGTCAGGTCCTCGGTGTTGTAGAACTCCAGGCGCTGGACGATGCCGAAGCGGTCGCGCAGCGGCGCGGTCAGCAGGCCGGCGCGCGTGGTCGCGCCGATCAGGGTGAACGGCGGCAGGTCGAGCTTGATCGAACGCGCGGCCGGGCCTTCGCCGATCATGATGTCGATCTGGTAGTCCTCCATCGCCGGATACAGCACCTCCTCGACCACGGGCGAGAGGCGGTGGATCTCGTCGACGAACAGCACATCGTGCGGCTGCAGATTGGTCAGCAAGGCGGCCAGGTCGCCGGCCTTCTCGATCACCGGGCCCGAGGTCTGGCGCAGATTGACCCCGAGCTCGTTGGCGATGACGTGGCTGAGGGTGGTCTTGCCGAGGCCAGGCGGGCCGAAGATCAGCACGTGATCGAGGGCCTCGCCGCGGTGCTTGGCGGCCTCGATATAGATCTTGAGCTGCTCGCGCACCGGTTGCTGACCGAGGTACTCGTCCAGCCGCTTGGGCCGGATCGAAGCCTCGATGGCGTCGTCTTCACGGGTCGAGGAGGCAGCGATGATGCGGTCTTCGGTCATGCCGCTATGTTCGCATGGGAGGTAGGGCGTGCGCAGGACGGAAAGAACCGGGGCGGCCGATCGCGGGGTTCAGCGCGTGGGCGGCCGGTCAGCTTGTCGCGGGGAGCCGGTTGCCGCGCAAATGCGGACAGTCGTGAACCGGCAGATAGATCGCCCCCTTTGAAAAGGGGGCTCGCGGCCGGCGTCGCATGGCGAAGCGCGGATGTCGGCGCGCCGGGGGATTTGCCGTGGGTGCGGCTAAAGGCAAATCCCCCCTGCCCCCCTTTTTCAAAGGGGGGAACAGCACGGCATCGCCAATCGTGTACTCGCGGATAAATCGCCCCCTTTGAAAAAGAGGGCTGGCGGCCGGCGTCGCATGGCGAAGCGCGGATGTCGGCCGCCGGGGGATTTGCTTTGGCTGATGCTAAGGGCAAAGCCCCTCCCCCCTTTTCCAGAAAGGGGAACAGCACGGGCATCGCCAATCGTGAACTCGCAGATAAATCGCCCCCTTTGAAAAAGGGGGCTGGCGGCCGGCGTCGCATGGCGAAGCGCGGATGTCGGGCGCCGGGGGATTTGCTTTGGCTGATGCTAAGGGCAAATCCCCTGTCCCCTTTTCCAAAGAGGGGAACAACAAGCGAGGGAAGCGGTGAAATCCAGGCACATCCCCTCAAGCGAAATGCACGTCGTAGCGGTCGTGCACTTCGGCCAGACGCTCGGCATCGACTTCGCCGCGCATGATGCTCGGCAGCATGCGGAAGTAGTCGAAACGGTCGATGCCGGGGGTCAGGGTGATGAATACGTCGGCGACCTGGCCCGCGCCGGCGCCGAAGGAATGCACGACACCGGGCGGGATCACCGCATAGCCGCCCTTCTCGACGGTCACGGTCTCGCCGTCGATGATCATTTCAAGCGCACCATCGAGCACGTAGAACGCTTCGCTCGAACGTTGGTGGTGATGCGGCTTGGCGCCGGCCGCGCCGGCTTGCAGGCGCAGGCGGTTGGCACCGAGTGCGCCGCAGCAGTCGCTGGCGTCGGCCAGCAACCACAACTGGGTGCCGTTGCCGGCGATGGTTTCAGCGGCATGTGGCTGGATCACGAACGCGCGTTGTTTCGACATCGCAAAGCCTCGCAGTCGGTAGGGTCGACAGGAGGCTAGTCGGGCGCGCTGCGCTCTGCATCGGCAGGCGTGGAACGATTATTCCCGGCCCGCCACGGACATTGCTGTGTTCTCGTGGCGGGGATTGCCAAGCCGGTGCCGCGCCGGTCCGCGACCGGCGCAGGTGCGCTCGATCAGATTTCGACCTGGGCGCCGAGTTCGACCAGGCGATTGCCCGGAATGCGGAAGAAGCCGGTCGCAGGCGCCGCGTTGCGGTGCATGAAGGCGAACAGGCGGTCGCGCCAGATCGGCATGCCGCGGTGACGGCTGGCGACCACGGTTTCGCGGCTGGCGAAATAGGTGGTGTCCATCGGGTCGAAATAGATGCCGCCGGCGTCGCACGAGCGCATCAGCGCCAGCGGCACGTCGGGCATTTCCATGAAACCGAAGCGGATCAGCACGCGATAGAAGTCGTTGCCGATCGCCTCGATCTTCAGGCGCTTCTCGCGCGGCGCGTACGGAATGCCCAGCGTTTCCACGGTCAAAAACACGTTGCGCTCGTGCAGCACTTTGTTGTGCTTGAGGTTGTGCAGCAAGGCATGCGGCACCACGCCCTTGTCGGCGGTCATGAAGATCGCGGTGCCGGGCACGCGCACCGGCGGCGCCAGCATCAGGCCGGGCAGGAAGCTGCCGAGCTGGATGCCTTCCTTGCGCACTTCCTCGTGCAGCAGTTCGCGGCCGCGGCGCCAGGTGCGCAGCAGGGTGAACACCACCAGGCCCAACACGACCGGGAACCAGGCGCCCTGGAAGAACTTGGCGCCGTTGGCGATGACGAAGCCGACATCGACCACGAAGAACACCACGCACAGCGGCAGCACCCACGTGCGCCAGCGCGGCCACAGCGCGCGCGCGACCAGGGCCAGCAACAAGGTGTCGATCAGCATCGTCGCCGAGACCGAAATGCCGTAAGCGGTCGCCAGCGCGGTCGAGCTGCGGAACGCCAGCACCACGGTGATGACGGTGATCGCCAGAATCCAGTTGATGTACGGCACGTAGATCTGGCCGATGGTGTCGCTGGAGGTGTGCTTGATCTGCATGCGCGGGATGTAGCCCAGTTGCATGGCCTGGCGCGCGACCGAATAGGCGCCGGTGATGACGGCCTGCGAGGCGATCACCGCCGCCATCGTCGCCAGCACGATCATCGGATACAGGCCCCAGGCCGGCACCGCCTCGAAGAACGGATTCTTGACCGCTTCCGGGTGGTGCAGCACGAACGCGCCCTGGCCGAGGTAATTCAGCATCAGGCAGGGCAGCACCATGGTGTACCAGGCGTAGCGGATCGGGCGCGCACCGAAGTGGCCCATGTCGGCGTACAGCGCTTCGCCGCCGGTGACGGCCAGCACCACCGCGCCGAGGATCAGCACCGAATGCGAGCCGTGCTCGATGAAGAAGCGCATGCCCCAGCGCGGGTCCAGCGCCTTGAACACTTCCGGCGCCTGGACGATGTTGTAGATGCCGATGGCGGCCAGCGAGACGAACCACAGCATGGTGATCGGCCCGAACACCTTGCCGACCTTCTCGGTGCCGAAGCGCTGGGCCAGGAACACCATCACCAGGATCACCACGGTGATCGGCACGATGAAGCGATGCAGGCCGGGGGCGGCGACCTCCAGGCCTTCGACCGCGCCGAGCACCGAGATCGCCGGGGTAATGACGCTGTCGCCGAAGAACAGCGAGGCGCCGAAGATGCCGAGGATGCCGACCACATAGGCCGAACGCCCGCCTTTGGCCAGGGTGCGCTGGGCCAGGGTCATCAGCGCCATGATCCCGCCTTCGCCCTCGTTATCGGCGCGCATGATGATGGTCACGTATTTCAGGGTGACCACGATCATCAACGCCCAGAACACCAGCGACAGGATGCCGAGCACCGTGTCGTGGTTGCCGGTCAGGCCGAAATGCGGCGAAAACGCCTCTTTCAGCGTGTACAGCGGGCTGGTGCCGATGTCGCCGAAGACCACCCCAATCGCGCCTACGACCAGGCCGGGCAGCCCCTTCTTGGAGCCGTGATGGCCTGAGTCGTGCCCGTTCGCGGCCGACTGGCCGTGAGCGTGCTTGCCTTGGGAGGAGGGAACAGTGGAGGACATGTCGCGTAGTTCCGTGGCGGTAACCCGCCTTGGCTCAACGAAGCGCGGACTTTAGCGCTTTGCGGATGATGGCGGCTGCATCGTCGCCGGCGGCGGTGGCCTCGCGCGCCATGCGCGCGGCCTCAGCCGGTTTGTAGCCCAGTTGCTGCAGGGCGATGGTGGCTTCGCTCTGCGGATCGGCGGGAATCCCACTGGAGCCGAGGGTAGGCGCGCCGAGGCCGGCCAGGTCGGCGGCGCGGTCGCGCAGCTCGACGACCATGCGCTCGGCGGTCTTCTTGCCGATGCCGGGGATGCGGGTCAGCGCAGTGACGTCGCCGACCTGGACCAGGCGCGCGAATTCCTCGACCGGCACGCCCGACAGCACCGCCAGGGCGATCTTGGCGCCGATGCCGCTGACTCGCTGCACGTCGCGGAACAGGCGCCGTTCGGCCTCGCGCAGGAAGCCGTACAGCGAAACGCTGTCTTCCTTCTGCGCATAGTGTGTGAACAAGGACACTTCGCGACCGAGTTCGGGCAGGTCGTAGAACGTGCTCATGGGCGCCTCGAGCTCGTAACCGACGCCGTTGACGTCCACGATCAGCCACGGCGGCTGCTTGTGGATCAGGGTGCCTCTGAGACGACCGATCACTGTGAAGCTCCAGATACGGCCGGCCACGCGCACCGGCGAACCGGTCGGGCGCGAAGCGGGCTGAGACGATACGAAGACGAAGACGGCGCATCGGACGGAACGCGAGCGCGTGCGCAGGTCCCTACCCCGCGCGCCGCCGGGCCTGTGGCACGGGCCGGATTCACGCCCCGCGCCTGCGCAACTGGTGGGTGGCGATGCCGGTACGCAGCGCCGTAGCACTCATGTGGGCATGGGTCAGGGCCACCGCAAGCGCGTCGGCGGCGTCGGCCTGCAGCTTCACTTCGGGAAGATTCAGCAACAGCCGCACCATGTGCTGGACCTGCTGCTTGTCGGCCGCGCCGCGGCCCACCAGCGACTGCTTGATCAGGCGCGGCGCGTACTCGCTGATGGGGATACGCCGACGCACCACGGTCGCCAGGGCGGCGCCGCGGGCATGGCCGAGCTTCAGCGCGGAGGTCGCCGACTTGTCCATGAAGACGGTCTCGATCGCGACCTGGTCGGGCCGGTACTCGTCGAGCACCGCCTCCAGGCCTTCGCACAGCAGGCCCAGGCGCGAGGGGAAATCCTCGGCGTCGAGCAGCTTGAGCGCCTGCGCATGCACGTACACGCAGCGTCCGTCGGCCGCGACGTCGATCACGCCGAGGCCGGTCCGCTGCGAACCGGGGTCGATTCCTAGGATTCTGGTCACAGCGACAGCTTACGCGTTATGCGTAAGCGTCCTCGTCCAGATCGGCGTTCGAATAGACGTTCTGGACGTCGTCGATGTCTTCCAGCCAGTTCAGCAGCTTGACCACCTGCTGCGCGATCTCGCCGGTCACGGCGATGTTGTTGTCGGCACGCAGGGTGACCTCGGCCTGGCCGGCGACCAGGCCGGCGGCGTCCATCGCGGCCTTGACCTCGGCGAACGCCTCGGCGCTGGTCAGCACGTCGATCGAGCCGTCTTCCGGGTAGACCACCACGTCGTCGGCGCCGGCTTCGATGGCGACCTCGGTGATGCGCTCCTCGTCGGCGCCGGCTTCGAACCACAGCACGCCGCGCTTGGCGAACATGAAGGACACCGAGCCGTCGGTGCCTAGGTTGCCGCCGAACTTGCCGAAGGCATGGCGCACGTCGGCGACGGTGCGGACCTTGTTGTCGGTGAGGCAGTCGACGATCACCGCCACCCCGCCCGGGGCATAGCCCTCGTAGCGGATTTCCTCGTATTCCACACCTTCCAGCGCACCGGTCGCCTTCTTGATCGCGCGCTCGATGACGTCCTTGGTCATGTTCGCCGACAAGCCCTTGTCGATGGCGCTGCGCAGGCGCGGATTGCTGTTGGGATCGCCGCCGCCCGAACGCGCCGCTACGCTGATCTCGCGGATGATCTTGGTGAAGATCTTGCCGCGCCGCGCATCCTCGGCGTTCTTGCGTGCCTCAATCGACGGACCTCTACCCATGGCAATAACCGGACGTGTTGTCTGAACAAGCCGGCGATTTTACTCGATCGTGCCCGCCCACCGGCGGTCCGGACGACAACCGTCGGCGATCGGCCCGGTTTCGGTCCGCTTTGGCCCACTTCGGCCCGTTACGACGCCCCGCCCGGCTCGGCCGCCCGCTTAGTCGCCCCGCTCAATCGCCAAACCGGCCGCGACGGAAGAAGGCCTCGGCCAGGCACGCGGCCTGCGCCGAGAACAGCAGGCCGCTGTGGCTGGCGTCGATGACCGCATGGTCGCGCAGGCCTGGCAAACGAGTCTCGGCGACCGCCACCGTGCCGTCGTTTTCGCCCTCGAAACGACCGAAGAAGCGCCCCAGCCCATGCGGGGTGCGGCCGGCGATCAGGCCGACCTGGGCCGCGCCCTGCCAGGGCGGGCAACCGCGTTGCAGCACCTCGGCGGCGCGGCCGAGCACCGCGGCGCTCCAGGCCTTGCGGGCCAGGCCGCCGGCGGCGGCGCTGCCGCACAGGGGCGTGCCCAGGCAGACCACGCGCCGCACCGGCAACTGCGGCTGCTCGCGCAGGGCGTCGAGCACGATCAGGCCGCCGAGGCTGTGCGCCAGCACATGGCAGGGGGTATCGAGGCGTGCCATCAGGCGTGCGATCGAGGCCTCCGGACCGGCAGCGGCGCCGGCATAGCCGAAGACCTCGGGTTCGAAGCCGGCCGCGCTCAGGCGCGCGCCGAGCCAGGCCATCGACGCCCCGGGCATCCAGATGCCGTGCAGCAACAGCACCCGGCGCGGGCCTCGCGGCTTGGCGGCGCGTTCGGGGGAGCTGCGGGGGTCCGTGTCGGTGCGGCTGTCCATGCCGCGAATATGGCCGCCGCCGGCGGCGAATCCAAGCGCGCGGCGAGCACCGCGCGGTTAGGGGCCAGACGGCATTCAGCGATGCCGCCGCGCAACGCGAGAGCTGCGCGGCGGCACCGGGCCGATCAGCAGCGGTGCAAGGTCAAACCGGTCGGCGCGCCGGACGTGCCCCAGGTCTGTATCGAACCGTCGCATTCGATGCGGCCGCCGCCGATGGCGTTGCCGCTGCTGTCGTAGCGGGTCCACTCCGCCCATTCGACGCCGAGGATCGGGTAGCGCGCGAACGCCGAGCCCGCTACCGCGACCAATCCCAACAACAACGCTGCCGTGAATATCGCTTTCCGTGTACGAAGCATCTGACCTCTCCTTGTAGGTGCCGCGGACTGCATGTCCGCGCCTGCAGGCTAAGCCAGAGCGCCACCACGAATGTTCACCGGACACCGCCGGTCATCACAGTTCGAAGATGCCGACGCCAGCCGATGCCAGCCGACCCGTGCGCTGCGCCGGCTGCGAGTGCGACGGATTCGTAGCAATTGAAACCAGTCAATACAAATCCAAACATATCCAATATCGAAACCGCGACCGGTCTCGACAAAGTCGAAGATAAAAACATGATCGCCGCCAGAGTGTGACGGCGAGCTAATCCTGCGCGTCTTCACAGCCCCCAGGATTCGCCGCACCTCCCCCCGCTCTCGGAAGCCCGTATGAACCTGCGGCACCCCGCTTTGCCCGTCGTCAATGTCCTGGCATCGGCGTTGCTCGCCGCGGTCGCGATGTTTCCAGCAGCGCCCGCAGCCGCAGGCGAGCTTCACCCCACCCAAAGCAACAACGATCTGTCCAACCCGCATCGCGGCTTCCTGCTTTGGGGCAGCACCGTCGCCGCCGACGGCGGCCTGCCCGACAACCACTACGGCGCGTCGATCTATCAGATCTACGTCCCGTGGCGCGAAATCGAAAGCGCCGACGAACAGTTCGATTGGGACAAGTTCGAAACGAACCACCTGAAGCCGATTCTCGACGAGGACCCCAACGCCACCTTCGTGCTGCGTCCGGTCGCCGACTATCCCGACAGCGTGGCCAACAACATCGGCTACTTCTACCGCAACGAAGCCGAGCCGCTGCGCGCGTATCCGAAGTTCCTCGAACTGGCGCCGGTCGGCATCCAGTTCCACAATTACAGCCAGACCCAGTGCGACGACGTCGGCCCCGGCCGCGCGCCGATCTACAACACCCCGGCGATGCGCCAGCAGTTAGTGCAGTTCGTGCAGGCGTTCGGACGCCGCTACGACGGCGACCCGCGCATCACCGCGGTGCACGTCGGCCTGCTCGGTTTCTGGGGCGAGTGGCACACCGCCGGCTGCGACAGTTGGGAACCCGATGCGACCACCCGCAGCGTGGTGCGCGATGCCTACGCCGCCGCGTTCCAGCAAACGCCGGTGCACAGCCGCTACGCGCGCCAGTCCGACGTCGGCGGTACGAACTTCGGTTTCAGCGAGGACTACTTCCCGTCGTTCACCGCGATGTGCAACAAGTTCGCTACCAAGCTGCCCGAGTGCGACGACAGCGGCTGGCACAACCTGGAATGGGGCTTCCGCAACGACGCCACCGTCGCGCGCGGCAACTGGAAATTCAACCCGATCGGCGGCGAAAGCCCGAACAACGGCCAGAAGGCGACCTGGACCGGGCGCACCAACGACATCCTGACCCTGCTGCGCGAATACCACTTCACCTGGCTCGGCCCGGCCGGCCAGCATGAGGTCAATCCGTCGGGCAAGCCGACGACGTTCAAGACCAACATGCTCAAGGTCAAGCGCGCGCTCGGCTACGAGTTCACCGTGCGCCAGGTCAACTGGCCCGACGCCATGCAGGCCGGCGCGGCCATCCCGGTCAAGCTGAGCGTCGAGAACACAGGTTCCGCGCCGCTGTATCAGGTCTACCAGACCGAACTGCATTGGGTCGATGCCGGCGGCACGACCCGCGCCAAGGCCGCCTTCGACTATCCCTTGAACGCGTTGTTGCCGAACTCGGTGCCGGCATTGGTCGACGCCACTGCGCAAGTACCGGCCATGCTCGCACCAGGCAGTTATTCGCTGCGCCTGGCGATCGCCGACAGTTGGCCCGGCCGCCCGGCGATCAAGCCGCAGAACACCGGTCGCGACGGCGCCGGCCGATTGAACTTGGGGACGGTGACCGTCGCCGCGGCGGCGGCCGACCTTTGAACGAGCGGGCCGGCGTTCTACCCCGGGGCGCCGGCCCGCCCTTCAACGAGCCGTCGCGAAGGCATTCACGCCCGGGGTCCGGAACGGACCCGGCGCCGCTCACATAAGCGCGCGAGCGCCCTCGCTCCATACGCCTGCGCCCGCGCGATCCGCGGGCGCAGTCACGTTCGCGGCCTTGACCTGCCCCTAGATTCCCCGACGCCCATCGGGGCCAATCACCAGGGAGTCGGTATGAAACGATCGTCATGGTTCCTGGCGTTGAGCGTCGCGCTCGCGCCCTGCCTCGCCGCGCACGCGGCGCCGCCGCGGGTCACCCAAGGCCTGGTCGGCGAATGGCATCTGGAGTTGTCCGGCAACACCGCCTACGACAGCAGCGGCTTCGCACGCAACGGCTTGGTCGTGGGCGGCGCCGCGTCGAGCTACGGCTGGCTCAACGCCGGCGCCGACTTCAGCGCCGGCAAGTACGTCGAGGTGCCCAATTCGTCGAACCTCAACTTCGGCACCGGCAGCTTTACCCTCGCCGCGTGGGTGCGCATGGCCAGCCCGGGCTCGTCGATCGTCAAGACCCTGATCGAGAACCGCGCCAGCGGCGTCGGCCGCGGCTATTCGTTCGGCGTCGACCAGGGCCGCAACGTGCTGCTGCAACTCAACGACGGCAGCACCTGGGCCAACTACGTCTCCGACGGCAGCCTGGCCTTGGCGCCGAACCGTTGGCACCACATCGCCGCGGTGGTCAACCGCAGCACCGCGCCGAACACCATCTCGTTCTACATCGACGGCCGCCGCACCACCGCCCAGCCGACGCCGATCGCGGCCAATATCGACAATAGCGACCGGCCGTTCCTGATCGGCGGACACAAGGACACCGCGTCCTATCGATTCAACGACCGCGCCGACGAAGTGCTGGTCTACAACCGCGCGATCCCGGCCGACACGAGCGGCGGCCTCGGCGACCTGATGGCGCCGGGCCGCACCACCTTCCAGCCCACCTACTGGAACGACGACGCCACCCGCAAGCGTTACAACAACTGCTACAACTACGCCAACAGCAAGGCCACCAACACCTTCGCCCAGCCCGGCCGCGCCGCCGGCTCGATGTACAGCTCGATCAGCTGCGCCGCCGTGCACGCCGCCGCGGTCCGCGACGGCCTGGAACCGGTCGCCGACATCAACGCCTCCAGCTACAAGAACATCGCCGCACTGGTGGTCGGACCTAATTACGACTATCACTGGTACCGCCGCGACGCCAACGGCAAGTGGACCCACAAGCCCGGCCAGACCTCCGCCACCAACCGCGACAATTCCGGCAACGAAATCACCGACCCGCGCACCGCCAACCGCGGCGCCTACACCGATTTCTGCGGTTTCTTCCGGGTCTGGTCCGACAGCGTGGAGGGCACCGGCCATGAACAAGTCAACTAAGCCTGCGCCCACCCGGGGAATCGCCATGACCAAGCTTTCGCTGAAAACCCTGCTGACCGGCCTGGTCCTGTTGGCCGCGCCGGCCTTCGCCCTCGCCGCCGAAGCACCGGGCCTGCAGATCACCTACCTGGTGTATTCGGGCCGCCCGAACCCGGTGGTGACCGTGACCGACCCGGCCGCCTTGCGCGCGATCGAGACCCGCCTTGCCGACGCCCTCGCCGCCCCGGCGAAAACCGGCGCCGCGACCGAACCGGTGCTCGGCTACAACGGCATCCTGCTCGAACACGTCGGCGGCTCGTCGGCCAAGGCCAAGCCGCAACCGCTGCTGATCAAGGGCCAGCAAGTGCGCATCGACACCGCACCGGCCACCGCGATGAAAGCCGCGACCGCGACCACCCGCAGCTCGGTCGCCGCCGGCGACCTGGAAACGATGCTGCTCAAGCTCGGCCAGAAACAGGGTGCGCTCGACGCGACCACGTTGAACGTATTGCTCGATCAACGCTGAGAACATCTGCGTTTCTGATACGGCCTTCTCTGCTTCGGCGGGGGAGGCTGTTTTGTTTGGGTGGTTGTCGATTTCCGGCATGCATGTATTGGCACCGGCGCAGCGAGGTGAAGCGCCGCGGTCGCGGCTTGCGCCGCTCCTACCCTAGAGCGGACCCGGCCTCGGCTGCCGTTGCCGTTGCCGTTGCCGTTGCCGAGATTTTGATCTGCTTTGCTGCTTTGCCGCTTTGCCGCTTTGCCGGTCAAGAGAAGACCCGTAGGGCGGCCCGCATGGATGCGGGCCGTGCGCAAGCAGGCCATGGATGGCCTGTCTGGAGCATCCCTGCGTCGGCGTCGATCGTGCGGGCTTGTGCCCTTGCAAGGAGAGCCCTTTTCTTTGGTTAGCTTTGACCGAAGGAACTCCCTGTGGGACTTTTGGGCTTAGCAAAAGAAAGTAACCCGGCCGCGTTAGCGGACGGAAGCTCTGCTCTTGCTTGAAGAAGGGAGCATCGTGATGCTTCCCCTGTAGAAGCGACGTCCCACGGGATTTCCTTCGGTCATAAGTCGCGACCACGGTGCCGCAATCTCGCGCCGATGCCGGCCGCAGCCCGTCAGGGTAGGAGCGGCGCAAGCCGCGACCGTGCTGCGTCGGTCTTGCGGCGTCTCGCTCAAGCAAGGTCTAGATCCAGGTCTAGATCCAGGTCTAGATCCAGGTCTAGATCCAGGTCTAGATCCAGGTCTAGATCAAACGCCAAAAGCTTCCGCCACTAAAGCGGCGGGTTACTTTCTTTTGTCATAAGCAACAAAAGAAAGGTAACCAAAGAAAAATGCTTTTCTTTGAATCACAGGCCCGCATGCTCGATGCCGACGCAGGGATTTTTCATACGGGACATCCCTGTCCCGATGAAAAACGGCCCGCATCCCTGCGGGCCGCCCTTCGGGTCTTCTATTGCCTTCGCGAGGCTTAGGCCCCGCACAACAAAGGCGAAAGCAACGACAACGGCAACGGCGAAAACGAAGACGACGACAACGGCAACGGCAACGGCAACGGCAACGGCAATAACAATGGCAACAGGCTTCGCAGCCTCACATCACCCCGAAACCACCGCATCGCGCCGCAGAATGAATTCATGGTCCCGCGTATCGCCGACGATGAAGTCGTAATGCCCGACCTGCTCGAAGCCATAACGACCATAGAACCGCTGCGCGCCGAAATTCTCCGACCACACGCCGATCCACAGGGTGCGCGGGCCGTCGCGCTGCAGCCACTCCAGCACGGTGTCGAACAGGCGCGCGCCCCAACCGCCGTTCTGCGCTTCGCGCAGCACGTACAGACGCTTGAGTTCGCCATCGCCCGCGGCCACGTCCGGATGCGGCAGGCCACACGGTCCGGCCGCGGCGTGGCCCACCGCCGCACCGTCGCGTTCCAGCAGGAAGATCGCGTAATCCGGATGCGACAGGATCACGGTCTGTTTCTCGACCGAATAGCTGTCGAGCACAAACGCCTGCAGATCCTCCGGCGGATACAGATGACCGAAGGTTTCGACGAAGGTGCGCGTGGCGATGTCGGCGACGAGGGGCGCATCGTCGACGCCGGCGCGGCGGATGGAAAATTTCGGTGCGGCGTTCGTCATAAGGCCTCGCGATGTAAGCGGACGGTAACGATGCAACGGCAACGCATGCGAACTGACTGAGTCGAACCGGGCCGAGCAGCGCCCGGCAGGAGCGTTCCCACGGACGGACGGCGCCGAGCCCTGCCACCCACAACGGCGCGCGATCCGCGCACCGCCCGGGCGGCCCCGAGCGACCGGACTCATCGAGCCCGGCCCTGCGACTCGATCAGGCCGGGTCTTTCTTCGGGCGCACCATCACGTGCACTTCGGCCAGTTGCGCGTCCGGGATCGGCGACGGCGCGCCGGTCATCAGACACTGCGCGGTGGTGGTCTTCGGGAAGGCGATGACGTCGCGGATCGATTCGGTGCCCCCCATCAGCGCGGCGATGCGGTCGATGCCGAAGGCGATGCCGCCGTGCGGCGGCGCGCCGTACTTGAGCGCGTCGAGCAGGAAGCCGAACTTGGCCTCGGCCTCTTCCGCGCCGATGCCGAGCAGGTCGAACACCGCCGACTGCATCTGCGGACGATGGATGCGGATCGAACCGCCGCCGATCTCGTTGCCGTTGAGCACCATGTCGTAGCCGCGCGACACCGCAGTCTTCGCATTCGCGCGCAAGTCGGCGATGTCGTCGACCGCGGGCGCGGTGAAGGGGTGATGCAGGGCGACGTAGCGCTGCGCTTCCTCGTCCCACTCGAACATCGGGAAGTCGGTGACCCACAGCGGCTTCCAGCCGTCGGCGACCAGGCCGAGGTCCTTGCCGAGCTTGAGGCGCAACGCGCCCATGAAATCGCTGGCGGTCTTGTAGTCGGCCGCGCCGAAGAAGATCGCGTCGCCGCTCTGGGCGCCGCTGACTGCGACGATCTTGGCCAGGGTCGCGTCGTCGAGGAACTTGGCGATCGGCGAGTTGACGCCGTCGCGGCCCTTCGACGCGTCTTCGATCTTCATCCAGGCCAGGCCCTTGGCGCCGTACTTCGCCGCGTGTGCGCCGCACTCGTCGATCTGCTTGCGCGACCAGCCGGCCGCGCCGGGTGCGCGCAAGGCGACGACGCGGCCGTCGGCATGGTTGGCCCAGTCGGTGAAGACCTTGAACTCGCACTGCTTGACCAGCTCGGCGATATCGACGAATTCCAGGTCGATGCGCAGGTCGGGCTTGTCGGAACCGTAGCGGCGCATGGCTTCGGCATAGGTCATGCGCGGGAACTGCGCGTCGAGTTCGACCTCGATGGTTTCCTTGAACACCACCCGGATCATGTCCTCGACGGTGTCCTGCACGTCGCGCTCGGAGACCCAGGCGAACTCCATGTCGAGCTGGGTGAATTCGAGCTGGCGGTCGGCGCGCAGGGCTTCGTCGCGGAAGCAGCGGGCGATCTGGTAGTAACGGTCGAAGCCGGCCACCATCAGGATCTGCTTGAACAGCTGCGGCGACTGCGGCAAAGCGTAGAACTCGCCCGGATGCATGCGCGCCGGCACCAGGAAGTCGCGCGCGCCTTCCGGCGTGGCCTTGGTCAGGATCGGGGTTTCGATGTCCTGGAAGCCGCGCGCATCGAGCCAACGGCGCAGCGACTGCACCAGGCGGATGCGCGTGCGCATCATCTTCTGCATCTCGGGGCGGCGCAGGTCGAGGTAGCGATAGGTCAGGCGGGTTTCTTCGCCGGCGTTCTCATGGGCGTGGAACGGCAGAGGCTCGGCCTTGTTCAGCACTTCGATCGTCGCCGCCAGCACTTCGACCTTGCCGCTGCGGATCTTTTCGTTGGCGGCCTGGCGCGCGCGCACCGTGCCGGTCACGCGCACGCAGCTCTCCACGCTCAGATCGCCCGCGGCCTTGAACAGCTCGGCGGTATCGGAGTCGACGACGATCTGGACCACGCCCTCGTGATCGCGCAGATCGGTGAACACCACGTGGCTCTGGACGCGATTGGTGTTGACCCAGCCGCACAGGGTGACGGTCTGGCCGATCAGCGCCTCGTCGACGAGGCCGCAGAAATGGGTACGCATGGAAACTCCGATTGGTCGAACGCTGGATCGTGGGGGTTTGTCGCAGGAGGGGCCTGGGCCGGGCCGCGGCGCGGGCGCCGGACCGGAAACACCTCGCCGGCCGTAGCCGGGACTGCGCATTCTAGTGCACGGCGGGGAACGGCATGCGTTCGCCGGAGCGAGGGACTCAAAATCCCCGGGGCGGCGGTTCGATTCCATCCTGCAGCCCTGGAACGGTTGCGCTTACCGCGCCGCACGACTCCCAGCGCAGCCGGATCATTCGCGATCCGGTCCGGCGGCGGACGCGGTGCCGACCGATTCGGCGTTCGCGATCAGCCCCCGCAGAAACAGCAGGATCAACCGTCCCGACGGATCGGGCCCGGCCCCCGTGCCTTGCAGCGCCAAGCCATGAGCCAACGCCATGAAGGCCGCGGCCAGTTCCTCGGTTTCGGTCGGCGGCCTGCGCCCGAGTGTGGCGAATAACTTGCCGATCACACGGCCGAGCCCGGCCCGGTGCGCATCCCAGACACGCTGGTACTTGACCGCGAACGTCGGGCTGCGATTGGCGTGCAGCTGAAGCTCGATCGACAGCACGCACCAGCTGGCATCGCGGTTGAGGGTGGCGGCCCAAGACTCCAGCTCGCCGAATATCCGTTCGGGCGTGCGCCCGTCGCTGTCCATGAGCTCGGAAAGTTGCGCGGCCTCGGCCTCCATGTGCCCTCGCAGCAACTCCAGCAGAACCTCCTCCTTGCTGGCGAAGTTCGAGTAGAAGGCCCCCTGCGAGTAACCCGCCCGGTCGGCGATATCGCGGATCGACGTGCCTCCATAGCCGTTCGCGACAAACAGCTGCTGCGCGGTTTCGATCAGGCGCGCGCGGGTCTGCGCCTGGCTTTCCTCGCGGCTCAGCCGCTTTTTGGGCGTGGGTTCGCTCATGGCGATAAAGATCACACGAACTCGATACGACATGCAACTCAGATATCACTTGACATCTAAGGCCATCCTGGTCAAATTAAATTTCAATCGAACTTTGAAATTCATTTGCCATGCAAAGTACTCCACAGCTGAAGTCTGCGTTCGTCACCGGCGCGACCGGCCTGCTAGGCAACAACCTCGTGCGCGAGCTGATCCGGCAGGGCTTCCAGGTCAGGGCGCTGGTCCGCTCCTTGGCCAAGGGCCAGCAGCAATTCGCCGGTTTGGCGGGGGTCGAGCTCGTCCTGGGCGACATGGCCGATGTGCCCGCCTTCGCCGCCGCACTGCAAGGCCGCGATGTCGTGTTCCACACCGCGGCTTTCTTTCGCGACAACTACAAGGGCGGCAGCCACTGGAAAGAGCTCAAGCGCATCAACGTGGACGGGACCGAATCGCTGATCGAACACGCTTACGCCGCCGGTATCCGCCGGTTCGTCCAGACTTCGTCGATCGGCGTGCTCAATGGCGCCCCGGGCACGCCGATCGACGAGACCTGCCTGCGCGAGCTGGGCGATGCCGACGACTACTACCGCAGCAAGATATTGGCCGATCAAACCGTGCTGCACTTTCTGGCGCTGCACCCGGACATGCATGCGAGCCTGGTGCTGCCCGGATGGATGTGGGGGCCGGCCGATATCGGCCCCACTTCGTCGGGGCAATTCGTCAACGATGTGGCGCTGGGTAAATTACCCGGGCTGGTGCCCGGCAGCTTTTCCGTGGTCGACGCACGCGACGTAGCTCAGGCCCATATCGCAGCGGCGATGCACGGCAAACGCGCAGAGCGGTATCTGGCTGCGGGCCGGCATATGACGATGCGGGAACTCGTCCCCGTGCTAGGCAAGATCGCGAACGTCAAAACGCCGACGCGCGACTTGCCCATACCGCTCCTGTACGCCCTGGCGGCAGCGCAGGAAATCTATGCGCGTATCAGCGGCCGGCCCATCCTGCTCAGCCTGGCCACGGTGCGGCTGATGCTCAAGGAAGCCGGACGCAGCCACTTCGATCACGCCAAGAGCGAACGCGAACTCGCACTGGAGTTCAGGCCGCTCGAACAAACCGTGGCCGATACCGTCGCCTGGTATCGCAGCCACAACTGGTTTTGACGCCTGCCTTTCCGTTCGATTCCCTATCGGGCCGCTGCAGCGTCCCCGCGCTCGGTCAGGCGCTTCCTGCCGAGGTCTCGCCCCGTTCGTCCTTCACGAAGGCGGAGCCCACGGACGTCGGACCATGTCGCGTTGGAGCCCTGGATCCCCGCCTTCGCGGGGATGACGATCCAAGCGGCGAAGAGTGAGATCAAGGCCGGCCCACGATCGTGAAGCCACCCACGGCGCTTCGTCGCCGTTCCGCGCAACAAGCATCCAGCGAGCACGAAGCAACCCTGAAAACGCGCTGGGGCGCCTCACGGCGCCCCAGCACGATCCGATCCAGACCGGGAATCGCGGGCCTCAGCCCGCTCCGCCGCCGGTCGCCGGCTTGCTCGCCGCGGCGGCATCGGCCTTCTTTTCGGGTTTGGCCTCGGGCTTCTTCTCGGCCGGCTTGCTGTCGCCTCCGGGCCCGGTCGAGCCCGAAGACGCACCGCCCGAGCTGCCCTCGCCGGCCAGATTGCGTTTCTTGTCGCCGTCCTTCTTGAAATCGGTCTCGTACCAGCCGCCGCCGGCCAGGCGGAACTGCGGCGCGGTCAGCTGGCGCCCCACTTTCTCGGCGCCGCACTCGGGGCAGACGGTGGGGTCGGCGTCGGAGAGCTTCTGCAGACGGTCGAAGGCGTGGCCGCAGGCGCTGCACTGGAAGGCGTAGATAGGCATTGGCGGTGACTGTAGTTCGGGACGACGGACTGGCAGTGTGGGGGCGGATCGGGCCGATGCAAGCGCGGCGGCCTCCGATCGGGACCGGATCGAGCGCCTTTCCGCCCCCCGGCGGGTTCGCTCCGGCCACAGCAACAACAACGGTCGTCGCTGCTCTTGGGTAGGAGCGGCGCAAGCCGCGACCACGCCCCCCCTCATCCGCGCAGCCAGCCGCAGATCCGCGGTCGCGGCTTGCGCCGCTCCTACCCCGGCGAGAGCACGCCGCTTCGACGGATGACATAGGCGTTGTTGCCTCCACGCGTCCCGTGGTCGCGGCTTACGCCGCTCCTACAGGGGATGGCGTCGCCGCGCTGGATTCCCCATTGCCTGCTGTAGCTTTGGCTTTGCGTCGCCACGCACTCACGAAGGCCATCGAAGACCCGGAGGGCGGCGCGCAGGGATGCGCGCCGTTTTTCATCGGGACAAGGAAGTCCCGTATGAAAAGTCCCCGCGGAGGCACCGATCGTGCGGGCCCGTGATTCAAAAAGAAGCAACTTCTTTGGTTAGCTTTCTTTTGTTGCTTTAGACAAAAGAAAGTAACCCGCCGCTTCAGTGGCGGAAGCTTTTGGCGTTTGATCTTGATCTTAGGTGAGCGTCACGCCACGAGACCGTCGCAACGATGTCGCGGCTTGCGCCGCTCCTACCCTTGCGACAGCTAACGCCCCCGATCAATAACGAAGGCGTTGCGGACTCTGCGCGTCCCGCGGTCGCGGCTCACGCCGCTCCTACGGAAAAACAACGCCGCCGGAGCGACGACGCACGACCTCAAGCCGCGTCGTACAACGCCATCCACTCCGCCTCGGCCCTGGCCAACTCCGCCGCGACCTTTTCGCGCTGCTTGGCCAACTCGGCCGCGTTGTCGCCGCCGCCGGCGTACTTGGTCGGGTCGGCCAGGTCCATGTCCAGGGTGTGCAACTTGGATTCCAGCTCGGCTACGCGCTTTTCCGCCTCGGCCAGCTTGACCGGGTTGACCTTGCGCCCGCCCTTGCCGACCGGCGTGCCCTTGTTGGCCGCTGCCGCGGCACTGGCCTGCGCGGCGGCCTTGGCCACCGCCGCACCCTTGCCGTCGTTACTGTTGTCGCGGGTACGCAGCCACACCGCGTAGGCGTCGAGGTCGCCGTCGAAGGGCTGCGCCACGCCGTCGGCCACGCGCCAGAAGGTTTCGCAGACCAGGCCGATCAGGTGGCGGTCGTGCGAGACCAGCACGATCGCGCCGGCGAAATCCGACAAGGCCTCGGCCAGCGCTTCGCGCACGTCCAGGTCCAAGTGGTTGGTCGGCTCGTCGAGCAACAGCACGTTCGGCTTGCGCCAGGCGATCATCGCCAGGGCCAGGCGCGCGCGTTCGCCGCCGGAGAAACCGTCGACCGATTCGAAGGCGCGGTCGCCGGGGAAATTCCACTTGCCGAGGAAGTCGCGCAATTGCTGGGTCGGCACGCCCGGTGCGATCTCGGCCAGGTGATCGATCGGGCTGACGCCGGCATGCAACGACTCGACCGTGTGCTGGGCGAAGTAACCGATGCGCAGGTCCGGATGGCCGCCGCGTTCGCCGGTCAGCAACTCCAGTTCGCCGACCAAGGACTTCACCAGGGTCGACTTGCCGGCGCCGTTGGGGCCAAGCAAGGCGATGCGATCGCCCGCTTCGAGGATGAAGCTGACGTCGTCCAGCACCACGTGATCGCCGTAGCCGCAATCGGCATGGATCAAGCGCAGTAGCGCGTGCGGCAGCTTGGCCGGCGCCGGGAACTCGATGCGCATCGCGCGTTCCATCCGCACCGCCTCGGTGCCGACCATCTTGGCCAGACGCTTGACTCGCGACTGCGCTTGCTTGGCCTTGGCCGCGCTGGCGCTGAAGCGGTCGATGAAGCTCTGCAGATGGGCGCGTTCGGCCTGCTGCTTTTCGTGGGTGATCTGCTGCAGGCGCAGGTGCTCGGCGCGCTGGCGCTCGAACGAGGTGTAATCGCCGATGTAGAGCTTGGCCTTGCCGTCGTGCAGATGCAGGGTGTGGGTGGTGACCTCGTCGAGGAACTCGCGGTCGTGCGAGATCAGCAGCAAGGTGCCCGGGTATTTGAGCAGCCACTGCTCCAGCCACAGCACCGCGTCCAGATCCAAGTGGTTGGTCGGTTCGTCGAGCAGCAGCAGGTCCGAGGGCGTCATCAGGGCGCGCGCCAGGTTCAGGCGCACGCGCCAGCCGCCGGAGAACTCCTTGACCGCGCGTTCGTGGGTGTCGGCGGAAAAACCCAGACCGTGCAGCAGCTTGCCGGCGCGCGCGGTGGCGTCGTAGCCGCCGAGTTCTTCGAGCTGATGGTGGGCTTCGGCGACCGCTTCCCAGTCCTCGCGCTCGACCGCTTCGCGCTCGTCGACGATGACCTTGTAGACGTTGGCGTCGCCGGACAGCACGAAGTCCAGCGCGGCATCGTCCAGGGCCGGGGTTTCCTGGGCCACGCTGGCGATGCGCACGCGGTTGGGCACGTCGATGTCGCCGCGGTCGGCCTCGACCTCGCCCTGGATCGCTGCGAACAGCGAGGACTTGCCGGTGCCGTTACGGCCGATCACGCCCACCCGCCAGCCGGCGTGCAGGGTCAGGTCTACGTTGGACAGCAGCAGGCGTTCGCCACGCCGCATGGCGAAATCACGGAAAGAAATCATGCGGATATGGTCGCATGACTGATCGGTATTTGCTCATGAACACAAGTTCGGCCGCTGCCGGGGCGGCCGTCGAATAATCGGGACGTCGGCCTCAGACCGCCCCCACGCGTCACCGAGCTCGCCTCCCGCGGCAAAGCGCCCCTCGCGCCGGCCGTGGCGGCTTCGCTCGCCCTGACGTCCCCCGTTCGACCGCCCGGAGTCCCCATGTCCCGCCGTCTGTCCCTGCTCAGCACTGCCGTATCGATCGCTCTCGCCACCTCGCCTGTCTGGGCTCAGGCCGCTAACGGGCAGGCCTCCACCGGCGAAGCCCCGGCCGCCACGGACCCGGCCGCCGCCAACCCGACCAACCTCGACACCCTGATCGTCACCGGCACCCGGGTCAGCGACCGCACCGTCGCCGAGTCCACCGCGCCGATCGATATCATCACCCCGCAGACCCTGGAGGCGACCGGCACCGTCGAGCTGGCCACCGCCCTGGCGCGCGCCCTGCCCTCGCTGAATTTCCCGCGCCCGGCCATCACCGACGCCACCGACGCGGTGCGCCCGGCGCAGTTGCGCGGTCTGGCCCCCGACCAGGTGTTGGTGCTGGTCAACGGCAAGCGCCGCCACACGACTTCGCTGATCAATCTCAACGACAGCATCGGCCGCGGCTCTTCGCCGGTCGACCTCAACGCGATCCCGATCGCCGCGATCGAACGCGTCGAAGTGCTGCGCGACGGCGCCTCGGCGCAATACGGCTCAGACGCCATCGCCGGCGTCGTCAACATCGTGCTCAAGGGCTCCGGCGAAGGCGGCAGCCTCGCCGCGCGCTATGGCCAGCACAGCGCCGGCGACGGCAAGCAGTACCAGCTCTCCGGCGACGCCGGCATCAAGCTCGGCGAAAACGGCGCACTGCATGTGTCGGCGCAGGGCGGCCACAGCGACAACACCGACCGCGCCCGTCCCTATCTGGGCACGGTCACGCCGACCAGCAATCCGCCCGGCAAGGTCGTGCACCGCTACGGCGACCCGGAGATCGACCAGACCGCGCTGGCCTACAACGCAAAGTGGAGCCCGAGCGAAGGCGTCGAGTTCTATTCCTTCGGCACCGCCAGCCGCCGCCGCGCGATCTCCAACGGCTATTTCCGCGCCCCCGGCAACCCCAACAACATCCGCTCGGTGTATCCGGACGGCTTCCTGCCGCAGATCGACAACGTCAGCCAGGACCGCGCCTTGGTGCTCGGCCTGCGCGGCCAGACCGCCGGCGGCTGGAACCTCGACCTAAGCTACAACTACGGCCAGAACCAGCTCGACTTCGACGTGCGCAATAGCATCAACCGCACCCTCGGCGCGGCCTCGCCGCACGACTTCTACATCGGCGCGCTCGAAGTCACCCAGAACGTGCTCAACGCCGACTTCAACAAGTCCTTCGACGTGGGTTGGCTGAAGTACCCGCTGACCGTGGCCTTCGGCAGCGAGTGGCGCGGCGAGAAGTTCAACCAGTCCGCAGGCGAACTGGCTTCGTATGTCGCCGGCCCCGAACCCGGCGCGCCCGGCGCGCAGGTGTTCCCCGGCTTCACACCCTCGGACGCCAGCCGCCGCAACCGCAACAGCCATTCGTTCTACGCCGACCTCGAAGCCGACGTGACCGACAAGCTCTCGCTCGGCGCCGCCGCACGCTACGAGCGCTACAGCGACTTCGGCGAAACCACCTCGGGCAAGCTGTCGGCGCGCTACGCCTTCACCGACAAGGTCGCGCTGCGCGGCACCCTGTCGACCGGCTTCCGCGCACCGTCGTTGCAGCAGCAGTTCTACCAATCGACCCAGACCGTGATCGTGCTCGGCGACCCGACCCCGTTCCAGGTCCGTACCTTCGCCGTCGACGACCCGGCCGCGATCGCGCTCGGCGCCGAACCGCTCAAGGCCGAGGAGTCGACCAACATCGGCCTGGGCCTGGTCCTGCAGCCGGTCGAATCGCTGTACATCACCGTCGACGCCTACCAGATCGACATCGACGACCGCATCATTCTCTCGGAAAACCTGCGCGGCCCGGCGGTGGCGAGCTTCCTCGAAGCGCGCGGGCACCGCGGCATCACCGGCGGCCGTTACTTCACCAACGCCGTCGATACCCGCACCCGCGGCATCGACATCGTCGGCAGCTACCGCTGGACGCTCGCCGCCGGCGCGATCGACCTGACCGCCGGCTACAACCGCAACAAGACCACCCTGGAGCGCATCGCCGCCAACCCGCCCGAACTCACCGCCGGCGGCCTCAACCTGCAGCGCATCGGCCGCGTCGAACAGGGCCGCATCACCCAGGGCGCGCCGCGCGACAAGTTGTTCCTCGGCGGCAGTTGGACCACCGGCCCCTGGCGCTTCGACGCCACCACGACCCGTTACGGCGAGTTCCACACCTTCAACGACGACCCCAGCGGCGTACGCGACCAGACCTATCGCGCGAAGTGGACCCTCGACCTTGCCGCGACCTATGCCATCGACGGCTGGGAGTTCACCATCGGCGGCGACAACGTGCTCAACGAGTACCCGGACGAGTCGATCTACGCCAACAGCGAAAGCGGGCAATTGCCTTACAGCGGCAATTCTCCGTTCGGTTTCAACGGTGCGTTCGCTTATGCGAAGGTGGGGTACAAGTGGTGAGTCGGTAGTGACGGCTGACGTTCGTCGCATCCGATCGGGAGGCCGCCGCAGGGCGGCCTTGTTGGTTTTGGGTTTGTTTCATCGCCCTGGGCGAAGAGTGGCCTGCGTTCGATGGCGCAACCGTTTGGGTTGACCGATGCGCCGCGAGACCGCAAGCGCGCGGTCGCGGCTTGCGCCGCTCCTACCCAAGAGCAGCATCGAACGCTGCTGCCTCTGCTGCTGCCGTTGCCGTGCGTCGCCTCGCACTCGCGAAGGCTGAAGAAGACCCGGAGGGCGGCGCGCAGGGATGCGCGCCGTTTTTCATCGGGACAGGGATGTCCCGTATGAAAAAGCCCCGCGTCGGCATCGAACGTGCGGGCCTGTGATTCAAAGAAAAGCATTTTTCTTTGGTTAGCTTTCTTTTGTTGCTTTAGACAAAAGAAAGTAACCCGCCGCTTTAGTGGCGGAAGCTTTTGGCGTTTGATCTTGTTTCTTAAGAAGCCTCAATCAAGAGCAAAGCTTCCGTCCGCTAACGCAGCCGGGTTACTTTCTTTTGCTAAGCCCAAAAGAAAGGTAATGCACTGACCAGGACCAAGTGCATCACTCTTCATCTGATGACCCGCTTTTTCCTAGGCGGACGGCAAATCAGAAATTCTCGACTGATCAAAGGCTTACTCTGAATCAAGGCCGGTTTACCAGGCAGGAGGTTTAAGCCTTTGATCCGCTTGGGTGATGCACTTGTACCTTGAGAGTGCATAACCAAAGAAAAGGGCTCTCCTTGCAAGGGCACAAGCCCGCACGATCGATGCCGACGCAGGGATGCTCCAGACAGGCCATCCATGGCCTGCTTGCGCACGGCCCGCATCCTTGCGGGCCGCCCTACGGGTCAGCTTTTGACCGGCAAAGCGGCAAAGCAGATCAAAATAACTGCAACAACAACAGCAACAGCCAAGACAACCATCCCGACCATCACGACGGGCTCCATCTGATTGCCCAGCCCCCTCACCCCCAACCACCCAGCAGCAATCAACCATTCCGCGCAAATTCGCGCCCAACCACCCCATTGCCCGGCGCACAGCTGAATTCGCATTCATCCCCATACCCCTCACCGGCACGAACCGATTCCGGGCGACCGCCAAACCGTCACGCCCACGCCACCCCTTGCGCGCAAGTCTCCACCACGTGCCGGCCCTCGCAGCGCCCCACCGCCAAGGGGCAAAAATGTTTCAGAAACAATCATTTGCAAGCGCGGCACAAACGAGAAAGACTTGCATCCAACGGCCTCGCGACACATTCTAAAAGGACTACATCACAGGAGAGCCGATGCATCACACGTCCCTGATCGCCATCCTGGTAGCCGGTTTCGTACTCGCCTTCATCTTCGGCGCCATCGCGCAACGCCTGCGGCTGTCGCCGCTGGTGGGCTACCTCATCGCCGGCATCATCGCCGGACCTTTCACGCCGGGCTTCGTCGGCGACCAGACCCTTGCGCCGCAATTGGCCGAAATCGGCGTGATCCTGCTGATGTTCGGCGTCGGCCTGCATTTCTCCCTGCGCGACCTGCTCGAGGTCAAGAACATCGCCCTGCCCGGTGCGGTCGTGCAGATCGTCGCCGCCACCGCGCTGGGCTGGCTCATGGCCTGGCTGCTCGGCTGGTCGCACGGCGCCGGTCTGGTGTTCGGCCTGGCGCTGTCGGTCGCCAGCACCGTGGTTCTGCTGCGCGCCCTCGAAGAACGACGCCTGGTCGAAACCGCCAAGGGACGCATCGCAGTCGGCTGGCTGATCGTCGAAGACCTGGCGATGGTGCTCGCGCTGGTGTTGCTGCCGGCGCTGTCGGGCCTGCTCAAGGGCGAAGTCACCGAAGGCTCGGAAGTGTGGAGCCAGCTCTTCATCACCCTGGCCAAGGTCGGCGCCTTCATCGCGGTGATGCTGATCGTCGGCCGCCGGGTCATCCCCTGGATTCTCGAACGCGTGGCCGGGACCGGTTCGCGCGAGTTGTTCACCCTGTGCGTGCTGGCGATCGCGCTCGGCGTCGCCTTCGGTTCGGCCGAGCTGTTCGGCGTGTCCTTCGCGCTCGGCGCCTTCTTCGCCGGGATGATGCTCAACGAATCCGAGTTCAGCCATCAGGCCGCCGCCGAGACCCTGCCGCTGCGCGATGCGTTCGCGGTGCTGTTCTTCGTCTCGGTCGGCATGCTGTTCAACCCGATGATCCTGGTCGAACGGCCGCTGGAAGTGGTCGCCACGTTCGCGATCATCGTGATCGGCAAGTCGGTGGCCGCCTACGCCATCGTGCGCGCGTTCGGCAAACCCAACTCGACCGCGATCATGATCTCGGCCAGCCTGGCGCAGATCGGCGAGTTCTCGTTCATCCTCGCCACCCTCGGCGTGGAACTGAAGATCCTCCCGAAGGAAGGCCAGGACCTGATCCTCGCCGGCGCCCTGCTGTCGATCATCGTCAATCCGCTGCTGTTCGCCTGGCTCGACCGCAAGCAGGCGCGCGAGGCCGCGGCCGCGATCGAGGCGAGGATCGACCCCATCGCGCCGCCGGTGCCGGCGGACATCGACAAGCATGTGATCCTGATCGGCTACGGCCGGGTCGGCAGCGAACTCGGCCGCCTGTTGACCGAGCACAAGGTACCGCTGGTCGTCATCGACGGCGAAGACAGTCTGGTCGACAAGGCGCGCGCCGCCGGCCTGCCGGCGGTGTTCGGCAATGCGGTCAACGAACGCGTACTGCGCGAAGCGCTGCCGGAACGCGCGACCACGGTGATGGTGGCGATTCCGAACGCGCTCGAGGCCGGCGAGATCATCGCCCGCCTGCGCGAAATCAACCCGGCCCTGAGCATCGTCGCCCGCGCCCACAGCGATAACGAGGTCAAGCACCTGCTCCAACACGGTGCCGACGGTGCGGTGATGGCCGAGCGCGAGCTCGCCCACAGCCTGGCCGAGATGGTCATGGCCGCGCCGGTCTACCGCGGCGCGCGCCAGTTGCCGCCTTCGACCGCGCTCACCTGAGCGCGGTCCTCCCGTTTCAAACAGACACGAGTCCAGAACGACCATGAGCGAACTCGATAACGCCAGCAGCGACGCCCCGACCGACACCGCCGACGCCATGCCGCAATTGAGCGCGGCCGAGGCACGCATCATCGGCAGCCTGATCGAGAAGGAAGCGACCACCCCGGACGTCTATCCCCTGACCCTCAACGCCATCGTCACCGCCTGCAACCAGAAGACCGCGCGCGAACCGACGATGCAGTTGGAACAGGGCGAAGTCGCCAACGCCCTGCGCCGGCTGGAAACGCGCGGCTGGGTGAAGTCGCAGCACACCTCGCGCGCCGAGCGTTATTCGCACCGTGCCGGCACCGTGCTCGACCTGACCCGGCCGCAGACCGCCCTGCTCGGCCTGCTGCTGCTACGCGGGCCGCAGACCACCCACGAGCTGCTGGCGCGCAGCGAGCGCATGGCCAAGTTCGATTCGGTCGGCGACGTCCAGTACGCCCTGGAGCGCCTGGCCCAGCACACGCCGACCATCGTGCGAGTGATTCCGCGCCAGAGCGGGCAGCGCGAAGACCGTTACGGGCATTTGCTCAGTGGCGAACCGGTCTATGTCGGCGGCGGCGGCTGGTCGGGCGAGGAAGGCGGCGGCGCGGTAGCACCCTCGTCGGCGGTACTCGAACGCATCGCGGCGCTGGAAGCGAAAGTCGCCGAATTGGAAGCGCGACTGGAAGCGGCGGGGGCCTGAGCGCAGGCAGTGGCGCCCGACGCATTCGGGGTAGGAGCGGCGCGAGCCGCGACCACGTTGGTGTCCGGTCGCGGCGCAAACCGCATGCAAGCCGGCGTGGCATGAAGCGGGCGAGATTTCGATCGTAATCGGCGCTGCGCCGCAGCGGGTGCCCGCGCGGTCGCGGCTTGCGCCCGCTCCTACCCTTAAAGCCGTGGCGCGGCGGATCGATCGGGTGAATGCCTGCGGGGTCTGGTAGCCGTTGGCGAGCAGACGCAGCCCCTGCAGCAGGCGCAACCGCGCCACGGTCTCGCCAGTGGTTTCGCCGGTCATGGCGCGGTAGACGCGATGAAAATGGAAGGGCGAGAACGACGCCGCCTCGGCCAACCGGTTCAGCTCCGGCGGCTCCTCGCCGCGCGCGATCGCCTGTTCGATCAGGGCGACGGCGCGGTCGATGCGGCGCTGGTGGGCGTCGCGGGTACCGGCCTTCAAGGCGGGGCCGCTGCGTTCCGAGATCGGGTGTTCCTTGACCGACGACATGACCGTGCTCCTTGCGGACGATGTGGGATCGGTGCTCAGCCTGGCAGACCGGGCCCGCCGCGACGGTTCACATCTTGCGCTTTCGCAGCCGGCCCGAGGCCCCAAATCCATGAGCACCGCGCCGCACCCGACGCCGCCTTGAAACCCGTCAGTAGAACAGCGCCAGAGCGACCAGTACGGCCGCTTCGATCAACTCGGTCAGTGCGCCGCAGGTGTCGCCGGTCATGCCCTGCAAACGCCGCAGGCAGGCACGGCGCCAACACACGAAAACCAGCGCGGCGACGGCGAGCGCCAAGCCCCCGCGCCAGGCGCCCAACGCGCAGAACCCGGCGCTGGCGACGAGCGCAACGATGCAGGCCGCGCGCGGCGCGTCGACCAGACGCTGGCCGAGGCCGCCGCTGCGCACATACGGCAGACTGACGAAGGCCAAGGTCAGCGCGGCGCGCGCCAGCACCGGCGCGATCAGCAAGGCGACCCAGGCCGGCGCCGGCAGGCTCGCCAGTGCGGCGAACTTCAGCAGCACCACCAGCACCACCGCGACCACGCCGACCGGGCCGCTGCGCGGGTCTTTCATGATGGTCAGGGTGCGTTCGCGGGTCTGCTCCGGCGTGGCGCCCAGGCCGCCGACCCAGGCGTCGGCGCTGTCGGCGAGGCCGTCCAGATGCAGAGCGCCGGTCAACCCCACCCAGGCCGCGAGCAGCAACGCCGCCGACATCAGCGGCGGCCGCGTCTGCAGGGCCCAGGCCAGTGCGCACAACAACAGACCGATCAGCAGGCCCGCGGCCGGATACCAGGCCAGCGAGCGCGATTGCGCCTGCGGATCGTCGAACACGCGCGCCGGCACCGGAACCCGGGTCAGGAATCCGACCGCGGCCAGCAGCGCGCGCATCAGCCGTCGACCGGGTCCGTTTGCGCCTGCTCTTGCATCGGAACGAACTCGCTCGTGTGGCCCGGCGTCGGCGGCCACGACAAGGGATGCAACGAGGCATGAGCGACGTCGATGTTGAGCATTTCGTTGTAGCGCCGGCCCGCGGCCAGGCAACGCAGCAAACGGATCACGCCGCCGTGGGTGATCACCAGCACGCGCCGGCCGGGATACTCGCGCAGGATTTCGCCGACCGCACCGGTCAGGCGTGCGGCGAAATCGGCGAAAGTTTCCGCGCCCGGCGGCGGATATGCGACCGGGTCGGCCCAGAACCGCGCCAGCGCCTCGCCTTCGTTGTTGGCGATGGCGTCGACCGGCCGGCCCTGCCAATCGCCGAAGTGGTATTCGCGCAGGCGCGGTTCCAGCGCCAACGGCAGCCCGCGCGACTGCGACAGGTCGCGCGCGAACGCGGCGCAACGCTGCAAGGGCGAACTCACGACCGCATCCCACTCGCGCCCACGCACCGCATCGCGCATCTGCCGCCAGCCGAGTTCGAGCAGGCTGTCGTCGAGCTGTCCGCGGTAACTGCGGTGACCGGTGTCGCCGTGGCGCAACAGGTCGATAGGGGTGGCGCTGGCACTCATCGCATCGGCTCCGGTCCTTGTGCGCGGCATGCGTTCATCGGGGCCACATCATGCCTGTTGTGGGGCCGCCTCGGACACTCCCGCCTGGGCGAAGGTGGCCATGCCGTTGTGCAGGGCACAGGCCGAGCGCAACAACGGCACAGCGACCGCGGCGCCGCTGGCTTCGCCCAGGCGCATGCCGAGGTCGAGCAAGGGCTGCGCGCCGAGCGCCTGCAGCACCGCGGCGTGACCGCGTTCGTGCGAACGATGCGCGTACAGGAACCAATCGCGGCAGCTCGGGTTGATGGCCTGGGCGACGAGCGCGGACACGCTGGCGATGAAACCGTCGACCAGCACCGGCAATCCGGCCTGGGCGGCGGCGATGTAGGCGCCGGCCAGCGCCGCGATCTCGAAACCGCCGAGGCAACGCAGGCGCTCCCAGGGGTCGCCGGCATCGGCGTGAAGGGCCAGCGCGCGTTCGATCACCGCGACCTTGTGGGCGATGCCGTCGGCATCCAGGCCGGTGCCGGCGCCGCTCAGTTCGGCCGGCGAACGACCGAGCAAGACGCTCGCCAGCGCCGAGGCCGAGGTGGTGTTGGCGATGCCCATCTCGCCGCCGATGAACAACTGCGCGGCACCGTCGAGCGCGGCGCGCACGCTGGCCGCGCCGGCACTCAGTGCCGCGCGCAGTTGCGCTTCGCTCATCGCCGGGGCTTCGCAGAAGTTGGCCGTGCTCTCGGCGATGATCGCCCGATGCACGCCGCGGATCGGGCCCGGGTCATTGACCGTGCCGAGGTTGACCACGTCGAGGGTCGCGCCGAGGCTGCGCGCGAGTACGCTGATCGCGGCGCCGCCGTGGGCGAAGTTGCGCACCATCTCGCCGGTCACCGCCTGCGGGAACGCCGACACGCCTTCGGCGGCGACGCCGTGGTCGGCGGCGAATACGCTGATCCAGACCCTATCCACCTTCGGCGTCGGCGTGCGCTGCAAGGCCGCCAGGCGCACCGCTAGCTCTTCGAGCGCGCCAAGCGAACCCGGCGGTTTGGTCAGCTGGGTCTGGCGCGTGCGCGCCTGGGTTTCGATGGCGGCATCCGGACGCGCGCAACCGCGCAGCCACCACTTGCTTTCGTCGTTCAAGTCCTGGTTCCTCGCATACTCGGCTCCGCGGCGAGCGGAGCCCCTTTCAAGACCAGCGGCAAACCGGCCGCCACGAACACCACCCGATCGCACAGCGCAGCGAGCGCCTGGTGCAAACGCCCGGCCTCGTCGACATAGCGACGCGTCAACGCGCCCATCGGCACCACGCCGAGGCCGACTTCATTGCTGACCAGCACCACCCGGCCCGGCAGCCCCGCGAGCGAGGACAGCAAGGCCTCGCGTTCGCGCACGAACACGGTCTCGTCCTGCACGCCGAACAGGTTGCTGAGCCACAGGGTCAGGCAGTCGACCAGCAGGCAGCGATCCGGCGCGGCATGGCGATGCAATGCCGCCGCCAGGGCGATCGGTTCCTCGATGCAGCCCCAATGCGCCGGCCGGCGTGCACGGTGATGGGCGATGCGCGCGCTCATTTCCTCGTCTCCGGCCTGGCCGGTGGCGAGGTAGACGACGTCGTCGGACTCGGCCGCAAGGCGTTCGGCCAGGAAGCTCTTGCCCGAGCGCGCGCCGCCGAGGATCAGGCTGTGCATAGCGCCTCCTGCAGACCGAACCATTGTGCGAGCCGGGCAGTATCCAGATGCGCCTCGACCGCGTCGGCGAGACGATCGATGCTGGCTTCGCGCAGGCCGTGCATGTCGAGCGGTTCGGCCTCGGCCAGGCCGGCCCAGCGCAACAAGGCCGCCAGCGCCGCCGGTTCGTCGAACAGGCCGTGCAGATAGCTGGCGAGAATCTGGCCGTCGGCGGAGACGGCGCCGTCGTCGCGGCCGTCGTCCAGGCGCAGGGCCGGCGACGCCAGCGCCGGGCCGCGGCTGATGCCGCAATGGATTTCGTAACCGGCCACGACCGCATCGCTGTCGCCGCCGCTGTCGCCAATGACGAGGCGGCCGCTCACGTTGCGCAGCTGCTTGTGCGAGTCGAGTTCGGTTTCCAGATCGAGCCAGCCGAGGCCGTCGCTGGAACCCGGCTCGCCTTCGATGCCGAGCGGGTCGTGCACGGTGCGACCGAGCATCTGCAGGCCGCCGCAGATGCCGATCAGCTTGCCGCCGTAGCGCAGGTGGCGGGCGATGGCCTCGGCCCAGCCGTTGCGCCGCAGCCAGGCGAGATCGGCGCGGGTCGACTTCGAGCCAGGCAGCACGATCAGATCGCAGACCGGCGGGATTTCGCCGGGGCCGACGAACACGCAATCGACCTGCGGATGCGCGCGCAGCGAGTCGAAGTCGTTGTGGTTGCTGATCCGCGGCAAGGCCGGCACGGCCACGCGCAAACGCGCCTCGGCCTTGCCGTTGCGCTCGCGCGGCAAGGCGTCCTCGGCTTCCAGATGCAGGCCGTGCAGATACGGCAGCACGCCGAGTACCGGCTTACCGGTCTCGCCTTCGAGCCAATCGAGCCCGGGTTGCAGCAAGGCGAGGTCGCCGCGGAAACGGTTGATGACGAAGCCGACCACGCGTGCGCGTTCGCTGTCCGACAACAACGCCAGGGTCCCGACCAGATGCGCGAACACGCCGCCGCGGTCGATGTCGGCGATCAATACCACCGGGCAGTCGACCGCCTCGGCATAACCCATGTTGGCGATGTCGTTGGCGCGCAGATTGATCTCGGCCGGGCTGCCGGCGCCTTCGACGACGACGGCGTCGAAGGCCTCGACCAGGCGCCCGTGCGAGGCGAGCACGGCGTCGCGGGCGACGCGTTTGTAGTCGTGATAGCCGCGCGCATCCATGTTGGAGACGGCATGGCCGTGCAGGATCACCTGCGCGCCGGTATCGCTGTTGGGCTTGAGCAGCACCGGGTTGAAGTCGGTATGCGCGGCCACCCCGGCCGCCTGCGCCTGCACCGCCTGGGCGCGGCCGATCTCACCGCCGTCGGCGGTGACCGCGGAGTTCAGCGCCATGTTCTGCGGCTTGAACGGCGCCACCGCGACGCCGCGCCGATGCAGCCAGCGGCACAACGCTGTGACCAGCGCGCTCTTGCCGGCGTCGGAAGTGCAGCCCTGCACCATCAGCACGCGTGCGTTCACGACGGACTCCGTGCGCCGACGGTCTCGGCCAGCGCCGCATCCAGCCGCGCCCATTGCCCGGCATCGCCGGGCAGGCCGAAGCGCAGGCTGGCCGGCGCCTCGAACAAACGCGTGAGGATGGCGCGCCGCGCCAAGGCTTCATGCAGGTCGGCGGCATCGTCGCTGCGATGCCATTGGAAGAACGCGCTGCCGCCGCTCGGCGTGAGGCCATGGGTACGCAGCAGATCGGCCAGGCGCTTGCCTTGCGCGCGCAGTTGCGTGCGCATCGCCGCCTGCCACTCGCGATCGGCGAAAGCCTCGCGCAGCGCGTAACGGGTCGGGCCGGCCACGGCCCAGGGGCCGAGGCGATCGCGCAAACGCTCCAGCAACGCGGGCGCGGCGCAGACGAAGCCGGCGCGCGCGCCGGCCAGGCCGAAGAACTTGCCGGCCGAACGCAGCACGATCAGCCCTTCGCGTTCGCTGTACGCGCACAGGCTGTGCTCGGGTGTGGCGTCCATGAAGGCCTCGTCGATCAGCAGCCAGCCGCCGCGCGCGGCGAGGCGCTCGTGCAGGCCAAGCAGGCGTTCGCGATCGAAGCGATCGCCGCCAGGGTTGTTGGGGTGGATGAGCACGATCACGTCGAAATCGTCAACGCCGGCAATCAACTCGTCCGCCGCGCGCAACTCGACCCGATGGCCGCAGCGGCGCCAGGCATGCGCATGTTCGGCATAACCCGGCGCCAGCACGCCGACCCGCGAAGCTTCACGCAATTCAGGCAAGGCCTGAATCGCCGCCTGGGAGCCGGCGACCGGCCACAACGCCGGCGCTCCGTAGTAATCGCGAGCCGCTTCGATCAGACCGTCGTCGTCCTCGGGCAGCCGATGCCAGGCGCGCGCGGGAATCTCGGGCACCGGCCAGGCCACCGGGTTGATGCCGGTGGACAGATCCAGCCAGCGTTCCGGCGCGATGCCGTAACGCTGCGCGGCACGCAGCAGACGGCCTCCGTGCTCAAGCATTCGCTGATCTCCTACCGGTCGGTGGAACCGCATCGTGCCTGTAAAAATGCAGCGATTGCGTGATGACGGAAACGTCGGACTCGATGGCACATTGCAACGCGCCCGCAGCGAAACACACCGACTTCGTCGCGATCAATGAATGCCTCGGGGCACAATAAATATCGCAATGAAGATCGGCCGGCCGCACCAGTGCGAGTGCGGCCGATGCGGGTGCGGTCGCTGCATGCGCGCGAACCACGGTATGCGCCACCGCGAATACCGCCATCGTCAGCAACCACAGCATGACGCCGCGCCCGACCAAAGCTTGCGCTCGCACGATGCCGCGCGCGTCCGGCGCCTGCCCTTCGCCGAGCGCCGGCCGCGGCTCCCACACGCCGTGGTACGGCGCGGCGCCGCCGAGACGCACGCGCAACGCGCCCGCCCCCGCCGCCATCACCGGGCCCGCATTCGGGCTGTCCCACAGCGGCGCCTGCCGGCGCCAGCAACGCAGCGCGGTGGCGGTGTCGCCGAACACGGCATAAGTCGCGGCGGTCAAGCGTGCCGGCACCCAGTTCAGTACGTCGTCGATACGCGCCGCGGCCCAGCCGAAGCGTTCATAGCGCGGCGTGCGGTAACCCCACATCGCATCGAGCGTGTTGGCCAGCCGATACAGCACCGCCCCGCCCGGCCCGAGCACGGCGAACCAGAACAGCGCACCGAACACCGCGTCGTTGCCGTTCTCCAGCACCGATTCGGTGGCCGCGGCAGCGACGCGCTCGGCATCGAGCGCGGCGGTGTCGCGGCTGACGATGCGGCCGACCGCCGCACGGGCCGCGTCCAGGTCGCCGTCGCGCAAAGCGCGCGCGACCGGCGCGGCGTGTTCGTCGAGGCTGCGCAGACCAAGGGTGAGATACAGCACGCCGGCGGCATAGGCGCCAGCCAGCCACGGCGAACGCGCCTGCAGTTCGAACTGCAGCCAAGCCGCGAGCAGGCTCGCCGGCAGCACCGCCACGGCCCAGGCCAGCACCCCGCGCCCGCGACGGTCGCCGTGCAAGCGAGTTTCGATCGCCCGTGCCATGCGCCCGAACGCGACCAGCGGATGCGCGCGCCGCGGTTCGCCGAGCAGACGATCCAGCGCCACGCCGCTCAGCATCGCGATGGCGAGCGTCGGCGGGTTCATGGCTGCAGAAGCTTGAGCGCTGCGGCCGGGTTCGAGGGGAAGTAGAAATGGACGAAGCTCGCGCTCATGCGGCGGTCGCGATACACCGCTTCGCGGCTCGGCCCGCCGTTCGGGTTGACCGATTCGGCGATCGCCGCGGTCTCGATCTCGGCGCGGGCGTAATGGAAGGTGTGCCCGCGCAAGCCGCCCTCGGGCAGTTCGACCGATTGCAGGCCGAGCGCGGCCATGCGCGTCTGCATGACCGCATGCCCGGGCAGCAGGCCGGCCATGGCGGCGCACTCGCCGTCGCGGTCGGTCAATGAATCGAGCGCATACAGCAGGCCACCGCACTCGGCCAGCAGCGGTTTGCCGGCGTCACAGTGCGCGTGCAGGGCTTCGCGCAACGCGCCGTTATCGGCCAGGGCCTGCAGGTGCAGTTCCGGATAGCCGCCGGGCAGCCACACCGCGTCGCAATCGGGCAGGCTTTCGCCGGCCAAGGGCGAGAAGAACTTCAGCTCCGCACCCGCAGCGCGCAGCAGATCCAGATTCGCCGGATACAGGAAACAGAACGCGGCGTCGCGGGCGATGGCGATGCGCGCGCCTCGCAGTTGCGCCGGCACCGACTCCGCTGCGACCGGCTCGAACGCGACCGGCGGCGGCAAGCTCGCATCGGCGTGTTGGCCCCAGGCATCGGCGAGCGCATCGAGCCGCGCGTCCAGATCGCCGAGTTCGCCCGCCGCGACCAGGCCGAGGTGACGTTCCGGCAAGGCCAGGCCGGGATCGCGCGGCAAGGCGCCGAGCCAGCGCAGGTCGGCCGGCAGGCTCTCGCGCAACAACTGCGCGTGATAGGCGCTGCCGATGCGGTTGGCGGCGACGCCGTACACCTGCAGGCCGTCGCGATAACGCGCGAGCCCGGTCGCCAGGGCGCCGAAGGTCTGCGCCATCGCCGAGCCGTCGATCACCGCGAGCACCGGAATGCCGAGCCGTTGCGCGAGGTCGGCGCTCGACGGCGAACCGTCGAACAGCCCCATCACGCCTTCGATCAGGATCAGATCGGCCTCGCCCGCGGCCGCGTGCAGGCGCGCACGCACGTCCTGCTCGCCGCACATCCACAGGTCGAGCTGGTAGACAGGTTGCCCACTGGCACGCTCGAGCACCATCGGGTCGAGGAAATCCGGCCCGGTCTTGAACACCCGCACCTGCCGCCCCTGCCGCGCATGCCAGCGCGCGATCGCCGCGGTGACGCTGGTCTTGCCCTGGCCCGAGGCGGGAGCGGAGACGAGCAAGGCGGGACAAGCTCGGGACTCGGGACTGGCTCGGGACTCGGGACTGGGGACTCGGGACTCGGTCGAAGCCGCGGCGGTGGCCGCAGTCGCGGGCGTGCCCAAGGACACGTCTGATTTTTCGTTGCCAGAAGCCATATCGCTCGTCCCGTCAGTGCCTACGAATCCCGCTTACGAGTCCCCAGTCCCCAGTCCCCAGTCCCGAGTCCCGAGTCCCGCTCTAAAGTTCAATCCCCTTCTGCGCCTTGATCCCCGCCTTGAAGGCATGCTTGATCACGCGCATCTCGGTGACGGTGTCGGCCGCTTCGATCAGGGCATCGGGGGCGCCGCGGCCGGTGATGACCACGTGCTGCCGTTCCGGGCGGGCCGCGACCGCGGCGAGCACGTCGTCGAGCGCGACGTAGCGATGCGCCAACGCTATGTTCAACTCGTCGAGCAGGACGAAGTCGTAGCCGGGGTCGGCCATCATTTTCGCCGCGATCGCCCAGGCCGACTGCGCGGCGCGGATGTCGCGCTCCTTGTCCTGGGTCTCCCAGGTGAAGCCCTCGCCCATCACGTGATAGTCCAGTTCCTCGAAACGCCGGAAGAAGGCCTCTTCGCCGGTCGAGAAACTGCCCTTGATGAACTGCACCACCCCGCACCTGAAACCGTGCCCGAGCGAACGCGCGAGCATGCCGAAGCCCGAAGAACTCTTGCCCTTGCCGTTGCCGGTGTTGACCACCAGCACGCCGCGCTCGATCGTCGCCTGGGCGATCTTGCGGTCGATCAGTTCCTTCTTGCGCTGCATGCGTTCGCGATGGCGTTCTTCCGTGCTCGCGGCGAAACCGGCGCGGTCGGCCGGACCATTGGTGTTATCCGTGCTCATGCCGTCGCTCCGCTGCGCTGGCGCAGCAGCAGGCTGCGCGCAACGGTGTAGACCACGAAGGCCAGGCCGACGTAACCGGCCAAGGTGCCGAGTGCGCGCGGGTAGTACTGCGGAATGCGGTCGATGAAACCGGCCAGGCTCGCATCCGGGTAGCGGCCGGACAGAAAATAGAACCCGCCCTTGGAAATCAGATACGCCACCACCGAGGTCGCCAGCACCACCAACACCAGCCGCGGCACCGTGGCCCAGTGGTCGCGATGCACGCGCGCATAGACGCGTCCGCCCAACCACAGGGCGCCGTAGGCCAGGGCCAGCGCCCAATAGGCCGGCGACAAGCACCAGTCGGTGATGCGGCCGAGCGCCAGGCTGCCCAGGTCGAGCGCCGAGGACAGCACGAAGAACGCCGGGAACGCCCAGACCGGGCGCAGCAAGGCGCCGACCAGGAAAAACACCGCCCACGACGCGCTGGGCAAGGCGTCGACGCTGGCGAAGTGTTGGCCGCGGGTGCAGATCATCAGCAGCGCCAGCGACGCGCCGGTCGCGATCAGCGCCTGCCGCGATTCCAACGGCAACGCCGCGGCGGAGGCGACGGGAAGAGGGTTCGACATGCTCAAGCTCCGGAACGCGAAGGGACGGCTATCAACGGTTCGTGGTCGGCTGCGAGGCCGGCGGGCGCGCAATGCGGGCGATCGCCGCATGCGCGACCAGCGCGACCGCGATGTAACTCAAGGTGGTGCGTACGAACAGCGGGCCCCAGCGCCAGACTCGGCTCAGGTATTCGGCGACGTTCGGCTCCGCGTAACGGCCGCCGAACCAGTAGAAGGCGCCGTTGGAAATCAAAAACGACAGGCTGGCGGCGACCAAGGCCACGCCGAAGACCCGCGCGAAGCCGCGCCAGCCGGCCGGCATGCGCGGCGCATACCAGCGCCCGGCGTACCAGAGCACGGCATAGGCCAGCAGCAGGAACGCATACGACGGCGTTACACAGTAATGCGCGAAGAAATCCAGGCCGCGCCCGGTGATCGCGAAGTAGTCGATGCCGACCGCGGCGAGCAGGAAACCGACGAAGCCCAGGTGCCGGCGCAGATACAGACCGCCGAGGAAGAACACCGCCATCGAGGCGTCGGGCAGATGCAGCAGATCGCCGAAGTGATGAAAGCGCGTGGCGATCATCACCATCAACAACAGACACGACAGGCTTAATTGAATGGGACCGGGCAAGTTTTTCATCGGCGACTCTCGATAGGCGCCGGCAACACGGTGGTTGCCGGCAAAGCCCGCGGGCGCGGGCCGAGGTGCTGATCCGTCAGCGGGAAGGCCGGTAACGCAAGGTCAACAGATAGTTGCGGCCGGGCTGGTTGTAGAACGCGGCGGTTTCGTAACGGCGATCGAACACGTTGTTCGCCGCCAGCTGCACGCTCCAGGCTTCATTGAACACATAGCCCAGGCGCAGATCGGTGAGCGCATAGCCGGCGAGGCGACGCGTATTGGCCAGGTCATCATAGCGATCGCCCGCGGCGTAGACGCTGGCGCCGAACGACCAGGCACCGTTGGCGACCGCGAAACGGCGGTCGGCGTCGATGCGCGCGCTCTGCCGCGCGCGCCGCGGCAGCAGCTTGTCGCGGCTGGCGCTGCGGCTGTCGTTGCGCGGGTCCAGCCAGGTCGCGCTGGCGCGCAAGTCCCAGTCGGCCAGGCGCGTGTCGAACACCGCTTCCAGGCCGCGGATGCGCGCACGGTCGACGTTGCCGGGCAGGCCGATCGATGCATCGAACGCGATCAGGTCGTCGATGTCGCTCTCGTAGGCGTTGAGCGACCACACGTGCTGGCGGCGCTCGCCGTGGGTGCCGCGCAGACCGATCTCGACGCTACGCGAGGTTTCCGGCGCCAGCGCGGCATTGCCGTAGCCTGGGTAGTACAGCTCGTTGAAGGTCGGCGCCTTGAACGCGGTGCCGTAGCTCGCGGTCAGACGCAGCGCCTCGCTGAGGTTCCAGCCCCACAACAGGCTGCCGGTGGTCTCGCCGCCGAACTGGCTGTCGTCGTCGCGGCGCAGGCTGGCCTGCAACGCATGCGCGCCGAAACTCTGCTGCCACTGGCCGAAGGCGCCGCGCAGGATGCGAGCGTCGCGGGCATAGCGGGTGTTGCTGTCGATGCGGTCGCGCTGCCAGTCGAAACCGAGGGTGAGCAGGCCGCTGCCGAGGCCGATGTCGCCCTGCACCGAGCCGAGCTGGCGGCGGGTTTCGAAGGTGCTGGAGTACTTGCCGTTCTTGTAGGTGTCGCTGAGGTCTTCGCTGCGGCCGGCGCTGGCGCTGAGGCTGACGCGATCGCTGGGCCGGTAGCGCAGCTTGGCGCCGGCGACCTGCTGCACGCCGTCGGCCTCGTTGTTCTGGCTGCCGTCGTACTGATTGTGGTTTTCGGCGCGGAACAGACGCGCTTCGGCGTCCCACTGCTCGTTGAAGCGGTAACCGCCCTGCAAGGTCAGCGAATCGCTGCGATAACCGTCGCGGTCCGGCGAGTTGGTGAAACAGCCGGCGCCGCCCGGCGAAGGCTTGCCGCGGCAGGCGTTGATGCCGTCGGTGTCTTCGTGGGCGGCGTTGATCGAATACCAGCCGCGCTCGCTCTTGCCGGCCACGCCGGCAGTACCGCGATGGGTGGCATAGCTGCCGATCGAAGCGCTGAAGCTCGGCACGAACGCGCCCTGCGGGCGCCGGGTGAAGATCTGGATGACGCCGCCGATGGCCTCGGAGCCGTACAGGCTGGAGAACGGGCCGCGCACGATCTCGACCCGTTCGATCTGTTCGACCGGAATGTCCTGCAGCGAGGCGCCGCCACTGGTCGCCGAACCGATCTTGACCCCGTCGATCAGCACCAGCACATGGTCGGACTCGCTGCCGCGCAGGAATAGCGAGGTCGCCTTGCCCGGGCCGCCGTTGTTGGCCAGCGAAGCGCCCGGCGTGCCGCGCAACAGCTCCGGCAGCGACGACGGCTGCAGGCGCTCGATCTGCGCTCGATCGATCACCGTCACCGCCGCAAGCGTGGCGTCCTGGGTCTGGGCGGTGCGGCTCGCGGTGACCACGACCTGGTCGAGATCGACCGCGGGCGCGGCCAGCGCCGAGGCGGCGAATGCGGAGCCGGCGAGCACGAAAGCGCAGCGCGCAGGAAGGCGCGCAAGGCGCAGGGATTCGGAAAAACGGAACGTCACAGTCGGCTCTCCATGGCCGCGCCTCACCCGCGCGGTCTAGATCAGGTCGTGACAGGGAGACGGCGGAACGGAGACGGCGCGCGCGCCGATGCCCCGAGACACGGCCCTCCGCCTGTCGGTTCGCGCTCCGGGCCGGTCTCCGGGCTTGCGAGCGGAGTCGGTCCGAGATCGGACCGGGTCTCCCGTACCGCGCCTTCCCGTGTCGGAACACAGTGGCTTCGTGCGGTGCGTGTACTCGCTTACCGTTGCGGGGGCAGCTCCGGATTGACCGACCTGGCGAACGCCAGAGCGGGGACCGGATTCCCGTTTCAATCGCCGATTATGTGTCGGCGATCACCTTGAGCGCGTGCATCTTAGCAGTGGTGCGCCGTGGGGATGCCACCGGATTTTCGCGCAAGCGCGCTTTGAAGTGCTGGATCGCGGCCAGGCGCCTCTCACGGGGACGTGATCCCCCCAGTCATCCTCGCGCAGGCGGGGATGACGGCTGGAAAGCGGATGGCGACTTGAGGGGATTCGAACCTTCCGGCCCAGCACAGCGGGCACCGATCCACCCCCGGGTTCCGCAAAGAGTGTGCCACTACCACTTTTCTACTACTTGCGTTAGGCAAGATTTGGCCGCTTGATTGACCGGTTGTTACGTTCGTGTTAAATCAAAATGACATCGCTGTCATCACCACCAAGGAGTCGTCATGCCCGTCCGCCGCACCTTCGCCGGTTCACGTCACCCTCTGGCCCTCGGCCTCCTGGTAGCGCTCGCCGCGCCGGTCCACGCGCAAGACGCGCCGCAAAGCGATCCCAAGACCCTGGACCAGGTCATCGTCACCGGCACCCGCGTCAGCGACCGCACCGTCGCCGAGTCCACCGCGCCGATCGACATCATTACCCCGGAAACCCTGGAAGCCACCGGCACGGTCGAGCTGGCCACCGCGCTGTCGCGCGCCCTGCCCTCGCTCAACTTCCCGCGCCCGGCCATCACCGACGGCACCGACGCGGTGCGCCCGGCGCAGCTGCGCGGCCTGGCCCCCGACCAGGTGCTGGTGCTGGTCAACGGCAAGCGCCGCCACACCACCGCCCTGATCAACCTCAACGGCAGCCAGGGCCGCGGCTCCTCGCCGGTCGACCTCAACGCCATTCCGATCGCCGCGATCGAACGCGTCGAAGTGCTGCGCGACGGCGCCTCGGCCCAGTACGGCTCCGACGCCATTGCCGGCGTCATCAACGTCGTGCTCAAGGGCAGCGGCACCGGCGGCAGCATCGCCGCGCGCTACGGCCAGTACAGCGCCGGCGACGGCAAGCAGTACCAGTTGTCCGGCGACACCGGTATCAAGCTCGGCGAAAACGGCTGGCTGCACCTGGCCGCGCAGGGCGGGCACCAGGACCAGACCAACCGCGCGCGTCCGTTCCAGGGCCGCGTCGAGCAGCGCTACGGCGATCCCGAGATCGACCAGGGCGCGTTCGCCTACAACGGCGAATACAACCCGACCGACTACCTGAGCTTCTATTCGTTCGGCAGCTACAGCGAACGCGACGTGCTGTCGAACGGCTATTTCCGCTTCGCCGGCGACCCGCGCAACATCCCGGCGATCTACCCGAACGGCTTCCTGCCGCAGATCCACAACGTCAGCAAGGACCGCGCCGCGGTGTTCGGCCTGCGCAGCGAAACCGCCGGCGGCACCCAGATCGACCTGAGCTACAACTACGGCCACAACGGCCTGACCTTCGACATCGAGAACACCCTCAACCGCAGCCTGGGCCCGACCTCGCCGACGCAGTTCTACGCCGGCGCGCTGGAAGTCACCCAGCACGTGCTCAACCTGGACTTCACCAAGTCGATCGACTTCGGCTGGCAGTACCCGGTGACCCTCGCCTGGGGCGCGGAATGGCGCGGCGAGGAATTCTCCGAACGCGCCGGCGAGCCGCTGTCCTACGCCAATGGCGGCGTGGCTGCGCCGAACGGCCAGATCATCCCGGGCGCGCAGGTGTTTTCCGGCTTCCGCGCCAGCGACGCCGGCGACTTCGACCGCCACAGCTATTCGGTCTATATCGACGCCGAAGCCGACCTGACCGACAAGTTCTCGCTCGGCGCCGCCGCGCGTTACGAGACCTACAGCGATTTCGGCGAAACCACCTCGGGCAAGCTGTCCGGCCGCTACGCCTTCACCGACAAGGTCGCGCTGCGCGCCACCGCCTCGACCGGCTTCCGCGCGCCGTCGCTGCAGCAGCAGTTCTTCCAGTCGATCGCCACCAACTTCATCAGCGGCATCCCGTATGAAATCGGCACCTTCCGCGTCGACAACCCGGCCGCCATCGCCCTGGGTTCGGAAGCGCTGAAGGCGGAAGAATCGACCAACTACAGCCTGGGCCTGGTACTGCAGCCGGCCGACCAGCTCTACATCACCATCGATGCCTACAACATCCAGGTGAAGGACCGCATCCTGCTGTCGGAAAACCTGACCAGCACCGCGGTGCGCAACTACCTCAACGCCAACGGCTATCCCGGCATCGGCGGCGGCCGTTACTTCACCAACGCCGTCGACACCGACACCAAGGGCGTGGACATCATCGCCACCTACGGCTGGGACGTCGGCTCGGGCAAGTTCAACCTCACCGCCGGCTACAACTATTCGAAGACCGAGATCGACAAGATCGCCCCGAACCCGCCGCGCCTGGCGGCAATCGACCCGGCCGCGGTGCGCATCGGCCGCACCGAAATCGGCCGCATCACCCAGGGCGCGCCGCGCGACAAGTTCTTCCTCGCCGGCGACTGGAAGACCGGCAACTGGAACTTCACCGCCACCACCACCCGCTACGGCGAGTTCACCGAGTTGCACGCGACCGACCCGCGCCAGGACCAGACCTTCGGCGACGAATGGACCCTCGACCTGGCCGCGACCTACCGCCTCGACAACTGGGACTTCACCGTCGGGGGCGACAACGTGCTCGATGCCTACCCCGACGAGTCCAAGCTGGTGCGCGGCACCCGCAACTACCTGCCCTACAACACCGCCTCCCCGTTCGGCTTCAACGGCGCCTTCGGCTACATCAAGGTCGGCTATAAGTGGTAAGCGCCGTGGGTGATTTTGATTTGCTCTGCTGATTTACTGGTCAGCCGTAGAGCCGGAGGGCGGCGCACAGGACGTGCGCCGTTTTCCGATAAGACATGGATGTCTTATCGGAAAATCCCGGCGCCAGCTGCGACCTCGCAGGGGAGCTTCGTCAAGGAAGGCCTTTTCTTTGGTTAGCTTTCTTTTGGGCCAGCAAAAGAAAGTAACCCGGCCGCGTCAGCGGACGGAAGCTTTAGATGTTGATGTTGCTTCAGCGCTTTGCGGCAAGAAATGCAGCACCGGAAACGGCGCGGTCGCGACTTGTGTCGCTCCTGCCCTGGCGATAACGCGCCGCTTCGGCGAATGACGATGGCCTCGTTACCTCTACGCGTCCCGCGGTCGCGATTTGCGTCGCTCCTACCCGGCGAGCGCACGCCGCTTCGATAAACGACGTCGGCCTTGGCGCTTCTGCGCATTCCTTGGTCGCGGCTTGCGCCGTTCCTACCCTGGCGAAAGCGCGCCGCTTCGATGAAAGACGGCGGCCTTGGCACCTCTGCGTCCCGCGGTCGCGACTTATGACCGAGGGAAATCCTGTGGGACGTCGCTCCTACAAGAGTGGAAGATGCGGCACGCACCACCACGGCCCGGATCATCCCGGCCGTCGTTTTTTTGTCGATCGCAGTACAACCGCCGATCGACGGATCGGCTATAAAGAGGGCCTTGCCGCTACGGGCGCCCGCCAACGGCCCGGCCCAGCGGCCCCGCCGCAAATGCCCGAGGTGCCCGTCATGCGCTCGACCGTTGCGCTGTTGCTGTCCCTGGCGATTTCGAATGCCGTCGCCGCGCCCGCCAAGCGCGAACAGATCATGCTGCTGCAAGGCAAGCCCGCCGGCCAACAGGTCGTCGAGACCGCGGGCGACGGCAGCACCCGCGTCGAATACCAGTACAGCGACCGCGGCCGCGGCGATCACCTCAAGACCGAATGGACGCTCGACGCCGCCGGCATTCCGGTCGAGTACAAGGGCAGCGGCCACAACTACCTGAAGGTACCGGTCGACGAGAGCTTCAGCGTGCGCGACGGCAAGGCGCGCTGGAAGAACGACAGCGAGCAAGGCGAGAAAACCCTGACCGCGCCGGCCTTCTTCCTGCCGCTCAACGCCACCCCGGAAATCCAGGGCGTGCTGGTGCGCGCCTTGCTGAAAGCGCCCCAGCGTAAGCTCGCGCTTTTGCCGGCCGGCGAAGCGCGGCTCGACGCCGCCGGCACGCTGGAAGTGCCCACGGCCAAGGGGCCGGCGACCTTGTCGCTGTATCGCGTATCCGGGCTCGACTACACGCCCGGTTCGGTCTGGCTCGATGCCGAAGGCAATACCGCCGCGCTGATCATGGCCTCGGGCTGGGTCTCGATCCTTTCCCCCGAGTACAAGGATTCGCTGGGCAAGCTGATCGAATTCCAGGAACGCGCCGGCGCCGAGTGGTCGCTGAAGCTGGCGCGCGAACTGACCCACACGCCGAAAGGCCCGTTGCTGATCCGCAACGCGCGGCTGTACGACCCGCGCGACCTGTCGATAACGCCGAACACCAGCGTATTGGTCGAAGGCGATCGCATCGTCCGCGTCGCCGCGGACGCGGCGCTCAAGCCACCGGCGAACGCGGAGATCCTCGACGCCGGCGGCCGTTTCCTGATGCCCGGCCTGTGGGACGTGCACAAGCACTACGGCGACGCCGACGGCGCGATGGACATCGCCAACGGCGTCACCAGCAGCCGCGACGTCGCCAACAACACCGACGCCTTCCTCGACAAGGTCAAGCGCTTCGAGGCCGGCACCGAGATCGGCCCGCGCGTGCTCGCCGCGGGTTTCATCGACGGTCCCGGCCCTTACGCTGGTCCGACCAAGATGCTGGTCGCCACGCCCGAGGAAGCGATCAAGGCGGTCGACTGGTACGCCGACCATGGCTATATGCAGATCAAGAGCTATTCCTCGCTGAAACCCGAGCTGGTGCCGGTGATTGCCGACCACGCCCACGCCCGCGGCCTGCGCTACAGCGGCCACGTGCCGGCCTTCATGTCGGCGCGCCAGTTCATCGAGGCCGGCGCCGACGAGCTGCAGCACATCCTGTTCGTCGAACTCAATTTCCTTTATCCGCGCGTGCAGGAAACCCGCACCATGGCGCGCCTGACCGAACCGGCGGCGCATGCGGCCGAATTTCCGCCGGAGCGCGCCGAAGTGCGCGATTTCATCGCCTTCCTCAAACGCACCCATACCGTGCTCGACCCGACCATGGGCATCGCCGAAGACCTGTTCGCCGGCGACCCGCAGAGCAAGATCCCGCCCGGGCTGAAGACCGTCGCATCGCGATTGCCGCCGCAGGCCCAGCGCAACCTGAGCTGGGGTTCGCTGAAAGTGCCCAAGGGCGAAGAACACGCCTACCAACAATCCTTCCCGACCATGCTGCGCGTGCTCAAGGCGCTGAACGACGCCGGCGTGACCATTCTGCCCGGCACCGACGCCCTGGCCGGCTACATGCTGCACGCCGAGCTGATCCTGTACGCCCGCGCCGGCATCCCCAACGCCGAGGTGCTGCGCCTGGCCACGCTGACCCCGGCGCAAGTCCTCGGCGTCGACAAGGATCGCGGCGTGATCGCCCCGGGCAAACTCGCCGACCTCGTGCTGATCGACGGCGACCCGATCCAGGACATGAACGACATCCGCAAAGTCGACGCCGTATTCAAAGGCGGCAAACGTTATGACCCGGCGCAGATAGAGAGGGCGTTGGGGATCGTGCCGCGCAAGGCGGCGCCGGTGGCGGCGAATTGAATGGCGGTCAACGTTGCGCGCGTTAGCACAGCGCCCCAGACCGCTCGCTGCTGAGAAAGCCGTGCGGCATCGCGGCATTGCCGTTGCCGTTGCCGTTGCCGTTGCCGTAGAGATTTTGCTGTTGCCGTGCGCCGTCTCGCACTAGCGAAGGCAATCGAAGACCCGGAGGGCGGCGCGCAGGGATGCGCGCCGTTTTTCATCGGGACAGGATGTCCCGTATGAAAAATCCCCGCGGATGCACTGATCGTGCGGGCCCTTGACTCAAAGAGAAGCATTTTTCTTTGGTTACCTTTCTTTTGTTGCTTTAGACAAAAGAAAGTAACCCGCCGCTTTAGTGGCGGAAGCTCTAGCGTTTGATCTTGTTTGTATGAAAACCATAAGCAAGAGCAGAGCTTCCGTCCGCTAGCGCGGCCGGGTTACTTTCTTTTGCTAAGCCCAAAAGAAAGGTAACCAAAGAAAAGGGCTTTCCTTGACGAAGCTCCCCTGCGAGCACCCAGCTTGCGCCGGGATTTTCCGATAAGACGTCCCTGTCTTATCGGAAAACGCCGCACGTCCTGTGCGGCGCCCTCCGGGTCTCCACATGTTCTCGCAAGCTCGCCGCTGCGCCAAGCTCTTCACAGCAAAGGCAAAACGGATGGCGGATCCGCCACCGCTTTTGGGTAGGAACGGCGCAAGCCGCGACCACGAATAGACAAGGTCACAGCGAAAAACAAAGGCCCGCGAATCGCGGGCCTTTGCTGGTCATGCCGCATCCGTTGCGCCGATCACCCCTTCCCGAACACCAAATGCCCACCCTCGGCATCGACCCGAATCGTGTCGCCGCTGACGAACTCGCCGCTGAGGATCTTCTGCGCGAGCGGATTCTCCAACTGCTGCTGCACCGCGCGCTTGAGCGGACGCGCACCGTATACCGGGTCGAAACCGACGTTGCCGATCAGGGCCAGGCCCGCATCCGACAGCGCCAGCTTGAGCCCGCGTTCGGCGAGGCGCTTTTCCAGGCCGTGCAGCTGGATCTTGGCGATCTCGCGGATCTGGCTCTTGTCGAGCGGGTGGAATACGACGATGTCGTCGAGGCGATTGATGAACTCGGGACGGAAGTGCGCCTGCACCACGCCCATCACCGCGGCCTTCATCTGCGTGTAGCTCTCCGGCGTATCGTCGGAATTCAGTTCCTGGATCATCTGCGAGCCCAGGTTCGAGGTCATCACGATCACCGTGTTGCGGAAATCGACGGTGCGGCCCTGGCCATCGGTCAGGCGGCCGTCGTCGAGCACCTGCAACAGGATGTTGAACACGTCCGGATGCGCCTTCTCGACTTCGTCGAGCAGGATCACGCTGTAGGGACGGCGACGCACGGCCTCGGTCAGATAGCCGCCCTCTTCGTAGCCGACATAGCCCGGAGGCGCACCGACCAGGCGGCTGACCGCGTGCTTCTCCATGAACTCGCTCATGTCGATGCGGATCATCGCGTCGGCGGAGTCGAACAGGAACTCGGCCAGCGCCTTGCACAGCTCGGTCTTGCCCACGCCGGTCGGGCCGAGGAACAGGAACGAGCCGCTCGGACGGTTCGGGTCGGACAGGCCGGCGCGCGAGCGCCGTACCGCGTCGGACACCACTCGCACCGCTTCGTCCTGGCCGACCACGCGCGCATGCAGCGCCTGCTCCATCTTCAGCAGCTTGTCGCGCTCGCCTTCGAGCATCTTCGCCACCGGAATACCGGTCCAGCGCGCCACGACCTCGGCGATCTCTTCGGCGGTGACCTTGTCCTGCAGCAGCTTGAAGCCCTGGGTCTCGGCTTCCTGCGCGGCCTTGAGCTGCTTCTCCAGTTCCGGCAGCTTGCCGTACTGGATCTCGCTCATCCGCGCATAGTCCTGGGTGCGCTGTGCCGCTTCGAGGTCGAGCTTGGCCTGCTCGATCTGCTCCTTGATCTTGGTCGCGCCCTGCAAGGTCGCTTTCTCGGCCTTCCAGATTTCCTCGAGGTCGTTGAACTCGCGTTCGAGCGTGGCGATCTCGGCTTCGAGATCGGCCAGGCGCTGCTTGGATTCGGCGTCCTTCTCTTTCTTCAGCGCCTCGCGCTGGATCTTGAGCTGGATCAGGCGGCGTTCCTTGCGGTCGAGCTCCTCGGGCTTGGAGTCGATCTCCATGCGGATGCGCGAGGCCGCCTCGTCCATCAGGTCGATCGCCTTGTCGGGCAGCTGACGGTCGGCGATGTAGCGATGCGACAGGGTCGCCGCGGCGACGATCGCCGGGTCGGTGATCTCGACGCCGTGATGCACGGCGTAGCGCTCCTTGAGGCCGCGCAGGATCGCGATGGTGTCCTCGACCGTCGGCTCGCCGACGAACACTTTCTGGAAGCGGCGTTCGAGCGCGGCGTCCTTCTCGACGTACTTGCGGTACTCGTCGAGCGTGGTCGCGCCGATGCAGTGCAGTTCGCCGCGCGCGAGCGCGGGCTTGAGCATGTTGCCGGCGTCCATCGCGCCCTCGGCCTTGCCGGCACCGACCATGGTGTGCAACTCGTCGATGAACAAGATCACCTGGCCTTCGTTCTTGGCCAGGTCGTTGAGCACGGCCTTGAGGCGCTCTTCGAACTCGCCGCGGAACTTGGCGCCGGCAATCAGCGCGCCCATGTCGAGCGACAGCACCCGCTTGCCGCGCAGGCCTTCGGGCACTTCGTTGTTGATGATGCGCTGGGCCAGGCCTTCGACGATCGCGGTCTTGCCGACGCCGGGTTCGCCGATCAGCACCGGGTTGTTCTTGGTGCGACGTTGCAGCACCTGGATGGTGCGGCGGATTTCTTCGTCGCGGCCGACCACCGGATCGAGCTTGCCGGACTCGGCGCGCGCGGTCAGGTCGATGCAGTATTTTTCCAGCGCCTGCCGCTGTTCTTCGGCGTTTTCCGATTGCACGCTTTCGCCCCCGCGCAGTTTGTCGATGGCCGGTTCGAGCTTGGCCTTGGTGGCTCCGGCCGCCTTCAGCGCGCGGCCGACTTCGCCGCCGTCGTCGAGTGCGGCGAGCAGGAACAATTCGCTGGCGATGAAGGCATCGTTGCGCTGCTGCGCCAGCTTGTCGGTGACGTTAAGCAGGCGCGCCAGGTCGTTGCCGACCGAGACTTGCCCGGCCTGGCCCGACACCTTGGGCAGTTTCTCCAGCGCCTCGCCGAGGCGTTCGCGCAACAGCGGCACGTTGACGCCGGCCTGGGCCAGCAGCGGACGCGTGCTGCCGCCGCTCTGCTCGAGCAGCGCGGTCAGCAGATGCGCCGGCTCGATGACGCTGTGGTCGCGCCCGACCGCGAGCGATTGCGCGTCCGACAACGCCTGCTGGAAGCGCGAAGTAAGCTTGTCCATCCGCATGAGTGGTCTCTCCGAAGGTATGGCGGCCCGGGGCGCGAGTGTCGCGCCGCGGCCGCGAATGACCTGTTAATGCGGGCTGGGGGCGCTCTTTCAAGCTTGCGCGGGGCTTCGGGGGGCCAACGGCAGGAGCAAATCCCCCCTGCCCCCTTTTTCAAAGGGGGGACTGCGGTGCGGTAAGGTCGGGAACTGCGCCGGGCAACCTGCGTAATCCGGTGCCCCTTTGAAGAAGGGGGCGAGCGCTCAGCGCTGGTCGGAAGCCTGGCCGTCTCTATAGCGCGGGGGATTTGCTCTTGCTTGCGCTTGCGACTGAGCGCGACAGAAAACTCCCCGCCCTCACAAAGGGGGAGCTGCTTACGCAGTCAGAGGGGATGTCGGAAATTCGCGAAGAAACGACGAACAGACCGCAGCAACCTACAGCGACGGATCAAATCCGCGACGTAGGCTGCAGGATCTCCACCCAATACCCGTCCGGGTCCTTGATGAAGGCGATGTTCTTCATACGGCCGTCGGTCAAACGTTTCTGGAACGCAACGCCGAGTTGCTCGAAGCGCGCGCAGGCAGCTTCGATGTCGGGCACCGACACGCAGATGTGGCCGAAGCCGCGCGGGTCGCTGTTGCCGTCGTGGTAGGCGAAATCCGCGTCGTCTTCGGTGCCGTGGTTATGGGTCAGTTCGAGCACGCCGCGCTGGCTCAGCAACCATTCGCCGCGGGCGGGCTCCTCGGCCGGGATCTGCGCCGGGTCGGCCACCAGCACCAGGAAGTACAGGCTGAACCTGGCTTCGGCGAAGTCGCGCTTGCGCACCAGGGTGAAGCCGAGCACGCGGGTGTAGAAGTCCAGCGACTGGCGCGGGTCTTTCACCCGCAGCATGGTGTGGTTGAAGACGAAGTCGCGGGTGGCGGCTTCCGGGCGCGCGGTCACGCCGGGGACGGCGTCGAGTTCGTTCTGCAGGGACATGGCGTGGGCCGGTTCAAAGGGGAATAAAGGATTTGCGGGCAAACCCGGCCGCTCTCAAGCCTGCGGCTCGGCCGGCACGGCATTGCGCTGCAAAGACAGCAAGCCCAGCAAAATCGCCAGGCCGACGTAAGCGCCGATGAATTGCAGGGCGATCGTGCGTTGCAGCCCCTCCAAGGCCCACGGCAGGTAGATGCCGCCGCGCGGGTCGACCGAGTGGATGATGCCGAACAGGCTCAGTGCCGCGCCGGCCAGCAGGAATACCGAGGCGCGACGCAGGCGGCCGTCGACCATCGCCGCGACCGCCGAGGTCCAGATCATCGAGGTCATGATGAAGCCGTTGCCGAGGGTCACGATCACCGCGAGCTCGGGCAGGCCGTGGCCGTCGAGCGCGTTCATGAGCTGGGCGTGGTGATCCGGCGCGATCCAGCCCGGGTTGCCGGTCTTGATCGCCAACATATAGGCCACCGACGGCAGGAAGCCGAACACCATCGCGGTCGCATGCTTGCTCGGCGTGGCCTGGAAGGCCTGAGTGGTGATGTCGAGGGCGACGTAGACGATGATCGGTGCGAGCACCGCCAGCGGCAGCCACTGCACCAGTCCGGAGACGATGCCGAGGATGCCGCCGAGGCCGATGAACAAGCCGGTCAACAAGGTGTAGCCGCTGCGCGCGCCCATGTGCTTGTAGGCAGGCTGGCCGATGTAGGGCGTGGTCTGGGCGACGCCGCCGCAGAAACCGGCGATCAGGGTCGAGAAAGCCTCGGCCAGCAGAATGTCGCGAGTGCGGTAGTCGTCGCCGGCGGCGCGCGCGCTTTCGCTGACGTTGATGCCGCCCACCACCATCAGCAGGCCGAACGGCAACAACAGCGGCAAATAAGGTTTCGTATAGGCCAGGCCGTCGATGAAGCCCAGGCTCGGCCATGGCAGCACGAAACGCAGCGGCGAAGGCTCGGGCCACGCGAAGCCAGGCGCTCCCAACCCCACCGCCCCGAAGCCGTAATACAGCGCCGTGCCAAACACGAACGCCAGAAACACCCCCGGCAACTTCACCGGCAGTCGGCCCTTCGCGATCAACACATACAACAGCAACCCCAAGGTGATGAAACCCACCATCGGCGAGCGCAGGGTTTCGATAAGCGGTAGGAAGCCCATCAACACCAGGGCGACGCCGGCGATCGAACCCAGCAGGCCGGCGCGCGGGATCAGGCGGGTGACGGTGTCGCCGGCGAACGACAGCACGAACTTCAGCACGCCCATCACCACCAGCGAGGCCATGCCGAGTTGCCAGGTGGCGATGGCCGCGGCCTGCTCGTCCATACCCTGCTGCTTGAAACCGACGAAGGCCGGGCCGAGCACCAGCAAGGCCATGCCGATGCTGGTCGGCGCGTCCAGGCCCAGCGGCATCGCGGTGACGTCGTCGCGGCCGCTCTTGGCCGCGAGACGCCGCGCCATGAAGGTGTAGATCAGGTTGCCGACCAGCACGCCGAATGCGGTGCCCGGGAACATGCGCGTGTAGATCACGTCGGCCGGGAAACCGAAGATGCCGATCAGGGCGGCAGAAATGAAACCGAGGATCGACAGGTTGTCGACGACGAGGCCAAAAAAACCGTTGAGATCGCCGGCGACAAACCAGCGGCGCGGTACGGCGGCGCTCATCGGATGCACCCCGCGCGACTGGCGCTGGAGAGGGCGGCGGGAAGAACGCGGAAACTCGATGGCGTCATGTCGGTGCTCGAAACGCGAAAGGTCGACGCATCCCTGCCCGGTGGAACCCGCGCTCCGTGTGCGGGTGGATTGCAATGAAGGCAATGACGGGAAATCCATCCCGTCGGGACGATGCGCTTTAAGAGTAGGAGCGGCGTCCCACAGGGATTTCCTGCGGTCACAAGCCGCGACCACGAACCGTAAACGCGACGCCCCTCCCGAAAAGCCGCGGATTTCGCCGACAGACCCGGTCCGTCCAGAGCATAGAACGCCACAGGCCCCTTGGGGCCCGGGCTGAGGAAACGCAGCGGTCCAAAAGGCGGCACGGCCGCCCGCCGCACGCGCTCAGTCCTCGACGTCCAGCCAACCGCGATAGCGCACCAGCAAGCCCACCATCGGCAACTGCGCGGCGACGTCGAAGTGATAGCGCCCGTCGCGCTCGAACTCACGCGCGCGCACGCCGGCGAACCAGCCCGACGGCAGGGGCAGGCCGAGCGCACGCACCCGCACCAGCCGCCAGGACAGGCCGGGCTCGTCCGCATCCGGCGCGGTTTCGTCATGCGTCACCCCCGCCGGCTCGTCGGCAAGCTGGGCAGGCATCACCGCCGACGACACCGTCACCTGCGCAGTGCCGAGCGACATCACGCCCGACGCCGCCGCGTCGGGCAGCTCGCCGGCCAGGTCCAGCGCGAACGCGAACCGCATCGGCCCCAGGCGTTCGAACACCAGGCCATCGCGTTCGACCAGCCGCGAGCGCATCGCCGACTTGCCGAAGCGCCGGGTCCAGGTCTCGCCGCGCGCGTTGGCGTCGATCTCGACCTCGATCGGCCCGGCATGCGCCTTGGGCAGACGGGCGATGCGCGCGAACAACCGCGAGCACAGCCCGCGGCCGCGTTCGACCTGGGCCTCGCCGCGATAGATCCGGCGCCCGCCGCGGCCGTGCAACAGCCGCAAGGTCCGCGGCAGGAACACGAAACGCACGCCGAGCGCGCGCGGATACAGCCCTTCGCGCGCGCCCAGCCGCGCCTCGTCCGATGTCGGCACTTGTTTTACTGCCCGATTTCGCATTACAGCCCGCGCAGATCGTCCGGCACCGCGTACTCGCGGCCGTCATAGGCCAGGCGCACGCTGCTCTTCTTGGTCGGGCCGGGCACTTCGTTGCAGTCCTTGTCGTCGAGCTCGTTGCGGGTGCTTTCCTCGACGCTGTTGATGCGCAGGCCGGCATAGCCGCGGTCGCGCTTGGCGTCGATCGCCACGGTGCGCTGCACGTTCTCGAATTCGCCGGCGCAGTTGGTGTCCCACTCGCCGCGCTCTTTCGACACTTCGAGCTTGCTCAGTACCGGCCGCAGCCTGGCGCCCTCTGCCACGTACAGGTTCATCACGGTGCTGCCGTAAGGGTTGGCGCGCGAGGAGCCGGTGTAGCCGATGCGCACGCCGAAGGCGGTGGTGCTTTCGTTGAGACGGTAGCGCGCGGTGTCCAGGGTCACCGAGCTGATCCGCACCGCGTCGGACTGCAGCGCATCGTCCTCGCGGTAACGCTGCAGGATGCGCGGGCGCGCCGAATCGGCGACCAGCACTTCCAGGTCGGCGGTGTCGCTGTCCATGCCGGTGGCGGCCTGGTGACGCAGCCGCAGCGCCAGCAAAGTCTTGTCGGGCGAGGCCGGCCAGACCTTGCAGGCCACCTCGTCGAGGTTGATCCAGCGCGCGGGCGAGCCGGCGGTGCGCAGCAGTTCGCCCTCGTCGCCGGTTTCGCCGCTGCTGCCGGGATAGGCGGCCCGCAGCAGGTCGTAGACGCGCGACTGGCAATCCGCCGCCGCGGCATCGGCGCAGAACAGTGCGCTGAGGGATAAAGACAGGGACAGGACCGTCCGTTGGGCCAAGAGAGTCATCATTGCATCCAGATGAGGGTCGCCATGCGGCCGGTGCGGCGGTCGCGACGATGGGAGTAGAAGCGCTCGGGTTCGGAAATCGTGCACAACCCGCCGCCGTGGATATGATCGGCCGCCAGGCCGGCCTGCGCCAGACGCATCCGCGCCAGCGCATACAGATCGACGCGCCAATGCTGCGGGCGCGTGGCGACGAAGGCCGAGGCCGCTTCGGCATCGGCAGCGACGAAGGCATCGCGCACTTCGGCGCCGATTTCGTAGTGCTGCGGTCCCGCGGCCGGGCCCAGCCAGGCGCGCAAGCGGCCGGGCGTGGTGCGCATCGCCGCGACCGTCGCTTCGAGCACGCCGGCGGCGAGGCCGCGCCAGCCCGCATGGGCGGCACCGACTTCGCTGCCGTCCTCGGCGGCGAACAGCACCGGCAGGCAATCGGCGGTGAGGATCGCGAGCACGGTGCCGGGGCTGGAGGTCACCGAGGCATCGCCGACCGGCTCCTCGCCGGCGTCACCGCGGCCGTCGAAACGCACCACCTCGATGCCGTGCACCTGGTGCAGCCAACGCGGCGGCGACGGCAGGCCGGCGCGCTCGATCAACAGCTCGCGATTGCGCGTCACCGCGGCCGGATCGTCGCGGTCGCTGCCGTAGCGGGTGCCGAGATTGAAGCGGTCGAACGGCGCCTGGGAGACGCCGAGCCCCCCGCGCAGCGTGGTGAACCCGTGCACGGACGCGGCCATCGGCCACTGCGCATCGATCCACGGCGTGGCGACGGTCTCGCTCACCGGCCGGCCTCGGCGGCGGCGCGGGTGTCGGCGCTCAGCTCGGCGACCAGGTGGCGCAGATCGGCCGGCACCGGCGCGGTGCAGCGGATCGGCTCGCCGCTGACCGGATGCACGAACTCCAGGGTCTCGGCATGCAGGGCCTGGCGCTTGAAGCCGCGCAGGGCCTCGACCAGACCGTCGGTGGCGCCCTTGGGTAACTTGAGCGCGCCGCCGTACAGCGGGTCGCCGACGATCGGGTGCTTCAGATGCGCCATGTGCACGCGGATCTGGTGGGTGCGCCCGGTTTCCAGGCGGCATTCGAGCAAGGTGTGGGCGCGGAAGCGCTCGCGCAGGCGGTAGTGGGTGACCGCGTCGCGGCCGTCCTCGCGCACCGCCATGCGCAGGCGATCGCGCGGGTGACGGTCGATCGGCGCGTTGGCGGTGCCGCCGGAGACCAGCGCACCGACCACGACCGCGAGGTACTGGCGGTGCACTTCGCGCGCCGACAGCTGCTCGACCAACGAGGTATGCGCCGGCAGGGTGCGGGCCACGACCATGACCCCGGAGGTGTCCTTGTCGAGGCGGTGGACGATGCCGGCCCGGGGCAGGGTCGCCAGGCCGGGATCGCGGTGCAGCAAGGCATTGACCAGGGTGCCGGCGTGGTTGCCGGCGCCCGGGTGGACGACCAGCCCGGCCGGCTTGTCGATCACGATCACGTCGGCGTCCTCGTACAGCACGTCCAGGGCGATGTCCTCGGCCTCGGCGCGGGTCTGGATGTCGAGGACGACGGTCAGCTCGACCGACTCCCCGCCCTGGACCGGGTCGCGCGGGCGCACCTCGCGGCCGTTCAGGCGCGCGTCGCCGGACTTGATCCAGGTGGCCAGGCGCGAGCGCGAGTAATCGGGGAACAGTTCGGCCAGAACCGCATCGAAGCGGCGCCCGGCGGCGCTGTCGGGCACGGTGGCGGTGAGGGTCTGGCGGGGCTCGGTCATCGGAAGGGTCTATACGGCGGCGGGGAGACGGGATCGGTTAAGGGGCACGACCCGCGGACTGCTATTATCGGCGCTTCGTGCCTCCGGCGCCCGTCGATGCCTGCCATGACTGTACGTTTTGCCCCTTCCCGCGGACTTGTTCGCCTGTTTTGCCTGCTGCTGATCGTGGTTTTCGCTGCCTCCGGCTGCAGCCGCGTCGGCAAGATGTTCAAAAAGGACAAAGACGCGGACGAAGGCCAGCCGGTCGAGGCCATCTACAAGAAGGCCCACGGCTCGATGGTCAACGGCAACTGGGCCTCCGGCGAGGCGAGCTTCAAGCGCCTGGTCGCGCAGTACCCCTACGGCCCCTACACCGAGCAGGCCCTGATCGAGACGGCCTACGCCCAGTACAAGTCGGGCAAGCACGACGACGCGATCAGCAGCATCGACCGCTTCATCCGTACCTACCCGACCCACCGCAACATCGCCTATCTGTACTACCTGCGCGGGTTGGTGAACTCCAGCCGCGACACGGTGTTCCTGCAGCGGGTCTGGCGCCTGGACGTCAGCCGCCGCGACCTGTCGACGCCGATGCAGGCCTATAACGACTTCCTGATCGTGGTCGAGCGTTACCCGAACAGCCGCTACGCCGAAGACACCCGCAAGCGCATGCTCGCCCTGCGCGACACCTTCGCCCGCCACGAGCTCGACGTGTCGCTGTACTACCTGCGCCGCACCGCCTACGTGGCTTCGGCCGACCGCGCCAAGTACCTGCTCGAGACCTACCCGCAGAGCCGCTACCAGTACGACGCGGTCGCGGTGCTGATGAAGTCCTACGAAGGCCTGGGCAACCCGACCCTCGCCGCCGACGCCAAGCGCGTGCTGCAGCAGAACGACGCCACCCACCCGGCGCTGTCGGAAGACTGGCCGGACTACCCGAGCAACCTGCGCAAGCTCAACCCGTTCGCGGGCGAAAAGTCGGCGGTCGACAACCGCGACCGCGACGAAGAAAAGCGCAAGCAGTAAGCGCCCGCTTCGCAGCGCAGCAGCGAAGAAAACGCCGCCCTCGGGCGGCGTTTTTCATGGGCGCCGCCCCCCTGTAGGAGCGGCGTGAGCCGCGACCGCGCCACTGCGACAACGACGCAGGCGCGGTTCGCGTGGCAGGGGACCGGGCTTCGGGGGGCCGCGCGGTATCGATCGCTGCGTTTCCCCCGTAGGAACGGCGCAAGCCGCGACCGCGCTGCCGCGACAACGACGCAGGCGCGGTTTCTCAAGCTGGAGGGCCGGACTTCCGGGACCCGTGTGGTATTGATCGCTTCGGTTGATCGCGGCTTACGCCGCTCCTACAAAAGCGCTACCCGATCAACCGACGTAGCCATTGGTAATCGGATAACGACGCTCGCGGCCGAACGCCCGCCGCGAGACCTTCGGCCCCGGCGCGGCCTGGTGCCGCTTCCACTCGCTGATGCGCACCAGGCGCAGCACCTTGTCGACGGTGGCCGGGTCGAAACCGACCGCGACGATCTCGTCGCGCGACTGCTCCTGATCGACGTGGCGCAACAGGATCGCGTCGAGCACGTCGTAAGGCGGCAGCGAATCCTGGTCCTTCTGGTTCTCGCGCAGCTCGGCCGAGGGCGGACGATCGATCACCGCCCACGGAATCACCGGCGCGCCGGCGATCGCGTTGCGCCAGCGCGCGAGCGCGAACACCTCGGTCTTGTACAAGTCCTTGATCGGCGCATAACCGCCGCACATGTCGCCGTAGATGGTGGCGTAACCGACCGCGTACTCGCTCTTGTTGCCGGTGGTCAGCAGCAGCCCGCCGAACTTGTTGCTCATCGCCATCAGCAGCGCGCCGCGGGTGCGCGACTGCAGGTTTTCCTCGGTGACGTCGACCGCCTTGTCGGCGAACACCTCAGCCAGAGTGTCCAGATAGCCCTGGAACGGCTTCTCGATCGGCAAAGCCAACAGACGCACGCCCTGGCTCGCGCATTGCTCGGCGGCCAGGTCGTTGGACAGATCGGCGGTGTAGCGCGAGGGCATGCGCACCGCGACGACGTTCTCCGGGCCGAGCGCATCGACCGCGATGGCCATCACCAGCGAGGAATCGATGCCGCCCGACAGCCCCAACCAGACCTTATCGAAGCCGTTCTTGCGGCAATAATCGCGGGTGCCGCGCACCACCGCGCGCCAGGCCAGGGAATCGCGCCCCTCGTCCTGCTCGGCCGGCCACGCCACCGGCACGAAGCTGCGGTCCTCGTCGCGATAGTCGGCGACCAGCCAGTGATCTTCGAACGCGGTCGCGGCCGGATGCACATGACCGCTGCCGTCGGCCAGCACCGAGGCGCCGTCGAAGACCAGGGCGTCCTGGCCGCCGACGACGTTGAGATAGGCCAGCGCGACGCCGGTTTCCCTGGCCCGCACTTCCAGCAACGCGTCGCGCTGGGCGTGTTTGTCGCGCTCGAACGGCGAGGCGTTCGGCACCAGCACCAGCCTTACGCCGGCGGCCGCGGTCGCGGCGAGCGGCTCGGCGAACCACAGGTCCTCGCAGATCACCAGGCCGACCGCGATGCCTTTGACCTCGAACACGCAGGCCTCTCCGTCTGGATCGACGTCGAAGTAGCGGCGTTCGTCGAACACCGCGTAATTCGGCAGTTCGCGCTTGCGATAGGTCGCCTCGACCCGCCCGTCGCGCAGTACGCTGGCGGCGTTGTAGACCACCGCGCCGGCCGCCTGCGGCCAGCCCACCACGGCCACGATGCCGCGCGCGGCCTGGGCGATCCGCTCCAGTGCGGCCTCGCAATCGGCGAGAAAGCTGGGACGCAGCAGCAGATCTTCCGGCGGATAACCGCTGACCGCGAGCTCGGGAAACAGCACCACCTCGGCGCCGTGCCGGTCGCGGGCCTCGACGATCATCGCCGCGATGCGTTCGGCGTTCTTTTCGACCGCACCGACCGGGAAGTCGAACTGGGCCAGGGCGATGCGCAGGATCTTGGACATGGGGACGATAGGAAGATTCGGCAGGGGGCGCCGGCCTGGGCCGACAGCATGGCAGACCAACGCGGCATGGATCCTTTCCAGCACCGCATCGGTCTGCGTCAGGACGTCATTGTTCCAGAATCTGAGGACGCGGTATCCGTAAGCACGAAGGCAGCAAGTACGAGCCTCATCGACCTGTGGACCGGCGTGCTGGCCACCGTCGACTTCGACGATGACACCGAGCTCCAGGCAGGCGAAATCCGCCACATATCGACCGATGGGATGCTGACGCCGGAACTTGCAGCCCATCAGCGCCCGGTTGCGCAGGAAGAGCCACAGTTTGCGCTCGGCGTCGGTCATGGCCCGACGCAGACGGCGGGCGAAGTCGCGTTTCTGGCCTCGGCGCATCCTTGCGCTCCTTGCCTTTGGAAGCGACCAGTTTGGGACTTGCGCTCCATGCCTTCTGTAGGAAAAAGCGCCCTCACCCCAACCCCTCTCCCGCCAGCGGGAGAGGGGCTTGATCTCGGCTGTGGGTAGGCATTTCGGTACCGAAGGGCTCTTCCGTGCCACAGAGCCTGTCGGCACGGCCCGCGCGGACATCCCGGAGGTTCACGCCTGCCCGCGAACTCCCGGCTCTAAAGCCCCTCTCCCGTTCACGGGAGAGGGGTTGGGGTGAGGGCACACCCCCGGTCAGCCCAAAGAAAAAGGCCGCCCGAAGGCGGCCTTTTCGTGATCCGGCGAGCCGGTCGGTGACTCGACCGCTTACTTGGCCAGACGCTTGGCGATCGCCGCGCCGAGGTCGCCCGGCGACTTCACCGTGGTGACGCCGGCCTTTTCCATCGCCGCGAACTTGCCTTCGGCCGTGCCCGAACCGCCCGAGGCGATCGCACCGGCGTGGCCCATGCGCTTGCCCTTCGGCGCCGAGGCGCCGGCGATGAAGCCGACCACCGGCTTGGTCACGTACTGGCTGATGAACTCGGCCGCTTCTTCCTCGGCCGAACCGCCGATCTCGCCGACCATGATGATGCCTTCGGTCTGCGGGTCGTCCTGGAACCACTTCAGCGCGTCGATGAAGTTGGTGCCGTTGATCGGGTCGCCGCCGATGCCGATGCAGGTCGACTGGCCCAGGCCCACGTCGGTGGTCTGCTTGACCGCTTCATAGGTCAAGGTGCCCGAACGCGAGACGATGCCGATCTTGCCCGGCTTGTGGATGTGGCCCGGCATGATGCCGATCTTGCACTCGCCCGGGGTGATGACACCGGGGCAGTTCGGACCGACCAGGACCACGTCGTCGAAGCCGTTGAGGGTGTTCTTGACCCGCAGCATGTCCAGGACCGGAATGCCTTCGGTGATGCAGACGATGACCTTGATGCCGGCAGCTGCGGCTTCCAGGATCGCGTCGGCCGCGAACGGCGGCGGCACGTAGATCACCGACGCGTCGGCGCCGGTTTCATTGACTGCGTCGCGCACGGTGTTGAAGACCGGCAGGCCCAGGTGTTGGGTGCCGCCCTTGCCCGGGGTCACGCCGCCGACGACCTTGGTGCCGTACTCGAGCATCTGTTCGGCATGGAAGGTGCCCTGCGAGCCGGTGAAGCCCTGGACGATGACCTTGGTGTTCTTGTTGATCAATACGGACATGTCATTGGCCCCTTACTTGCCGGCGACGGCAGCAACCGCCTTCTTCGCGCCGTCGTTGATGTTGTCCGCCGGGGTAATGGCCAGACCCGAATTCTTCAGCAGTTCCTTGCCGGCTTCCACGTTGGTGCCTTCAAGACGCACGATCACCGGCACCTTGACGTCGACTTCCTTGACCGCGGCGATGATGCCCTCGGCGATCATGTCGCAGCGGACGATGCCGCCGAAGATGTTGACGAAGATCGCCTTGACCTTGTCCGAGCTGAGAATCAGCTTGAACGCTTCGGTCACGCGCTCCTTGGTGGCGCCGCCGCCGACGTCGAGGAAGTTGGCCGGCGAGCCGCCTTCCAACTGGATCACGTCCATGGTCGCCATCGCCAGACCGGCGCCGTTGACCATGCAGCCGATGTTGCCGTCCATGGTGACGTAGTTGAGATCGTGCTGGCTGGCCAGCACCTCGGTCTCGTCTTCCTGGCGGATATCGCGCATCGCGGCGAGATCCTTGTGACGGAACGTGGCGTTGTCGTCGCTGTTGACCTTGCCATCGAGCACGGCGAGGTTGCCGTTGGTGAGGATCGCCAGCGGGTTGAGCTCGACCAGCGCCAGGTCCTTCTCGTTGAACAGCTTGTACAGGCCCAGCATGATCGTGGTCAGCTGGCCGGCCTGCTTGGCGTTGAGGCCCAGGTCGAAAGCGAGCTCGCGGCACTGGTAGGCCTGCAAGCCCTGCACGTAGTTGACGTGCACGGTCTTGATCGCGTCCGGGGTTTCCTCGGCGACCTTCTCGATGTCCACGCCGCCTTCGGCCGAAGCGATGAAGGTGACCGACTGGGTCGAGCGATCGACCAGGATCGACAGGTACAGTTCCTTGTCGATGTCGGTGCCTTCGGAGATCAGCACCGAGTCGATCGGCAGTGCCACGCCGGCCGACTGGTAGGTCTCCATCTTGGTGCCGAGCATGGCCTTGGCGTACTGCTTCACTTCGTCGAAGTTCTTCGCCAACTTGACGCCGCCGGCCTTGCCGCGGCCGCCGGCATGGATCTGGGCCTTGACCACCCAAAGATCGCCCGGAATGGCCTTGGCGGCCGCAACGGCTTCATCGGGAGTGCGCGCAACGCGCCCGGCCGGCACTGCGATGCCGTAGTCGGCAAACAGCTGCTTTGCCTGATATTCGTGAAAATTCATGCGTCACCGAGGGGAGTGAAAGACGTCCCGCAGGTGCATGCGGCCGGGAGCCGGAGCACGCGCGAGGGGGCCGCATTGTCGCCGATCGGGGCGGGCCGAAGCAAAACCCGCCATTCCGGCCACCCCGGCCGCCCTGGCCGTCCCGCCCCCCTTCCTGCCCGGCGGCGCCCCCGGCCGCGCGATCGGCGCAGGCCGAGACAAGCCAGTCGCCCTATACTGATCGACACTCCGCCCGCGCAGGGAAAACCCGCTTGCCGTCAGGTCTCGCCCCCGTCAGTCCGGCCGATGCCGACCTCGCGCTGCGCCGCGAACTGTATTTCTTCACGCTTTACCGCCTGCTCGAAGCCGCCTTGCTGGTGTTCTTCCTGTTCGGCCCGGTGGCGGACCTGATCGGAGCACCGCGCCACGACCTGTTCGCGCGCTCTCTGGCGCTGGCCTATCTGTTCATCGCCAGCCTGTTGTTCCTGTTCAGTCGCCGCGGCGAGTTGCGCAGCCAGGTCTTCGCCGGCATCGCCAGCGACCTGTTCTTCGGCATCCTGGCCATCCACGCCCTGCCGCGCGCCGGCACCGGCATCGCCCTGATGCTGATGTTCAACGTCGGCGCCGCGGCCCTGCTGCTGCGCGCCCGCTACGGCATCGGCGCCGCGGTGGTGGCCTGCATCGGCCTGATCGGCGAGTGGATCTGGAACGAGATCGGCGGCGAAAGCCTCGGCCGCACCGTCGCCGAGCCGATCATGTTCGCTCTGGGCTATCTGTCGATCGCCCTGCTCACCAACGCCCTCGGCCGGCAGATGCGCGAAACCCAGGACCTGGCCGAGCGCCGCGGCGCCGAGGCCGCCAACTACGCCGAGATCAACGAACTCATCATCCGCCGCATGCGCACCGGCGTGCTGCTGGTCGACGGCGAAGGCCGTCTGCGCCTGGCCAACGAAGCGGCCATGCTGCTGCTCGGCGACTCCGGCGAATACGACGGCCAGCGCCACGGCCACCGCGTGCTGGCGATCGCCTCGCCGGAACTCGCGCGCCGGCTGAGCCGCTGGCGCACCGAAGGCCGGCCCGACGAAAGCCCGCTGCAGCTCGCCCCGGACCTGCCCGAGGTGGTGCCGCGCTTTACCCGTTTACTCGCCGGCAGCGACCAGACCCTGATCTTCCTCGACGACACCTCGCTGGTGTCGCGCCATGCCGAGTCGATCACCCTCGCCGCGCTCGGCCGCTTCTCGGCCAGCCTCGCCCACGAGATTCGCAACCCGCTGGCCGCGATCAACTACGCCGTGCAGTTGCTGGAGGAGTCGCACGATATCGCCATCTCCGACCGCCGCCTGCTCGAAATCGTGCGCCAGCAGGGTTCGCGCATGAACGGCATCGTCGAGAACGTGCTCGGCATGGCGCGGCGCGAACCGGCCAAGCCCGAGCACGTCGAACTGATGGGGTTCGTGCGCCAGTTCGTCGACGAATACCGCACCAGCCATCCGATCGAACAGGACACGCTGCGCGCGACCGGTCCGCGCAGCCAGGTCGAAGCCCTGGTCGACCCGAGGCAGTTGCACCAGGCCCTGACCGTGCTGGTGCACAACGCCCTGACCTACGGCCGCATTCCCGGCCAGCCGGCGCGGGTCACGGTGCACGTGTACTTCGATGAAGTCGGCCTGCCGGCGATCGACGTGCTCGACCGTGGCCCCGGCATTCCCGACTCGGTCGCCGAACGCCTGTTCCGCCCGTTCTTCACCACCTCCAGCCACGGCACCGGCCTGGGCCTGTATATCGCGCGCGAGCTTTGCCGAGCGAACCAGGCCTCGCTCGACTTCGTCCCGGTGCCCGGCGGCGGCGGCTGTTTCCGCATCCGGCTCGCCGGAGCGAGCGCGTTGTCCCTGGTCTGAGCCATACTTGCGTGAGCGGATTCCCGATCTGGGATTCCCGATCCTGTGCGTCTTGGCCGCGACGGCCTCGTTAAGCTATCGTGGGCGGTGGAGGGCGCAATGGCAGAAACTCGTAGTGCATTGGTGGTCGATGACGAGCGCGATATCCGCGAGCTCCTGGTCATGACCTTGGGCCGCATGGGCCTGCGTTGCGACACCGCATCGGGCCTCGGCGAGGCGCGCAGCCAGCTGCTGCGCAATCGCTACGACCTGTGCCTGACCGACATGCGCCTGCCCGACGGTTCGGGCATGGACCTGATCGCCGAGATCAGCCAGAAATACCCCAATACCCCGGTCGCGATGATCACCGCCTTCGGCAACGTCGAGGCCGCGGTCGACGCGCTCAAGGCCGGCGCCTTCGATTTCGTCGCCAAGCCGGTCGACCTGGCGGTGCTGCGCGATCTCGTGCGCCACGCCCTGGAACTCAACGACACCCGCCGCAGCGCCAGCGAAGCGGTCGGCTCGCGCCTGTACGGCGAATCGCCGGCGATGATCAAGCTGCGTCAGACCATCGGCAAGGTCGCCCGCAGCCAGGCCCCGGTCTATATCGCCGGCGAGTCCGGCGTGGGCAAGGAACTGGTCGCGCGCACCATCCATTCCGAAGGCGGCCGCGCCGACGGCCCGTTCGTTCCGGTCAATTGCGGCGCGATCCCGGCCGAGCTGATGGAGAGCGAGTTTTTCGGCCACAAGAAGGGCAGCTTCACCGGCGCCCACGTCGACAAGCCCGGCCTGTTCCAGGCCGCCGACGGCGGCACCTTGTTCCTCGACGAAGTCGCCGAGCTGCCGCTGCCGATGCAGGTCAAGCTGCTGCGCGCGATCCAGGAAAAATCCATCCGCCCGGTCGGCGCCCAGGCCGAGCTCGTCGTCGACGTGCGCATCCTGTCGGCGACCCACAAGGACCTGGCCTCGCTCGTCGCCGACGGCCGCTTCCGCCAGGACTTGTACTACCGCATCAACGTGATCGAGCTGCGCGTGCCGCCGCTGCGCGAACGCCTCGACGACCTGCCCGGCCTCGCTGCGAAGATCCTGCATCGCCTCGCCGGCAGCCAGGGCCGTCCGGTGCCGCGCCTCGGCGACGACGCCCAGGACGCGCTGCGCGCCTACGGCTTCCCCGGCAACGTGCGCGAACTCGAGAACATTCTCGAACGCGCACTCGCATTGGCCGAAGGCGAAGTCCTCAACGCCAGCGACCTGCGCCTGCCGCGCCTGGCCACCCAGGCCCCGCCGGGGGAACTGCAGAACCCGGGCGCAGCGCCGCAGCAAGCGGCCGGCGCCGTCGACCCGCGCACCCTCAACCCGCGCGACACCGCGACCAGCGCCCTGCCTTCTTATATAGAAGAGATCGAGCGCGCCGCGATCCAGCAGGCGCTGCAGGAAAACCGCTACAACAAGACCCGCACCGCGGCCGCGCTCGGCATCACCTTCCGCGCGCTGCGCTACAAGCTCAAGAAGCTCGGGATCGACTGACCCGCCGCACAGGCTCGGCCGAACGACGGCGTCGTTCGGCCGTGTGCTGTGTATGCGATGCGCGTCATGTGTGCCGACAATCACTCTTGTGCCCACTCGAGTGCCTGTCGCACACCTCGGAATGAATCGTCGCCATGAACATCGGCACACGATCATACGAACACACATTTACAAGTCAGCGCCCTCGACCGAGCGCATCAGAACCCGCGCTCACACGGCGATCGCGACGCCATCGCCCGCTGCATCAGCCATGGAGCAGCGACAGCAGCCATCCGGCGACTGAAAACCGCGCCCTCAACGCACTCACGATTCGCTCTATTGCCTCATCCCGGGTGGATTCCGGACCGGCCAAGCCATGCGTGACTGGCGCCTCAATTCCGGCCAGCCAATGTGCAACATGACGCATTAGGTCACCCTCACAGCCCTTCGACTGACCCTCTGCGTCACCCCGCCCGCCGTCCCCAACTCGCTTTACGTGACCTGACTATCACTTTCGATCCCCCGGTTCATGGGTATGAAGGTTGGCATGGGATGTGCGTATTCCTCTATGCACGTGCGGCACGCACGGCTGCCGAAGGACCGAGCAATCGAGCCTGCAGGCACGTGAAGCAACTCAATCACTCCTAGGGGAAATACCATGAAGAAGCAGCAAGGCTTTACCCTCATCGAACTGATGATCGTCATCGCCATCCTCGGCATCCTGATCGCCATCGCTCTGCCGGCGTACCAGGACTACACCGTCCGCACCAAGAACGCCGAGTGCATCAACGTCGCCGCCGCCGCCAAGCTGGCCGTGTCGGAAACCGCTCAGGACCGCGGCAACCTCGCAGCGATCACCAGCCAGGCCATCACCGGCTACAGCTTCGTTGCCTCGAGCTACTGCGCCAGCGTGACCATCGCTTCGGGCGGCACGATCACCGCGACCACCCAGGCCACTGGCGCCACCACCCTCGCCAAGTTCGAGCTGGTTCCGACCCTGGACGCCGGCCGCGTCGAGTGGGATTGCAACGAAACCGGCGGTGCCAAGAAGTCGCAGCTGCCGGCCGAGTGCCGCTAATAGTCGACTGATCGTCATTGCTTCAAGCGAGGGCCCCGGTTTACCGGGGCCCTTTCTTTTTGTGTCTCGGTCGGCGGGCAGCAGCCCCTGCCGCACGACCTTCATTGAATCCAGACGGGCCAACTTTCGGATATCGGCTGACCGAACACCTCTCGCCCCTCGCCTAGCCAGCAATCCGGTGCGATAGCCACAAAAGCCGCTGCCGATCACATTTTTCAGCCTCCTCCGCAAAACTTGGCACAGGCTGTGCTTGTACTTGAACAGGTGGCTGGACATCTCGCCGAAGGCGACGACAGCCGGCCCACGCGACAGCAAATATCCAGGGGGATACGCTATGAAGCGGCAAAAAGGCTTTACCTTGATCGAGTTGATGATCGTCGTTGCGATCCTCGGGATCCTGATCGCAATCGCACTGCCCGGTTATCTCGACTACGTCAGCCGGACCAAGAATGCCGAATGCCTCAACGTTGCCGCAGCGGCAAAGCTATCGGTATCCGAAACAGCTCAGGACCGGGGCCAGCTGAGCCAAGTCAACGCAACCAACACGGGTTACAGTTTTGCGGCTTCAAGCTACTGCTCCAGCGTCGTGATCGGCGCTAACGGCGTGGTCACCGCGACGACATCGCCGAACTCGGGAGTCCCGATAATTTTCACTCTGCGCCCGACCTTGGCGGCCGGCCGAGTGGAATGGGATTGCAGTGTCCCCAGCGGAACCGACTTGACTCGGGTACCCGCTGAGTGCCGTTGAAAGTCGCCGCGGTCTTAAGCGCGATCGAAACCGCGCGCTCGGTCACCGGCCGTGCGAGCAGTGCTCGGCAGAACCTCGGCCGGCCCGTATAGTCAGCGCCAATCTTTCTGCGGAACGGACTATGCCCGCTCGTATCGTGCTGCTGGTCGCGATGGCGCTGACCTTCTTGATCTACTGGCCGGGTCTGTCGGGCCCCTTCCTGTTCGACGATTTGCCGAACCTCAATCCGGTCCAGAGCTGGCTCACTGGCGAGCTGAGCTGGCAATCGGTGGTGTTCGGCAATCAGTCCGGGATGCTCGGACGACCGTTATCGATGGCGAGCTTTCTGCTCAGCGCGGAGCTGAGCGGTCACAGCCCCTACGCATACAAGCTAGGCAACCTCGTCATCCACTTGGCCTGCGGATTCTGCGGGTGGCAGGTGATCCGACGGCTGCTCGCACAGGATGAGCGGCTGTCCGCGAACTCCGACCTGTTCGCGAGCATCGTCGTCGCACTGTGGCTGCTGCACCCGATCAACGTCAGCACGGTGCTTTACTCGGTGCAACGCATGGCACAGCTGAGCACGCTGTTCGTGTTGGCGTCGCTGTGGACTTACCTGGTCGCCCGCCGCCAACTGATCGAGGGCAAGACCCGCAGGGCCTTGCTCGGCCTGTTCCTGCTGTTCCCCTTGCTTGTTCTCGCCGGCCTGATGAGCAAGGAGAACGCAGCGGTAGCGCCTGCGCTATGTCTCGTGATCGAACTGGCTTATTTCGTTTCGCGCCAGAGGCCCAATCGGGCCACCCAAGCCTTCTTCGGGCTGTTCTTGCTGCTTCCAGGGCTGGCGGTCGTCGGCCTGTTGATCGCGACACCCGACCGCCTGCTGAGCGGCTATGCCGAGCGAGACTTCACCCTGGTCGAACGGCTGCTGACCCAGTCGCGGGTGCTGATGGACTATGTCGGGACGGTGTTGGTTCCCCGTACGCCGCTGCTCGGCCTCTATACCGACGATTTCCAACCATCCACCGGCTTGCTGTCTCCCCCGACGACTCTGTTCTCTCTGCTCGCCTTGCTCGCCATCAGCGCCGGCGCTGTCGCGCTGCGCAAGCGCGCTCCCAGCGTGTTCGCCGGCTGGTTCTTTTTTCTCGTGGCCCACGGCGTTGAATCGAGCATTCTTGCCCTGGAGCTGTACTTCGAACATCGCAACTATCTTCCCGCGTTCGGCCTGATCTTGGCCGTGGTCGGCCTGACCTCACTGGTCCCAAAAGACCTGCACACGAATGTCTTCACTCCCCGTCAATTGGGACTGGTCATCGCTGCCGGATTCGCCCTGTCGTTCGCGTTTGCGACCGGCGGACGCGCGCATGTCTGGCAAGCCGAAGACCTGCTCCTGGAACAGGGACTCAAGCATCATCCGGAATCGATGCGTGCCCAGTTGGTCCGGGCTACGATCGCCCTGAGAACGGGCGAGACTCAAGCCTCCTACGATGCCTTCGCCGATCTGCTCGCCAGCAAGAATCCGCGTAACCGGGTCATCGGAAGGATCAGCTGGGTGACGCTCGACTGCATGCGGGGCGTCGACGTTCCCCCTGCGGACCTGCAGCGCGCCCTGATCGAAGCGCGCCCGAAGCTCAGCATGGCCGAGGTTCCTGCCCTGCGCTTGCTCGCCCGCGTGGTCAAGGAACAAGGCTGCGGCAAGCTGACCGACTCGGCGATCGCCGATGGCATTTCCGTCATGCTCGAAAAGGCCGCGGCGCAGCCGGAGTACTCGCGCTCGAAATGGCTGACCCGATTCCTGGCTGCGGAAATGTTCCTGCATGCCGGTCGCACGGCGGAGGCCCAGAAGCAGGCGGAACTCGCCTGGAACGCGAGCGGCGACCTGCCGACCGGCGCCCTGCTCGCGCAGATCTATGCGGCTCGAAAAATGCGCCCGGAAGCCGAGCGTTTGCTGGCCGAATTGGATAAGCGCATGGGGCCGTACGACACGCAGGGACGCGCGGAGCTCGCGAAGACGAAACTCCTGCTGGATCAACGGTGAAGTCGAAGTGGGCCAACGACGAAACGGCGGCCGCCGTCGGACCGCTGGCCCATCGTACTTCCTGCCCAGTCCGTGACGGAGCCCGCGTCTGATGCAGGCCGGATGGCTGCCGTCCCGGGCGGCGCGGAGCACCGTCTCAAGCCCGACATCCTTCCGCCCGGACACGCAATTCGCGACTTCACTATGATCGACCGACGGCCCTAATAGGTCGAAAGCGCAAGGAGGCTGCGTGTCGATCCGCACGACGAGCGCAGCCTGGGCAGTCTCAAGGCCACCGGGGGGACGTGCTTTCGAACAAGCCCCAATAGATCGTCACCCATTCAGGACATCGATCCGCCATGAATTCGACCGAAACCAAGCCTCCCTTTCTGGTCTTTGCCGCTCCGGACATCCAGGAACCCGAGATCGCGGAGGTAGAAGCCTGCCTACGATCGGGTTGGCTGGGCACCGGTCCGCGGGTCGCCCGTTTCGAATCCGACTTCGCCCGCTATAAGGACATCGAGCCGCAGTTGGTCGCAGGGGTGAATTCCTGTACCGCCGCCATGCACGTCAGCATGGTCGCGGCAGGCTTGGAACCGGGCAGCGAAGTCATCACCACGCCATTGACTTTCTGCGCAACCGTCAACTCGATCATCCATGCCGATCTGGTGCCGGTGCTAGCCGATGTGGATCCGGTCACCCAGAACATCGATCCGGACGCGATCGAGGCCGCGATCACGCCGCGCACGCGAGCCATTCTGCCGGTGCACTTCGCCGGGCGTCCGTGCGACATGGATCGCATCATGGCGATAGCGAACAAGCACGGCCTGATGGTGATCGAAGACTGCGCACATGCCATCGAGAGCGAATATCGCGGACAGAAGACCGGTACATTCGGCGACTTCGGCTGCTTCAGCTTTTATGTCACCAAGAATGTCGTCACCGGCGAGGGCGGCCTCATCGTTGGCCGCAATGCCGAATTGATCGCGCGTGCGCGCATGTTGGCGCTGCACGGAATGAGCCAGGACGCATGGCACCGCTTCAGCGACAAGGGTTACAAACACTATCAAGTCGTCGAGTGCGGCTTCAAATACAACATGATGGATCTGCAGGCTTCGATCGGACTGCATCAACTCGCGCGAGTGGAACAGAGCTGGCAACGGAGGCAGGAGTTGTGGGGCAGCTACAGCCGCGCGCTCGCGGAATTGCCATTGGGCTTGCCTGCCGATCCGGAAAGCCATATCCGGCATGCTTTCCATCTGTACACGGTGATGATCGACCCGGCCCGCACCGGGATCGAGCGCGACACCTTCCTGAATCGCATGAATGCCCACGGCGTCGGCACCGGCGTGCATTATTTGTCCGTTGCCGAGCATCCCTACTACCGCGAGCGTTTCGGTTGGGATCCCGACCAATGGCCGAATGCGAGAAGGATCGGACAACAGACCGTAAGCCTTCCGCTTTCGCCCAAACTCAGCGACTCGGATCTGGCACGGGTCGTGGATGCCGCAACCCGTTCGCTGACGAGCTGAAGCACGGGCTGCGCACCTGTCTTATGACCACTCCGCCCCTCAGCCCGAATGAGCCCGCGCGTGCGGCGATACCGCGCCCGGATCGGCCCTCGAATCCGATCCGCAAGGCCCTGACGTGGTTGTTGGTCCTCGGGGCATTGGGATTCCTCGCTCACGCGCTCGCGCCGGAAATCTCGGTGGTCCGCAGCTCGATGGCCGCGATCGGTTGGCCGCAGGTCGTTCTGGCCATGCTGGTCGCCATCCCGATGTATGCGATCAAGGGCTGCTATCACCTGAATCTGCTCGATCGTATCGCCGGGGAGCGCAGTTCGCGGCGGATTGGGCTGCCGATCTATTTGCAAGCCCAGATCGTTCGTTACTTGCCCGGCAAGGTGTGGGGCATCGTCTACCAAAGCCAGCGCATGTCGCGTACGCACCGCCCGAGCGAGGTAGTGATCGCCAACTTATGGCAAATGGCCACGACCAATGCGCTGGCCGCGGGACTGGTTATCGGGTTGCTGCTCGCTTTTCGCTATTCCTTGGCCTGGCTATTGCTGCTCGTTCCGGTGATCGGCGCGGTGGAATGGATGCACCGCCATCCCGCGATCGAATCGTGGATGCTGAAGCAACTGGCCCGTTTTCTGCCTCGTCTCGTCCCTTTGGCGAATAGCCGGCCCTTGCCGTCTATGCCCTGGAAAGGCACCGCCTTGCTTTGTTCGGAATGGATTTTTTACTTCGCGTCGTTTTCGATCATGCTTCACGGCTTGGCGGACTGGCCGGAGCGGTTGCTGCTCGGAACCTGGTATGGCGGCGCCTCCATTCTCGCATTGGCGGCGTTCGTCGTTCCCGCCGGAATTGCCGTACGCGAAGCGATTTTCGTCGCGGCGCCGGGGTTGACCGGAGCCGACGCAGCGACACTGGCCGTCACCGCAACACTGGCACGGCTGGTTTTTCTGGGGGCGGAAATCGCGGCCGCCGTACTGTCCAGCGCATGGACTCTCGGAGTCCGACGTGACCCAGCCTGATAGGAATCAACGCGAATACTGGAACTCGTTGGCCGGAATCGATCCGGACGCGGCGATCATCGATCCCCTGGACCGCCGAGGTCAAAAGAACGCCTACCTGGCGGGTATCCGCAACAATGCGTTTCTGCGCACGCTCGAGCGCAACGGCATCGAATCAGGCCGCTTGCTCGACCTTGGCTGTGGCACCGGCAGTTCCACACGACCGCTATTGGATGCCGGCTACGCCGTGCTGGGAGTCGACATCGCTCCGGATCTGCTGCGCCATGCACGGGCACGTTGCGGCGACGAGAACTGCCTTTTCGTCGCCATGGACGGCAAGCAGCTACCGCTCGCCGATGCGTCCGTCGACGCGGTCGTGGTTTATGTAGTCCTGAGCTATCTGACCGACGACGGTCAAGCCAGTACCTTGCTCAAATCCATTCGGAACGCTCTGAAGCCGGGCGGGTCGTTGATCATGATCGAACAGGCCCGCAGGCACAGACGCGTCACCGAAAAAGGGTTGAAAGTCCAACGTACCCGCAAAGAATGGCAGAGCCTGCTGCGCTCGGCCGGGTTCGCGAGCGAGCGATCGTCCGTACTCCGACACGGCCGTTTTCCAACTACGCCGCTGATCGCCATGGGCCTGTTGCCCCGCAGCGTTTGGCCGGCGATCCGCACGCTGGAGGCGGCCGTCGCCCGTATTACCGGCGTATTGCCATGGGACTATGCAGAAGTCCTGTTCGAGGCCAAGGCATGATCGCGATCATCGGCGGCGGACCGGCCGGCATTGCGCTGGCCGCGGCACTCGACCGGCTGGGCCTGAACTACGAACTATTCGAGGCTCGCGAGATCGGAGCCACCTGGCGAGCCGCACCGTCCGACTTGCGCGTATTGAGCCCGTGGTGGACGAACGTATTGTCGTTCGGCGAACTGTTGAGCGGCAATCCGTTTCGCAAGCCGCACGCGGGCGAGTACCTGGATCATCTGTTGCGCATCGCAAGACGGCTACGCGGAAGAATCCTTGAAGGCGCCGAAGTTCTCGCCATCGAAGAGGACGGCAACGGCAACTGGAACGTCCGCACTGCGGACGGCATCTCGCCGGGATATTCGTCGGTCGCCATGGCTACCGGCTATTTCTTCTCCCCATCATGGCCGTCGCCGCCCCTCATCGAAGATGGATCCGTTCGCATCCTGCACGCCGCTCAGATCGGCGACTACGCCCAACTGGAGGAATTGCGTACAGGCGACCTGCCGGTCGTCGTCGTCGGAAGGCGGGTTACGGCAGGGCAGCTGATGCTGGAACTTAACGACCGCGGCATCCCTTGCGCGCTGAGCTTACGTTCACCCATCGAGTTTCGGCGTCACGGCTTCATAGCCGGCATCCGCGAGGCCGCCTACTTCTTCTGGGAAGAACTGCAGGCTCGATTGAGTCCCGGAATCAAACGCCCTTCCTATCCGGTGATGGATGGGGGGCGTGGTCGCGAGCTGGTCGAAAACGGGGAGATTGCGGTATGGCCGACCCTCAAACGGGTGGAAAACGGCGAGATCGTACTCAACGACGATCGGCGCATGTCCGTTGCAGCGGTGATCATGGCGACCGGCTATCGCGCGGTACTCGACCTTTTGCCCTATCCCGTCGCCCGCGATGGATTCGACGTGCCGCTCAACACCAGCTTCGAAGTGCAAGGAATGCCGGGCGTGTATCTGCTGGGCTTCGATAATCTCTACGATCATCGCAGCCGTTATCTCAGGGGAATCCGTTTCGACGCGGCGCGACTGGCGAAGATTCTAGCCGCCCGGCAAGCCCCGACGGATTGAGCTGAGCTTGTTCGACAAGCGCAATGCCGCGGTAAAAGCGCGAGCACGCAGGGGGTTCAAGGCGAGATCGCTGACGACCAGCGGGCTGTCACTGCCGCCCCATGCACGCTTATAAGCGCTAAGACTGCCTTGGCCCGCTGGCGACGGCAGGAAATCGAAACTGCTCATTCCGGCATCGCGCGCACAGCGCAACATCGTCAGGAACAGTTGGTCGGATGGATAGTGGCCGCGGGCTTCCGGTAGGTGCGCGCCGTGCATGTAGCAGGCCCGCTTGCCGCGAAATCCGGTACACACGAAGCCGGATATCGTTCCGTCCAATACCGCCACCAACGCCGCATGGGGCGCAATCGACTCGAAATAGGTCTCGGTATATCGCGACGCGCCGCTGTGGCGATGCAGCGTCGAAAGGTAGAGGCGGTGCAGATGGATGCCGTCGCCCGGGCGCCCCGCCCGGATCTCCAGCTCCGACCTCGCCAGACGATTCACGGCTCGACGCGCCTTCTCCCAACTGCGCTCGTTCCATTCGCCCAGAACCGGGATGAGGATGCTGCCGAGTTCGTGCCGGGCGAAAATGCGGGCATCTTCGGATGCGCGTTCGCTCTGAATTCGCATCAAGTCCGCCCGCAACCCGCGGGCCGCATCGACTCTCGCGGCCAAGGCAGCTTCACTCATGTCCTGTGCGCCGATCAGGAAGTCCGGATAAGCGACTCTGAAAGGGCCAGCGCGAAAGCAAGTAACCGAGCCGCCTTCATTTCCAGGCAACCGACATGTCTGCGCACCGAGCCCACCTCGAAGCGCGTTCGCCCAATGATCCGAGTCCAGGTCAATCATTCGTGGCGATCCGCTGGGCGATCCTCTCTATCGAGAAGCGTTCGTTCATGGCGCCCAAAGCCGCCTCATCGTGATCGGACCGCAGCGACACGCGAATCGCCTCGGCAAATGCATCGGCATCGACGCTTCGTGCCAGCCATCCGGTTCCTTCCCCGATCAGCGTCGGCAAATCGCCGACCGGCATCGAAACCACTGGGAGCGCAAACTTCATCGCATCGGAGAACACCACCGGAATGCTTTCTATACGCGAGGGCAACAGCAAGCGATCCGCCTCGCCGAACGCTCGCGAAGCTTGTTCGCGATCGAGATATCCACTGAGACGGACCGGTCGGCCAGCGGCCTGAAGCGCCGCGACGCCTCGATCGATCCCGTCCTTCAACGGCCCGCCACCGGCGACATGAACTTCACCGATGCGCGCCCAATCCTCATCGCCCAGGAGCGCCAGGGCGTCCATCAAGAGATCGGCCCCCTTGTTCGGATGCCAGCGGCCAAGAAACAGCAGGCGATGAGGCGCGGCCCTCGAAACCGGACGCGACCGTACCGCATCCAATTTTCGCGTGCTTGGAAGAAAATCGAACCGGCGCCCCGTAATCCGTTCGGCATCTTGCCTCAGGCGCATGCCATCGGCGTAAGCCCGGTTCGCATCTCGCGATACGCTGCCCAAGAATTCTCGAATCAGAGGGATGCGCCCGAGCGACCAGATATCGCTGCCCAGGGCCCACACGCTATAGGGGACGCCGTCCCTGTTTTTCAAAGCGCGTGCGGCCCACCCTGAGGGCAGCACCCAGAATGCGAGCGCATGACGAATACGGCCGTCGCCGTTCGCGGCAAGTACCGTTCGCCGCAGCGAACGCAAAGTACGCACGATCGACAGCCAGTTGCGCGGATCGCCTGGCGACAACAACGACAAGGGTTTGTCGGGAGCTGCGAACGACCACACTTCGACGAGCCCGTGCATGCTGATCTCTTCCGAGCGCCCCGGCGCCACGACTCTCACCGGCATCAGACCAGCGAGCTCATGCGCCAGATCGGACACGAAAGCCCCTGCCGCTTCGCTTCCGTCGCCCGCACGCGCGTAAGAAGTGCTGATCAACAAGGCGACATCGGCGCCGCTCATGACTTCGCAACTGCTTGCCGGCGGCTCATGGCTTGTCGGTGCGGGTATAGGTCAACGAAGTGATCTGCTCTGACACCAGTCCGATCAGAAAGACGATCACCGCCGCACTGAGCATCAATGCGCTCATATTGGTGAACCGGCCCTGGGTGGCGAAAGTCCAGGCGTAATGCCCCAGGCCCAGCAGCGCGAAGCTGACCGCAGCGGGCGCGAACAACTTCAACGGCGAATAGAGCGTGGCGATCTTGAAAATGATGAGCAAGAAGCGAACGCCATCGCGCAAAGGCCGGATATGGCTTTGCGTCCCGACCCGCCGCGCAACCTCGATCGGTACGTAAGTGACCGGATAAGCGCTGCGGAAGAACGCCATCGTGCTGGTAGTCGGGTAGCTGAAACCGTTCGGCAGCAGATGCAGGAACTCGCGGAACTTGGCTGCACGCACGGCCCGGAAGCCCGAGGTCAGGTCCTGGATCTTGTGCCCCGTCATCCAACTGGCCAGACGGTTGTACAAGGCGTTCGCGGCACCGCGCCCGACGCTGGCCTGGCCACCGGAATTGCGCGCGCCCACCGCCATGTCGTAGCCCGCCTCCAAGCGCTCCAGCAGCAACTGGATGTGAGCCGGGTCATGCTGGCCATCGGCATCCATGAATACGATGACTTCACCGCTCGCGGCACGGGCGCCACGCTTGATCGCCGCTCCATTGCCCATCGAGTACGGCGAAGACAGCACCGTGGCGCCCAGGCTGGCGGCGACCGCGGCGGTATCGTCGGTCGAGCCGTCGTCGACCACGATGATCTCGGCCCCGGGCAGGGCCCGGCGCAGGGCCGGCAGGGTGCCACGAAGGCCTTCCGACTCGTTTTTGGCCGGCAAAACTACAGATACGTGCATGTTCTCTCCCCAAGGGTGCAGGATAGCGTGTAGATACCGGGGCTTGAACCGCCCGACTCCAGAAAAGCGACAGCGGTCAGCTCGCCACGGTCTGAGATTGAGGTAAAGTCAGGGTGGGGAAAACTGAGGGCTGAAATGTCCAGCGTCGCGACCGCCAACTTGGTGGGTATCACCGGCATTGCCCGGCGTTTGGTCTTGGATGGAGCCTTGGACGAGGTCAAGGCACGCGAAGCCATGGCCGCGGCCAGCGCGGAGCGCAAGCCATTGGCTACCTACCTCGCCGAACATCGGCTAGCCACCTCCGCGCAATTGGCCGCCGCCAACTCGATTGAGTTCGGCGTGCCACTGTTCGACCCGAGCACTCTGGACCCCAGCCAGTCCGCGGTCCGGGCCATCAGCGAAGAGCTGATCCGCAAACACAGCGCGCTGCCGCTGTTCAAGCGCGGCAACAAGTTGTTCATCGGCCTGGCCGACCCGACCAATACCGCCGCCCTGGACGAGATCAAGTTCCAGACCAATGCCGCGGTCGAGGCCATCCTGGTCGACGAGGAGCTGATCCGCCGGACCCTGGACCGTTGGCTGGAGAATTCCGACGCCCTGGCCAATGCGGTCGGCGATGGCGAAGGGTTGGACACCCTGGAGATCGGCAAGGACGAGGACCTCAGCACCACCAGCGACAGCGGCATCGACGCCAAGGGCGACGACACCCCGGTCGTCAAGTTCATCAACAAGGTCCTGGTCGACGCGATCCGCCGCGGCGCCTCGGACATCCACTTCGAGCCCTACGAGACCGACTACCGGGTGCGCCTGCGCATCGACGGTCTGCTCAAGCAGGTCGCCAAGGTCCCGAACAAACTCCACTCGCGCATCGCCGCGCGCCTGAAGGTCATGGCGCAGCTCGACATCGCCGAGAAGCGCGTGCCGCAGGACGGCCGCATCAAGCTCAATCTGTCCAAGACCAAGCAGATCGACTTCCGCATGAGCACCTTGCCGACCCTGTTCGGCGAGAAAATCGTGCTGCGCATCCTCGACGGCAGCGCCGCCCGTCTCGGCATCGAGAAGCTCGGCTACGAGGACTACCAGAAAGAATTGTTCATCAATGCCGTGGTCAAGCCCTACGGCATGGTGCTGGTGACCGGCCCGACCGGCTCGGGCAAGACCGTCTCGCTGTACACCGCGCTGAACATCCTCAACGATGAGCAGCGCAACATCTCCACGGTCGAAGACCCGGTCGAAATCCGCGTACCCGGCATCAACCAAGTGCAGATGAACGTCAAGCGCGGCATGACCTTCGCCGCCGCGCTGCGCAGCTTCCTGCGTCAGGATCCGGACGTGATCATGGTCGGCGAAATCCGCGACCTGGAAACCGCCGAGATCGCAATCAAGGCCGCCCAGACCGGCCACATGGTGCTGTCGACCCTGCACACCAACGACGCGCCGCAGACCATCGCCCGCCTCATGAACATGGGCGTCGCGCCCTACAACATCACCTCGTCGGTGACCCTGGTCATCGCCCAGCGCCTCGCCCGCCGTCTGCACGACTGCAAACGCGAGGTGCATCTGCCGGAACACGCTCTGCTCGCCGAAGGCTTCAGCCCGGAAGAGATCGCGTCCGGATTCAAACTGTACGAGCCGGCGGGATGCCCGGATTGCACCGAAGGCTACAAGGGACGTACCGGCATCTATCAGGTCATGCCCATGACCGACGAAATCCAGGCCATCGTGCTGGAGGGCGGCAACGCGATGCAGTTCGCGGCCGCCGCCATCAAGTCCGGCGTGAACGACTTGCGCCGCTCCGCACTGATCAAGGTGATGAACGGCGTCACCGGCCTGGCCGAAATCAACCGCGTAACCAAGGACTAAGCCATGTCCGCGACCCGATCCGCCACCCGCACCGCCGCCAAACAAGCACCAGCGGTACGCCGCGCCAACCCACTGGACATGTTCGTCTGGCAGGGCACCGACAAGCGCGGCATCGTCATGAAGGGCGAACAGCAGGCCAAGAATGCCAACATGCTGCGCGCCGAACTGCGCCGCCAGGGCATCACCCCGACCGTGGTCAAGCTGAAGGGCAAGCCCCTGTTCGGCGCGAGCGGCAAACGCATCACCCCGGGCGAGATAGCGATCTTCAGCCGTCAGATCGCCACCATGATGAAGTCGGGCGTGCCGATCGTGACCTCGCTGGAGATCATCGGCGAGGGGCACAAGAACCCGCGCATGAAGACCCTGCTCAACACCATACGCGCCGACATCGAGAGCGGTTCGTCGCTGAATGAGTCGTTGTCCAAGCACCCGGTCCAGTTCGACGAGCTGTACCGCAACCTGGTCAAGGCCGGCGAGTCCGCCGGTGTGCTCGAAACCGTGCTGGATACCATCGCGAGCTACAAGGAAAACATCGAGACCCTCAAGGGCAAGATCAAGAAGGCCCTGTTCTATCCGGCCACCGTGGTCGCCGTCGCGATCCTGGTCAGCGCGATCCTGCTGATCTTCGTCGTGCCGCAGTTCCAGGCCACCTTCAAGAGCTTCGGCGCCGACTTGCCGGCCTTCACCTTGATGGTCATCGGCATGAGCGACTTCATGATCAAGTGGTGGTGGGCGATCCTGCTGCTCGTGGTCGGCGCCGCCATCGCCTTCATCATGACCAAGAACCGCTCGCCGGCGTTCGCCCACTTCCTCGACCGGGCCATGCTCAAGATCCCGGTGGTCGGGCAGATCCTGCACAACGCCGCAATCGCCCGCTTCGCCCGCACCCTCGCGGTCACCTTCCGCGCCGGCGTGCCGCTGGTCGAGGCCCTCGATACGGTCGCAGGCGCGACCGGCAACGTGGTCTACGAAAAGGCCGTGTACCGGATCCGCGACGACGTCTCGGTCGGCTACCAGGTCAACATGGCGATGAAGCAGGTCAACCTGTTCCCGCACATGGTGGTGCAGATGACCGCCATCGGCGAAGAGGCCGGCGCCCTCGACACCATGCTGGTGAAGGTCGCCGAGTTCTACGAGCAGGAGGTCAACAACGCGGTCGACGCGCTGTCGAGCCTGTTGGAACCGCTGATCATGATCATCCTGGGGGTCATCGTCGGCGGCATGGTGGTCGCGATGTACCTGCCGATCTTCAAACTTGCTGCGACGGTCTGATCGGGGAAGTATCCTTTCCGCATGGCATTTCTAGATCAGAACCCCGGCCTCGGGTACCCCCTCGCGGCCGGTTTCGGACTGCTGCTCGGCAGCTTCCTCAACGTCGTCATCCTGCGCATGCCCAAGCGGCTGATGTGGCAGTGGAAGAAGGACGCCCGCGAAATCCTGGAGCTGCCGGAGGTCTACGACCCCCCGCCGCCCGGGATCGTGGTCGAGCGCTCGCATTGCCCGCATTGCAAGCACCAGCTGTCCTGGTACGAGAACATCCCGGTGTTCAGTTACCTGGTGCTGCGTGGGCGCTGCCGTAGCTGCAAGACTCCGATCTCGATCCAGTACCCGGCGGTCGAGCTGCTGACCATGCTGTTGATGGTGGCCTGCGTGTGGCGCTTCGGCTTCGGCTGGCAGGGCTTCGGCGCGATGGTCTTCACCGGCTTCCTGATCGCGATGTCGGGCATCGACTTCAAGACCCAGTTGCTGCCCGACCAACTGACCCTGCCGCTGATGTGGCTGGGCATCGTCGCCAGCAGCGACAACCTGTATTTCCAGACCAAGCCGGCCGTGCTCGGCGCGATCGCCGGCTATATGAGCCTGTGGCTGGTCAACTGGGTCTACAAGCAGTACCAGGTCGTGGTCAGACGGGTCAAAGACCCGCATGAAGGCATGGGCCACGGCGACTTCAAGCTGCTCGCCGCGATCGGTGCCTGGGTCGGCCTCAAGGGCGTCCTGCCGACGATCCTGCTGTCGTCCTTCGTCGGCGCCGTGATCGGTTCGATCTGGCTGGCGGTCAAGGGCCGCGACATGGGCATTCCGATCCCGTTCGGCCCTTACCTGGCTATCGCCGGCTGGCTCACCTTCTTCTGGGGCGAGTCCCTGCTCCAGGCCTATCTGCAGTTCTCCGGCCTCGCCTGAGTCATGGCGGCGTTTTGCGTCGGCGTCACCGGCGGCGTGGCTTCCGGGAAAAGCGAAGTCACCCGGCAGTTCCAGGCCTTGGGCATCGTCGTGGCCGATGCCGACCTGGCCGCACGTGCGGCCGTCGCGGCCGGCAGCGCCGGGCTGGCTGAAGTCGTCGCCGAATTCGGCGCGTCCGTCCTGGACGCCCAGGGTGCGCTCGACCGCGCCGCCATGCGCGAACTCGTGTTCGGCAATGATGGCGCCCGACGCCGGCTCGAAGCCATCGTCCATCCGCGGGTCCGTTCGATGCTGCTGGACCAGTGCGCAAACGCGCCCGGTCCCTACGCAGTCGCGGCGATTCCCCTGCTCGCCGAAGGCGGCGGGCGCGAAGCGTATCCGTGGCTGGACCGCGTGCTCGTGGTCGACGTGCCGGTCGACATCCAGCAGGCCCGGGTGATGCGACGCGATCGCATCGACGGCGATCTCGCCCTGCGCATGATCGCGGCCCAGGCGACTCGTGGCGAGCGCCTGGCCATCGCCGACGACGTCATCGTCAACGACGGCCCGATCGAGGCCCTGGCGGCCCAGGTCGCGGCCCTGGATCGGCGCTATCGGGCCCTGGCTGCGAATCACACAGCCGACTGACCCGCTCGACCGAAGCCGCCAGCCGAACCTGTCAGCAGAACCCGCCAGCCAATCCAGACCGGCGCTTTAGCAGTCAGCCCGCGGCCCAAAGCCCCCGGATGGCGGCGATGCCCTGCGCGCCATAGCGACGTGCTTCGGGCAGGTCATCCGGGACCAGGCCGCCGATCGCATAGATCGGCAGCGACACCGACTCGCGCAAGGCCGAGAACGCCTCCCAGCCGATCCCCAGCACACCGGGATGGCTCGGCGTCGGCTTGATCGAGCCGACCACGGCGAAGTCGCAGCCCAGCGCCTGGGCGGCCCGCAGCTCGTCGGCGTCGTGGCAGGAGGCCGCCAGAGCCATCCCGACCGGCACCGGCCGCTCGCCCTGCTCGCGCAGTTGCACGGCGCGCAGATGCAGGCCTACGCCCAATGCGTTCGCCATGGCGGCGTCGCCGTTGACCAGCACCTCCGCCTGCACGGCGCGACAGCGCGCCACTGCCGCCACGGCCAGCCGCTGGCTGCGCTCGGCCTCGACGGTGCGCAGGCGCAGCTGCACGCGGCGTACGCCGGCCTGCAGTGAGCGCGACAGCGCATCGAGCCAGGCGGCGTCGCTCTCGCCCGGCTCGGGCGTGACCAGATAGTGTTCGGGTTGCTGCAGTGCGGCGACCACCGGGCGATCCGCCGGCGGCATCGCATAGCTGGCGAGTTTGTGCGGCGGCACCCAAACCAGCGCCTGGCCTTCGCGACCGCGCGCGGTACCGCGCCACTGACGGATCTCGCGCACGTCCAGGACCAGACGCTTGTCCGGGTAAGCCTGCGGCACGCGAATCACCGCGGTGCCGACCTCGGCCTCGATGCCCAGTTCTTCGTGCAGCTCGCGTGCGAGCGCGGCCTCGGGCGTCTCGCCGGGCTCGCGCTTGCCGCCCGGGAATTCCCACAGGCCGGCCAGATCGCGGCCTTCGGTGCGGCGCGCGAGCAGGACCCGCCCGCGCGCGTCGCGGATTACCCCGGCGACGACTTCTACCAGCCGGGAGCGGGGATTGGGAGTTCGGGATTCGGAAGCGGCTAGTGCTGCTGCAGCGGCCGCGTCGTCGGGAACCGGTTCGGATTCCGCCTTGCGACTCCCGATGCCCGACTCCCGAGCCCCGCCTTGCTCAGGCCAATTGCCCATGGCAATGCTTGAACTTCTTGCCGCTGCCGCAAGGGCAAGGATCGTTGCGACCGGCGTTGGCGAAGGCTTCCTCGGACACCTGCGCGGCTTCCTCGTCGGCGCCGAAGCCGCCGGCGGAAGCGTGCTGGAACTGCATCTGCCGCGCTTGCGCTTCGGCCTGAGCGCGTTCGAGCGCTTCCATCTCGGCGACTTCCTGCTCGCTCTGGATGCGCACGCGGGCCAGGATCGTCACCACCTCGCGCTTGACCTTGTCCAGCATCTCCGAGAACAGCTCGAAGGCTTCTTTCTTGTATTCCTGCTTGGGCTGCTTCTGCGCGTAACCGCGCAGATGGATGCCCTGGCGCAGATAGTCCATGCGCGCCAGATGCTCCTTCCAGTTCTGGTCGAGCACGTTGAGCATGATGTGCTTCTCGAGCATGCGCATGGTCTCGGCGCCGACCTGGCTCTCGCGGGTGGTGAAATGCCCTTCCACCGCATCCTGCACGTGCTGCGCGATGGTCTCGGCGTCGAGCTCCTCGGCGGTACGCGCGGTCTCGACCAGCGGCACCTGGACGTTGAACTCCTGCGCGATCGTCGCTTCCAGGCCCGGCAGGTCCCATTGCTCGTCGACCGAATTGGCCGGCACGTAGCGCTGGACCATGTCGGCGACCACGTCGCCGCGGATGCCCACCACGTTGTCCTGCACACTCTCGGCTTCCAGCAACTCGTCGCGCTGGCCGTAGATGACCTTGCGCTGGTCGTTGTTGACATCGTCGAAGTCGAGCAGGTTCTTGCGGATGTCGAAGTTATGGGCTTCGACCTTGCGCTGCGCGTTGGCGATCTGCTTGGTCACCAGCGGACTTTCGATGATGTCGTCTTCCTTCAGGCCCATGCGCGCCATCACGCGCTGGACCCAGTCGGCCGCGAAGATACGCATCAGATTGTCTTCGAGCGACAGATAGAAGCGCGAGGAACCCGGGTCGCCCTGGCGACCGGCGCGGCCGCGCAGCTGGTTGTCGATACGACGCGATTCGTGGCGTTCGGTGCCGACGATGTGCAGGCCGCCGGACGCCTTGACCTGATCGTGGCGCTCCTGCCAGGCTGCCTTGAGGCGCTTGAGGGTCACTTCGTCGACCGGCTCGCCGCCGTTCTGCGCGGCGAGCTCGGCGAGCTCGGCTTCGAGCGAACCGCCGAGCACGATGTCGGTGCCGCGGCCGGCCATGTTGGTGGCGATGGTGATCGCGCCCGGACGACCGGCCTGGGCGATGATGTTGGCTTCGCGCTCGTGCTGCTTGGCGTTCAGCACTTCGTGCGCCACGCCGGCCTCGGTGAGTTGCTGGCTCAGCATCTCCGAGACTTCGATCGAGGTCGTACCGACCAGCACCGGCTGGCCGCGCTCGTGCGCCGCCTTGATCTCGCCGAGCACCGCGCGGTACTTGCCGGCGCGATTGAGGAACACCTGGTCGGAGTGATCCTTTCGCTGCATCGGCCGGTTGGTCGGGATCACGATCACTTCCAGGCCGTAGATGCTCTGGAATTCGTAAGCCTCGGTGTCCGCCGTACCGGTCATGCCGGACAGCTTCTTGTACATGCGGAACAGGTTCTGGAAGGTGATCGAAGCCAGCGTCTGGTTCTCGCGCTGGACCGGCACGCCTTCCTTCGCCTCGACCGCCTGATGCAGACCGTCCGACCAGCGTCGGCCCTGCAGGGTGCGGCCGGTGAACTCGTCGACGATCACCACCTCGCCGTCGCGGACGATGTAGTCCACGTCGCGCTGGTAGATCGCATGCGCGCGCAGCGCGGCATTGAGGTGATGGACCACGCTGATGTTGTGGCCGGCGTACAGCGAGTCCTCGTCTTCCTGCAGGATCCCTGCCTTGCGCAGCAGGTCTTCGGCGTGTTCCTGGCCGGCTTCGGACAGATGCACCTGCTTGCCCTTCTCGTCGACCCAGTAGTCGCCCTCGCCGTCTTCCTTCTCCTGGCGGATCAGCGACGGCACGATGCGGTTGACCTTGATGTACAGCTCCGGCGATTCGTCGGCCGGGCCGGAAATGATCAAGGGCGTGCGCGCCTCGTCGATCAGGATCGAGTCGACTTCGTCGACGATCGCGTAATGCAGGCTGCGCTGATAGCGGTCTTCCTTCGACAGCGCCATGTTGTCGCGCAGGTAGTCGAAGCCGAATTCGTTGTTGGTGCCGTAGGTGATGTCGCTGGCATAGGCGGCATGCTTGTCGCTGTGCTGCATGCCCGGATAGACCACGCCGACGCTCAGGCCGAGCCAGTTATACAGCTTGCCCATCCACGCCGAGTCGCGGCGTGCGAGGTAGTCGTTGACCGTGACCACGTGCACGCCCTGGCCTTCCAGCGCGTTGAGATAGACCGGGAGCGTACCGACCAGGGTCTTGCCCTCGCCGGTGCGCATCTCGGCGATCTTGCCCAGATGCAGGACCATGCCGCCGATCAGCTGGACGTCGTAGTGACGCATGCCCAGCACGCGCCTGGACGCCTCGCGGCAGACCGCGAACGCCTCCGGCAGCAGCTTGTCGAGCGATTCGCCGTCGGCGATACGCTTCTGGAACTCCGGCGTCTTGGCCTGCAGCTGGGCATCGGAGAGCTTCTCCATCTCCGGCTCGAGCGCATTGATCCTGACGACGGATCGTTGCAGTTGACGCAGCAGACGATCGTTGCGGCTGCCGAAAACGCGGGTAAGCAAGCTGTTGAGCATGAACGGGTCCGTGTAAAGCGAACGGGGTGGCACAGGCGGGACGGTTTAAGAGCGCGCCGCCGCCGGCAAGTTCCCCAGGAATCCAGACGACCGGCCGATCCTTGCGTTCCGGTCTCCCGAAAACGCAATCGGAGGCGCCGTGCGCCCCCGATCGGATCGAGCCTGGTCTTTGGCCACACGCATTCTAGCGTGGGGGGCGACCTGAACGGTATCAAGGGGGATGTGCGCCGATCGAATGTGGGACTTTGCCCGATTCCACAGTTCGGCGGATTCCCTGGGTCGGGTGAGTCCGTACTTGGCGGGGAAATCTACGGGCTCGTCAGCCGGCTATAGGGTGTTCAGCGCGGGAGGCCCTTCGACTTGGACGGCTGTAGAGCCCGATTAGTCGGTACGCGGGCCGGCGGATATCGGCCAGGACTGTCGCCCTGTATACCCGGTTGGCCCGCCGCAGCGCGGCGGGCGTTCGACAGGCCCGCGAGCCAGTGGCTCGCGAGCGGGCCTGTCTCACCCCCTCAACGGGGATTGCTGGTTGAGGAACTTGAGCGGGTTCACCACCCGGCCGCCTTCCCAGACTTCAAAATGCACGTGGGCGCCGGTGGAACGGCCGCTGGAGCCGGCCTTGGCGATCTCCTGGCCGGCACGCACGAGTTCGCCGACCTTGAGCAGCAGATTGGAATTGTGCGCGTAACGCGTCACGTAGCCGTTGCCGTGGTCGATCTCGATCACGTTGCCGTAGCCCGAACGCACGCCGGAGTAGCTGACCACGCCGTCGGCCACGGCCAGCACCGGGTCGCCGACGTCGGCTTCGAAATCGATGCCCTTGTGGAACGCGGCGCCGCCATTGAACGGGTCGGCGCGGCCGCCGAAGCCGGAGGTGATGTAGCTGTTGGCGATCGGCGCGCGCGAGGGCACCGCGTTCATGTCGATCTGGCGGTTGAACAGCAGCGACTCGAGCACCGAGAGCTGTTCGCCCGAGGCCTTGAACTGACGGTCGAGCAGGTCCATGCCGGCGTCGAGCTCGGGCTTGGCCATGTCGCGCACCGGACCGGCGCCACCGACGCCGACCGGCTTTTCGAAATCGAACTCGCCGTCCTGCAACTGGCCGATCCGGGTCAGGCGCTCGCCGAGCGCGTTGAGACGGTTGGCTTCGGCCTGCAATTCGCCCATGCGTGCAGCAAGGGCGTTGATCTCGCGCTGCGCGTCGCGGCGCGTCGCGGTGATCTGGGCCTGCTGCTGGGTCAACTGCGCGCGTAGCATGCGGTTGTCGGCGATGCCCGCACCGGCACCGATGCTGACGCCGGTGCCGAGCAGCAATGCGATGGCGAGCGCCGGACGGCGGGAGCCGATCCGTCCGGCCTGCTGGAAGAACTCGCCCAGCCTGGCTCGTGTGTTGTCTACGATGGTTTTATAGGTCATGTGTCCGATGTCTTATTCCAAGCCCAAGCCGCCGTCGCGCGGTCCCTCGAAGCCGCGCATCGCCTTGGATGCATTGCTCGAAGATCCCGCTGGCAACCCGATCCGCCGAGCCCTTTGGCTCGACGAACTGGACCGTCGGTTACGCCCCTACCTGCCGCCTTCGCTCGCCGCGCACGCGCGGTTGGCCAACTTCGAACGCGGCAGGCTCGTGTATGTCGTCGATGCTCCGGTGTGGCGCGCCAAACTCAGGCTCGCGGCTCCGGAACTGCTCGACGCAGCCCGATCCGTCGGGCTGGAAGCGGCCGAATTCGTCGTCAAGACGACGATTCCCAACCCGGCGGCAGCGCCGGTCAGAAAGGCCAAACCCATGTCGGCTGCGACGCTGGAAGCGCTGCAAGCCGCGCTGGCGTCGCTGAAGAAACCTGATCCGTCAGGGTCCAGCGACGCCGGCTGACGCTCGGGGCGGTTCGCGTCGTCGACGCAAACCGGCGGGGGTCCGAGAGCCGGGGTCGGGGCATCCTACTGGCCCTCCCCCTCGGCTTTGTTAAAGAGCCGGAAGCATTTCAGAAAGGTTTCGTTATAAAAACGTTAATACGTCACGCGCCGTTCACGAGTGTGACCACGTTAACGTTCTTGGGTTTCCGGGCTGAGCGGCCGGTCGCGCATTCAGTTTCGGACGCCGTTTCGGCGGCGTCCACCTCATCCCGGCCGGGACGGCCGGCATTACCGATCAGGCCGGAACGGGCTCGCCATAGGCGACCGGAGTCGGCTCCGAACCGGTGTAAGTCACCTGCTCCCAGGCCGAGCGTTCGGCCAGCAGGGCGCGCACCAGCTTGTTGTTGAGCGCGTGGCCGGACTTGTAGCCCTCGTAGGCGCCGATGACGGCGTGGCCTGCAAGGTAGAGGTCGCCGACCGCGTCGAGGATCTTGTGGCGGACGAACTCGTCGGCGTAGCGCAGGCCGTCGTCGTTGAGCACGCGGAACTCGTCGAGCACGATCGCATTGTCCATCGAGCCGCCGAGGCCGAGGTTGCGTTCGCGCATGTATTCCAGGTCGCGCATGAAACCGAAGGTACGGGCGCGGCTGACTTCGCGGATGTAGTTCTCGGTCGAGAATTCGACTTGCGCACGCGACTGCGCCGCCGGAATCGCCGGATGGTCGAAGACCACGGTGAAGCCGAGGCGGAAACCGTCGAAGGGCTCGAAACGGGCGATCTTGTCGCCGTCGCGCACTTCGACCGGATGCTTGATGCGGATGAAACGCTTGGGCGCGTCCTGCTCGGCGATGCCCGCCGATTGCAGCAGGAACACGAACGGGCCGGCCGAGCCGTCCATGATCGGCACTTCCGGTGCCGACAGTTCGACATAGCAATTGTCGATGCCGAGCCCGGCCATCGCCGACAGCAGATGCTCCACCGTCATGACCTTGCCGGCGCCATAGGTCAGGCCGGTGCACAAGGTGGTCTCGGTGACCAGGTCGGCGCGCGCAGGCAGCTCCACCACCGGGTCGAGATCGACGCGACGGAACACGATGCCGGTATCGGTCGGCGCCGGGCGCAGGGTGAGAAAGACCTTCTCGCCGCTGTGCAGGCCCACGCCGGTGGCGCGGATCACATTTTTGAGGGTGCGCTGACGCAGCATGGTCGTGGGGAGACTTCCGCGGACATGGAGTGATGGTGTCGGCATCGGTCCGCAAAGCCTGCGGACGCGAAGGGGACCGAGCACTGGATGGGGGTGAAACGAAGCCGCGCAAGATTAGCACGCGCAACCCTGAACCTGAACGGAAAGGACACACTGTCCCGCCGTTGTCAACAGCGCTCGTCAAACTGACCGGTCGACCGCCCCGAGGGGTGGGGCCGACCGGCCCAAAAGCCCCCTGCGCCGGGGCGCGGGGGCAAGATGCCTGAAGCCGGGGACGAGTCCGGCCCGAGGGTGGTTCTTGAAGCAGGAACGAGTTGAGAACAGTGAGGAGTGAGCGAAAGCCGCCCTACTCGTTTCTCACTGCTGCCCACTCATTCCTGGCTTCAACGCTTCAATCCGCCTGGCGGCGCAGGAACGCCGGGATGTCCAGGTAGCTGCTGTCGCTGCCGAAATCCGCCACGGCCGGGCCGGTCGGTTCCTGGCGCGAGCTGCTGCCGCGCAGGCTGCCGCCGAAGCTCGGCATCGGCGCATGGCCGACGTCGTCCATCGCCGAAAACTCCGGCTGGCCGGTGGTGGCGTTGCGCACCAGCTGGATCGGCGCGCGCTGCGACTCGCGGTCGTGGCCGTGGCCGTGACCGCGCACCGACTGCTTGGCGGCGACGCGGTTGAGGCCGGTGGCGACCACGGTAACCCGGACCTCGTCCTGCATGTCCGGGTCGAGCACGGTACCGATGACCACGGTCGCGTCTTCGGAAGCGAAGTTCTCGATGGTGCGGCCGACTTCGTCGAACTCGGCCATGGTGAAGTCCGGACCGGCGGTGATGTTGACCAGGATGCCGTTGGCGCCGGCCAGGTTGACGTCGTCGAGCAGCGGGTTCTGGATCGCCGATTCGGCCGCGGCCTGGGCGCGGTCGTCGCCGCGTGCAGCGCCGGTGCCCATCATCGCCAGACCCATCTCGCTCATGACCGTGCGCACGTCGGCGAAGTCGACGTTGATCAGGCCCGGACGCACGATCAGGTCGGCGATGCCCTGCACGGCGCCGAGCAGCACGTCGTTGGCGGCACGGAAGGCCTGGATCATGGTGGCGTTGCGGCCGAGCACGGTGATCAGCTTCTCGTTCGGGATGGTGATCAGCGAATCGCAGTGGTGCGACAGCTCCTCGATGCCCTTCAGCGCGACCTGCATGCGGCGGCGGCCTTCGAACGGGAACGGCTTGGTGACGACCGCGACGGTCAGGATGCCCATCTCCTTGGCGAGCTGGGCCACGACCGGCGCCGCGCCGGTGCCGGTGCCGCCGCCCATGCCGGCGGTGATGAAGACCATGTCGGCGCCGGTCAGCGCATCCATGATGCGTTCGCGATCTTCCAGCGCGGCCTGGCGACCGACTTCCGGATTCGCGCCCGCGCCCAGGCCCTTGGTGACGTTGCTGCCGAGCTGCAGCTGCAGCTTGGCGCCGCAGTTCTTGATCGCCTGCGCGTCGGTGTTGGCGGTGATGAACTCCACCCCGTCGACGTTGCCGCTGACCATGTGCGCCACGGCGTTGCCGCCGCCGCCGCCCACGCCAACGACCTTGATGACCGCGTTCGGGGCCATTTTTTCAACCAGTTCGAAATGTGCCATGTCCTCGTCCTCTTATTAGTGCCGGGATTCGGGGCTCGGGATTCGGGACTCGTAGAGCCCGGTTCCGCGCCTTCACTGCCGACGTTTTGTTTTTTCTAATGGTGAACAACTCGCTCGATCTACCGCTGTACCACTGACTTCCCTGCCGCCCTGTTCCGCTTTTGCTACTGCGAGTCCCGAGTTCCGAGTCCCGCTCGCGGCACTCAAAACTCGCCGCGATACCAGTTCTTGATCTTGTTGAAGAAGCTGCCGGCGCGACCGGTGGAGATCACCGGGCGGCGCGGGTTCTCGATCTGGCTGCCCATCAGCAGCAGGCCGACGCCGGTCGCATGGACCGGGTTGCCGACCACTTCGCCCAGGCCGGTGACGTGCTGCGGAATGCCCACGCGCACCGGCATCTGCAGCATTTCCTCGGCCAGCTCGACCACGCCTTCCATCTTCGAGGCGCCGCCGGTCAGGACCATGCCGGCGCGCACGTGGTGCTCGAAACCCGAGCGGCGCAGTTCGGCCTGGATCATTTCGAAGATTTCCTCGTAGCGCGCCTGCACCGCCTGCGCCAGCGAGTGCCGCGGCATGCGCCGCGGCGGGCGGTCGCCGACGCTCGGCACCTGGATCGATTCCTCGGCCGTCGCCATCTGCCCCAGCGCGCAGGCATAGCGGACCTTGATCTGCTCGGCTTCCGGGGTCGGCGTGCGCAACATGTGGGCGATGTCTTCGGTGACCTTGTCGCCGGCGATCGGCAGGCTCGCGCTGTGCGCGATCGCGCCCTGCACGAACACCGCGATGTCGGTGGTGCCTGCGCCGATGTCGACCAGGACCACGCCGAGCTCGCGCTCGTCGCTGGTCAACACGGCGTTGCTGGAGGCCAGCACGCCGAGAATCAGGTCGTCGACCTGCAGGCCGCAGCGCTGCACGCACTTGCTGATGTTGGCCGCGGCCGACTGCGCGCACACGACCAGGTGCGCATGCACTTCCAGGCGCACGCCGGTCATACCGACCGGGTTGCGGATGCCTTCCTGCGAATCGTCGAGCACGTAGTCGCGCGGGATCGCGTGCAGGATCTTCTGGTCGGCCGGGATCGCCACCGCCTTGGCCGCTTCGAGCACGCGGTCGAGATCGCCATAGGTGACCTCGCCGTCGCGGATCGGCGCGATGCCCTGCGAGTTGCGGCACTGGATGTGGTTGCCGGAGATCGAGGCGTAGACCGAGCGAATCTCGCAGCCGGCCATCAGTTCGGCTTCCTCGATCGCGCGCTGGATCGACTGCACCGTCGATTCGATGTCGACCACGACGCCGCGCTTGAGACCGCGCGATTCGTGCGAACCGATGCCGATGACTTCGATCGGAGTGCCGGGCCGGCCGTCCGAAGGCGTGTACTCGCCCACCAGCGCCACCACCTTGGAGGTGCCGATGTCGAGGCCTACGATCAGCGACTTGTCGCCTTTGCGGTTCATGACTGTCCTTGCTGCTGTTTCGGTGCCGCCGCGGGTGCCTGCACGGGCGCCCAGGACAGCGAAAAACCATTGGTGTAACGAAGATCGGCGCGCGCGAGCACTTGCACGCGCTGAGCCAACAACTGCGGCAACAACCTGACGAAGCGGCCCAGGCGGGCGCGCGCTTCGCTGCGCCCGACCACGATCTGCGCGCCGTTGCCCAGACCGAGCGTCCAACTGCCGCGCTGGTCGACCTCGACCTGCCTCACGTCCATGCCGACCGGTGCGAACAGCTCGCGCGACTCGTTGTACAGCGCGACCACATCGGCGACCCGCGCGTCGGGCCCGCCGAACTGCGGCAGGCCGTCCGGCACCTGGATGTCGTTGACCGGGAACAAACGTCCCTGCTCCGACAACAACTGATCCTTGCCCCAGCGCGCGAACGGCTTGTGTTCGATCACGCTGACCTCGAGCACATCCGGCCAGCGCTTGCGCACTTCGGCATGCTCGACCCAGGGCAGCTTGGCCACCGAGTCCTGCGCCGCCGCCAGGTCCACCGCGAAGAAACCGCGCTGCGCATACGGCAGCAGGGTCTTGCGCAACGACGCCGCATCCACCCGCTCGAACTCGCCGGTCACGCGCAGGCGCTTGAGCGGCCACTGGTTCGCGCCGACCCAGCCGTTGAGCACGGCAACGACCGGCAGCGCGACCAAGGCCAGCGCAAGCAACCATCCGACGAGGCGGAGCATGGCGTTCACGCCGCGTCACCTCCTACGGCGGGCGGCGCGACCACGGTCGCCTCGAGCACGCGCCAGCACAGCTCGTCGTATTCGATGCCGACCTGGCGCGCAGCCTTCGGCACCAATGAGTGGCTGGTCATGCCCGGCGCGGTGTTGACCTCGATCAGATACAGCTGGCCGCTGTTGCGGTCGCGCATCACGTCGACCCGGCCCCAGCCCTTGCAGCCCGCGGCGACGAAGGCTTCCATCGCCAGCAGGCGGATCTCGACTTCGTCGGCGCCATCCAGGCCCGGACACAGGTACTGGGTGTCGTCGGCGATGTACTTGGCGTGGTAGTCGTACCACTCGCCCTTGGGCACGATGCGGATCGACGGCAGCGCGCTGTAGCCCTCGCCGTTGACCAGCACGGCCACGGTCAGCTCGTCGCCGATCACCATCTGCTCCATCAGCATCTCGCCCGGATAGCGCGCGGCGAGCGCCACGGCCTCGTCGATGTCGGCGTCCTTGAGTACGCGCGACACGCCGACGCTGGAGCCTTCGCTGGATGGCTTGATGATCACCGGCAGGCCGATCTCGCGCGCCGCCGCGTGGACGTCGTCGCCTTTGGCGATGCGCTTGTAGCGCGGGGTCGGCAGGCCGGTCGACATCCACACCTGCTTGGTGCGGATCTTGTCCATAGCCAGCGCCGAGCCGAGCACGTCCGAACCGGTATACGGCACGCCGAGCGCTTCCAGCACGCCCTGCAGCACGCCGTCTTCGCCGCCGCCCTTGTTGCCGTGCAGGATGTTGAAGACGCGGTCGACGCCGCCGCTGCGGATCGTATCCATCAGCGCCGGGATGCCGTCGACCGCGAACGCATCGACCCCGCGCGAGCGCAGCGCTTCGAGCACGCCGCGCCCGGAATCCAGCGACACTTCGCGCTCGGCGCTGGTGCCGCCCATGAGCACGGCGACGCGGCCGAACACGGCCGGGTCGGTGACGCGCAACGGCGCGAACTGCGGACTTACCACGCTCACTTCGATTCTCCCTGGAAACCATGGCTGGCGAGCTGCTGCGCGGCGGCGCCGATGTCGCCGGCGCCCATCAGCAACAACAGGTCGCCGTCGTTGAGCACGTCGGGCAGCACGCCGGCGAGATCGCCGGCACCGCTGACCACGACCGGATCGATGCGGCCGCGCGCGCGGATCGCGCGCGCCAGCGACTTGGCGTCGGCGCCGGCGATCGGCGCTTCGCCGGCCGGATAGACCTCGGTCAGCACCAGCGCGTCGACCGAGGACAGCACCGCGGCGAAGTCGTCGAACAGATCGCGGGTACGGCTGTAGCGGTGCGGCTGGAACGCCACCACCAGGCGTTTGTCGGGCCAGCCGCCGCGCGCCGCGGCGAACACCGCCTCGAGCTCTTTCGGGTGATGGCCGTAGTCGTCGACCAGTTGCACCACGGCGCCCTTGTCGGTGCGCAGTTCGGCGAGCAGGTTGAAGCGGCGGCCGATGCCTTCGAATTTCTCCAGCGCGCGCGCGATCGCGTCGGGCTGCACGCCGAGCTGCCAGGCCACCGAGGCCGCAGCCAGCGAGTTGAGCACGTTGTGACGGCCCGGCAACGCCAGGGTCACCGCGGTGCGCGAGGCGTCCGGCAGGCACAGGGTGAAATACATCGCGCCGCCGCGCTGGCTGACGTCCTCGGCGCGCACGTCGGCGGTCTCGTCGAAGCCATAGGTCATGACGTGGCGCGGCGTCTCGGCGGCGAGCCGGGCGACGTTGGCGTCGTCGATGCACAGCACGGCCAGGCCGTAGAACGGCAGGCGGTGCAGGAATTCCTCGAACGCGGCCTGGACCTTGGCGAAATCGCCGCCGTAATTTTCCAGGTGATCGGCATCGATGTTGGTGACGATGGCGATCTGCGGGTTCAGGCGCAGGAAGCTGCCGTCGCTCTCATCGGCTTCGGCGACCAGCCACTGGCCGCCGCCGAGGCCGGCATTGGCGCCGGCGGCGAGCAGCTTGCCGCCGATCACGAAGGTCGGGTCGATGCCGCCTTCGGCCAGCACGCTGGCGGTCAGCGAGGTGGTGGTGGTCTTGCCGTGGGTGCCGGCCACGGCGATGCCGCGGCGGAAGCGCATCAGCTCGGCCAGCATCTCGGCGCGCGGCACCACCGGAATGCGCTGGGCGCGCGCTTCCATCAGCTCGGGGTTGTCGCGCTTGATCGCGCTCGACACCACCACGCAATCGGTGCCCAGCACGTTGGCCGCGGCGTGGCCGCGATGGACGCTGACGCCCATCGCCTCGAGCCGGCGGGTCACCGCGTTGTCGGCCATGTCCGAACCGGACACCTGATAGCCGAGCGTGCACATGACTTCCGCTATCCCGCTCATGCCGGTGCCGCCGATGCCGACGAAATGCACGCGCGGAAAGGCCTTGGCCAGATCGCCGGTATGTTGCAGGCGGCGGCGAAGTGCGGTGCTCATGCTGCGTTCCTCGACGGGACTCGGGACTCGGGATTCGGGACTCGCGAAAACGCGCGTTCGTCGCCGAACTGCTGCAAACCTGCTGCTGCCACTACCACTCCTCTTACGAATACATCCGAAGGAACCCGGCTCTTGGCCGCGTCCCCAGTCCCGAGTCCCGAATCCCGTAGCGAAGAAGTCATCGCCCCGCCTCCAGCACCACATCGGCGACGCGTTCGGCCGCGTCGGGTTTGGCCAGGGCGCGTGCGGCGCTGGCCATCTGCAGCAGCACGCCGCGCTCGGCCAGGATCTCGATAGTCGCCGACAGGCGTTCGGCGAGGTCGCCGGCCTGCGGCAGCAACTGCGCCGCGCCGCGATCGACCAGGAAACGCGCGTTCTTGGTCTGGTGGTCGTCGACCGCCTGCGGAAACGGCACCAGCACGCTGCCGACACCGGCCGCGCACAGTTCGGCCAGGGTCAAGGCGCCGGCGCGGCAAACCACCAGGTCGGCCCAGGCGTAGGCGGCGGCCATGTCGGCGATGAAAGGTTCGACCGAAGCGACCACGCCGGCTGCGGCATAAGCGCGCTCGGCCTCCTCGCGCAGCTTCTCGCCGCACTGGTGCCGCACCTGGCAAGGCACGCGGCCGCGCAGGCCGGCGATCGCCGCCGGCACGCCGGTGTTGAGCGCGCGCGCGCCCTGGCTGCCGCCGAGCACGAGCAGACGCAACGGGCCGCTGCGTTCGGCGAAACGTTGCGCCGGCATCTCGATCGCCGCGATTTCCGCGCGCACCGGATTGCCGACCACTTCTTCGTGCCCGCCCGGGAAGGTGTCCGGAAAACCGGTCAGCACGCGGCGCGCGAAACGCGACAGCACGCGGTTGGTCATGCCCGGGGCGCGATTTTGTTCGTGCACGATCAGCGGCACGCCGGCCAGGCGTGCGGCCAGGCCGCCGGGGCCGGCCGCATAGCCGCCGAAACTCACCACCGCGCGCGGTTCGCGCTGGCGCAGCACGCGCTGCGCCGCACGCACCGACGACAGCAAGCGGAACGGTGCGCGCAGCAACGTGGCCAGGCCCTTGCCGCGCACAGCGCTGATCGCGATGGTGTCGATGGCGACGTCGTGCTGCGGCACCAGGCGCGTTTCCATGCCGCCGTCGGCACCCAGCCAACAGACCGGGACGCCGCGGCCGCGCAAGGCCTTGGCCACGGCGAGACCCGGGAAGATATGCCCACCGGTGCCGCCGGCGAGAATCATCACCGGACGTTCGTTCGCGCGAAGTTCGCTCATGCGGACCTCCCGAGCGAAGGCTCCACGCGCTGGCGCAGGCGGCTGGTGCCGCGCGCGTTGTCGTGGTTGCGCGCATTGGCCGAGGGCGCGGGACCGGCGTTCGACGGCGTCGCCGCCGGCGCTACCGCACCCTGCCCGGCTTCGCCGCGCAGACGCGCGACCTGGCGCTGGGCGCGATCGAGTTCGTAGGACACGCGCAGCAGCACGCCGAGCGCGGCGCAGCTCATCAGCACGCTGGAGCCGCCGTAGGAAATCATCGGCAGGGTCAGGCCCTTGGTCGGCAGCAAACCCAGATTCACGCCGATCGAGACGAAGCTCTGCAGCCCCATCCACAGGGCGATGCCGAAGGCCACGTAGCCGGAGAAGTGGCGGCGCATCTCCACGCACTTCAGGCCGATCCACAGCGCGCGCCCGGCCAGCAACACGTACAGGCCGACCACGGTGCAGACGCCGGCGAAACCGAATTCTTCGCCGATCACCGCCATGATGAAGTCGGTGTGCGCTTCGGGCAGGTAGGACAGCTTCTGCACCGACGCGCCAAGGCCGACCCCGGTCCACTCGCCGCGGCCGACCGCCATCAGGGCGTTGGTCAGCTGATAGCCGGTGCCGAACGGGTCGACCCAGGGGTTCAGGAACGAGGTCAGGCGGGTGACGCGGTAGGGCTCGGCGATGGCGATGATCGCCAACACCGGCAGGCCGATCAGCACCGGGCCGAACATGCGCGGCATGTTGACGCCGCCGAGCACCAGCATGCCGGCGGTGATCGCCAGCAGCAGCGAGGACGAACCGAAGTCGGGCTGCATCAATAACAAGGCGACCAGCACCACGGCCACGCCGATCGGCTTGAGCATCGCGCCCCAGGTGGCCGAGATGTCTTCGCTGAAGCGCTTGAGGTAACTCGCCAGCCAGACGATATAGAGCAGCTTGACCGCCTCGACCGCCTGGAAGCTGGCCGGGCCGAGGTTGATCCAGCGCTTGGCGCCGTTGACCTGCTTGCCGATCACCGGCACGAACACCAGCAGCAGCAACACCACGCAGACCAGCAGCAGCCACTGGTTGTGCTGCTCGATGGTCTTGAGTTCGGTGCGCATCAGCCAGAAGCCCAGGCCCAGGCCGATCGACAGGAAGATCAGGTGGCGGGTCAGGAAGTAGAACGGATCGACGGCATGGGTCGCGGCGACGCCGAGCGAGGCCGAGCCGACCATGATCACGCCCGCGCAGGCCAGCGCCGCGGACACGGCGAGCAACCACGGGTCGTAGCGCCCGTGGATGGCGTCGAGTCGCGTTGCCTGGCGTGCGGAATTTTCCATCAACGGACCTTGAGGGTGGCCAGACCGACCAGCACCAGCACCACCGAGATGATCCAGAAGCGCACGATCACGCGCGGCTCGGGCCAGCCCTTGAGTTCGAAGTGGTGATGGATCGGCGCCATGCGGAACACGCGCTTGCCGGTGAGCTTGAACGAGGCGACCTGGATCATCACCGACAGGGTCTCGATGACGAACACGCCGCCCATGATCACCAGCACCAGTTCCTGGCGGACGATCACCGCGATGGTGCCGAGCACCGCGCCGAGCGCGAGCGCGCCGATGTCGCCCATGAACACCATCGCCGGATAGGTGTTGAACCACAGGAAGCCGAGCCCGGCGCCGGCGATCGCCGCGCAGATGATCACCAGCTCGCCGGCCCCGGGCACCTGCGGGATCTGCAGGTACTTGGAGAACTCGGCGTGGCCGGAGGCATAGGCGAACACGCCCAGCGCGCAGGCGACCAGCACCGTCGGCATGATCGCCAGACCGTCGAGGCCGTCGGTCAGGTTGACCGCGTTGGAGAAGCCGACGATCCAGAAATAGGCGACCACGATCAGCCCGGCGCCGAGCGGAATCGCGATGGCCTTGATCAGCGGCACGTAGAAAGTCGTGCTGGCCGCGGTCGCCGGATCGGCGGTGAAGTACAGGAAGGCGCCCGCGGCCAGGCCGAAGATCGACTGCAGCAGATACTTCCAGCGCGACTTAAGGCCGTTGGGATCGCGGTGGACGATCTTGATCCAGTCGTCGTACCAGCCGATCGCGCCGAACGCCAGCATCACCGCCAGCACCAGCCAGACATAACGGTTGCGCAGGTCGCCCCACAGCAGCACCGAGGCCAGCACCGTGACCAGGATCAGCGCGCCGCCCATGGTCGGCGTGCCGGCCTTGGAGAAATGCGTCTGCGGGCCGTCCTGGCGGATCGGCTGGCCGCCCTTGTACTGGGCGAGCTTGCGGATCACCGCCGGGCCCCACCACAACGACAGCGCCAGCGCGGTCAGCGCGCTGAGGATGCCGCGGAAGGTGAGATAGCCGAACAAGCCGAACAGGCTCTGCAGTTGTTCGAGCCAGCGAGTCAATTCAAGCAACATGCGTCGTCCCCTTCCCCTGTTCGGGTTTCTGCGCGGACAGCAACGCCGTCACGATCCGATCCATCGCACTGCTGTGCGACCCCTTGACCAACACCCGTACGCCGTCGCGCAGGTCGGCGGCCAGCGCCTGCGCGAGCGCGGCGTGGCTCGCGTGGACGCTGGCGCCCTCGCCGAAGGCCCGGGCCGCTTCGCTGCTGAGCGCGCCGAGCGCGTACAGGCGGCGGATGCCGGAGGCCTTGGCGCGGCGGCCGATGTCGGCGTGCATGGCGATTTCGTCCTGGCCGATCTCGCGCATGTCGCCGAGCACCAGCCAGTTCTCGCCACCGATCTCGGCCAGCGCGTCGATCGCCGCCGCGGTCGAGCCGGGGTTGGCGTTGTAGCTGTCGTCGATCAATACCGCGCCGTTGTCGAGACGGTGGGTGATCAGGCGTCCTTCGACCGGCTGCGCGGCGTTGAGGCCGTCGACGACCGCGTCGAATCCAGCGCCGGCCGCCAGGGCCAGCGAGGCCGCGGCGAGCGCGTTGCGCACGTTATGGCGACCCACCAAATTGAGAGCGATGTCCGCCTGGCCCTGCGGCGTCGCCAACACGAACGTCGAGCCGTCCGTGCCGACGCGAATATCCCGAGCCGTCACCTCGGCGCTCGCGTCCAGGCCGAAACGGATCGTCCGGCGCCCGGCCGCACGCTCGCCGAAATACGGAGCGAAGGCGTCGTCGGCATTGATCACCGCCACGCCGTCGGACGGCAGCGCGTCGTAGATCGCCGCTTTGGTGTCGGCGATGCCGAGCAGGCTGCCCATGCGCTCCAGATGCGCCGGGGCGACGTTGTTGACCAGGGCCACCTGCGGGCGCGCCACGCGCACCAGGTAGGCGATGTCGCCGGGTTTGCCGGCGCCCATCTCGTAGATCGAGAACTGCGCGTCCTCCGGTGCGTCGAGCACCGCCAGCGGCAAGCCGATCTCGTTGTTGCGGTTGCCCGGCGTCGCATAGGTGCGGCCGGCGCGGTCGAGGATCGCCGCGGTCAGGGCCTTGACGCTGGTCTTGCCGTTGCTGCCGGTGATGGCGACGACGGTGTTGCCGCTGCGCTGCGCCTGCACGGCGGCAGCGAGGTCGGCAAGCGCGCGTTCGCTGTCGGCGACCACGACCTGCGCGACCGGGGCATCGATCTCGTGCGCGACCAGGGCGCCGACGACCGCGGTGCCGGCGAGCTTGGCGACATGGTCGTGGCCGTCGAAGCGCTCGCCCTTGAGCGCGACGAACAGCGCCGCGCCGCGCTCGGGCAGCGCGCGGGTGTCGGTGACGACCCGTTCGATGGCCGCATCGGCGCCGTGCAGGCGGCCGCCGGTCATGCGCGCGATCTCGGACAGCAGCAGGCTCTTCATGGTCGCTCCTGCCCATCCTGGGCCCGCGCCACTTGCACATCCATGTGCGGCGCGCGAGCCTCCAGCGCCGCACGGGCTACGTCGGTGTCGTCGAAGGCATGACGCACGCCATGGATCTCCTGATAAGGCTCGTGCCCCTTGCCGGCGATCAGCACGATGTCGTCGGGATCGGCCTGGGCGATGGCGTGGTCGATCGCCGCGCGACGGTCGCGCAGGACCAGCGCACGCTGCGGATCGCGCAAGCCGGCCATGATGTCGGCGACGATGACGTCGCCGTCTTCGCCGCGCGGATTGTCGTCGGTGACGATGACCAGGTCGGCGCCGTACTCGGCGATCGCCGCCATCTGCGGGCGCTTGCCGCGATCGCGCTCGCCGCCGCAGCCGAACACGCAGATCAGGCGCGCGCCGGCATGCGAGCGCAGCGAGGCCAGCGCCTGTTCCAGCGCGTCGGGCGTATGCGCGTAATCGACCACCACCAAGGGCGCGACGCCGTCGCCGCCGAGACGGTTCATGCGGCCGTGGATGGGCTGCAACTGCGACAGGGTCTCGGCGATCTGCGCCGGCTCGTCGCCGAGCGCATACAAGGTGCCGGCCACGGCCAACAGGTTGTCGACATTGAACCGACCCAGCAGCGGCGACACCACCGCATGGGTCTGGCCGTCGACCACCAGGTCGAAGCCGATGCCGCGGTTGTCGAAGTTCAAGGTCTCGGCGCGGACCACGGCGTTGTCGCGATCGCGCGAGCTCAAGCCCACCGCGCGTACCGACTTGGGCAGCTTGGCTATCAGTTCGCGGCCGAACTCGTCGTCGAGGTTGATCGCCGCAGCCTTGAGGCCGGGCCAGGCGAACAGACGCGCCTTGGCCGCGCCGTAGGTCGCCATGTCGCCGTGATAGTCGAGATGGTCGCGGGTCAAGTTGGTGAACACGCCGACGTCGAAATGCACGCCGGCGACGCGGCCCTGGTCGAGCGCGTGCGAGCTGACTTCCATCACGATCGCGCTGGCGCCGGCCTCGTGCATGTCGGCCAGCAGCTCGTGCAGTTGCAGCACCAGGGGCGTGGTGAAGCCGGTCGGGACGATTTCGCCGTACAGGCCGGCGCCGAGCGTGCCGACGCTACCGCAGCGGATGCCGCGCAAGGCCCAGGCCTGCGCGATCAGCTGCACGGTCGAGGTCTTGCCGTTGGTACCGGTCACGCCGACCACGGTCATCGCCTCGGTGGCGCGGCCGTGGAAGCGGTCGCCCATCTCGCCCAGGCGCGCACGCAGGCCGGGGACGGCGATCGCATCGGCCGGGGCCGGCAGGTCGTCGGGCGCGGGCGGCTCGAACAGGATCGCGCTGGCGCCGGCGGCGCGCGCCTGCTCGACGAAGCCCAGACCATGCGCGCCGAAACCGGCGATCGCCACGAAGGCATTGCCGGGACGCACCGCGCGGCTGTCCATCACCAGGCCGGTGATACGCAGATCGCCGGGGATGCCGGCGATGTCGGGCAACAGTTCGGCCAGGGGCATCAGGCGGCTCATCGCGCCCCTCCCTGGACCAATGCGCTCGCCGCGATCGGTGGCGGCGAAGCGACGGTGTGCGTCGCCACCGGAACCACCGGGCCGCTCGGCTTGCCGCCGTTCTGCTTCTGACGCTTGGCTTCGGCCGCGGCCTGCACCGCCAGCCAGGTCTCGATATCGTCGGGCGCCACGTCCATCAGGCGCAGCGCGCCGTCCATGACGTTGCGGAACACCGGGCCGGACACCGAACCGCCGTAATACCCCTTCTTGGTCGGATCGGGTTCGCTGACCACCACCACCATCGAGAAGCGCGGCTTCTCCACCGGCACCACGCCGGCGAACAAGGACACGTACTTGCGCGAATAACCGCCGGTGGCGCTGAACTTGCGGGTGGTGCCGGTCTTGCCGGCGACGTGATAGCCGAGGATCGCCGCCTGCTTGGCGGTGCCGCCCGGCTCGGTCACGGTCTGCATCATGCGCATGATCTCGCCGGCCACCGCCGGCTCCAGCACCTGGCGCGCTTCGTTGCGCTGACCCTTGACGAAGGTCGGCTGGATCAGCCGGCCGCCGTTGGCCATCGCCGCATAAGCCATGGCGATCTGCACCGGCGTCGCCGACAGGCCGTAGCCGTAGGACATGGTCGCCTTGGTGGTGCCGCTCCAGCGCGACGGCGGCGCAAGCAGGCCCGAGGACTCGCCCGGGAAGCCGCTGTTGGGCTTCTGCCCGTAACCGAAGCCGCGAATGAAGTTGTAGTAGTAGTCGTTCGGCAACGGCAGCGCGAGCTTGGCCGCACCGACGTTGGAGCTCTTGGTGATCACGCCGGTGACGGTCAGCACGCCGTTGTTGTGGGTGTCGGTGATGCGATAGCGGCCATTGGGCATCCAGCCCGGCGTGGTGTTGACCAGGGTCGTGGGCTTGACCGCGCCGGCGTTGAGCGCGGCGGCGACGGTGATCGGCTTCATCGTCGAACCCGGCTCGACCACGTCGGTGACCGCGCGGTTGCGGTGGGTATCGCGGTTGCCGGCGCTGAGCAGGTTCGGGTTGTAGGTCGGCAGGTTCGCCATCGCCAGCACTTCGCCGGTCTCGATGTCGAGCACCACGGCCGACGCGCTGCTAGCGCCGGTATCGACCAGCGCACGGCGCAGCTCGCGGTAGGTCAGGTATTGGATGCGGCGGTCGAGGGTCAGGGTCAGGTCCTTGCCCGGCTCGGCCGACTGCACCAGGTCGACGTTCTCGACGATGCGGCCGGCGCCGTCGCGGATCACCCGCTTGGTGCCGGGCTTGCCGCGCAGCTCGTGGTCGAACGCCAACTCCAGGCCTTCCTGGCCGCGGTCGTCGATGTTGGTGAAGCCCAGCACGTGCGCCATCGCCTCGCCCTGCGGGTAGAAGCGGCGGAACTCGCGCTGCGAGAACACGCCCGGCACCTTGTGGGCCAGGATCTTGCGCGCCTCGTCCGGATTGATCCGGCGCTTGAGGTACATGAATTCCTTGCCGGCGCGCTGGGCCAGCTTGCGGGTCAGCTCGTCGCGCGACACGCCCAGCGCCTTGGCCAGTTCCGGCAGACGCTCGGGGTTCTTGGCCAGTTCCTTGGGGTTGCCCCAGATCGACTCGACCGGGGTCGACACCGCCAGCGGCTCGCCGTTGCGGTCGGTGATCATGCCGCGCGAGGTCGGGATAGGGATTTCGCGCAGCGAACGCGCATCGCCCTGCTGGCGATAGAAATCGTTGCTGATGACTTGCAGGTCCAGCGCGCGCCCGACCAGGGCGATCGCGCACAGGCCGAGCGAGCCGCCGACCAGGATCAGGCGGTTGCGCAGGTTGAACTGGGCCACGCGACCGCGCGGCTTGTTGCCGCGCGAGCCGCGGTCTTCGCGGGCACGCGCGAAGCGCTCGCCGATGCCTTCGACCAGACGGTCGAAACCGCCGCCGCGGCCGCGGTCGCCGAGCACGCGATCGAGCGGCCCGCTGCGGGTGGGGCGCTGCGGCTTGCGACCGTTCATGGCCGGATCACCACGGTTTCGGCGCCTTCCGGGAATTTCATCCCGATGCGCTCGCGCGCGACCTGGTCGATGCGGTTGCTCTCCGCCCAGGTCGCCTGTTCCAGCTGCAGGCGGCCGAACTCGATGTTGAGTTCATCGCGCTCGCGCTGGAGCTTGTTGAGTTGCACGAACAACTGGCGGTGCTCGTGGCGCGCGAACACCACCAACAGGGCCGAGACCACGTTGGCGACGATCAGCAGGGCGAGCAGCAGGCGCATCATATGGTCGGGACTCGGGTTTCGGGACTCGGGACTCGGCCAGGAGCCGGGACTCGGAACTCGGGACTCGGGACTCGGTAAGGCGCTTGGACCTCTAACTGATGAAGGTGCTTCGGCTTCGGGGGCACGGGGGCCGTCCTCGCGTGAGCGAATCCGGAGCCTTGAGTCCCGACATCCGGCTTTTGGGTGAGTCCCGAGTCCCGAAACCCGAGTCCCGGCTCCTGGCCGAGTCCCGGCTCCTGGCCGAGTCCCGAGTCCCGAGTCCCGAGTCCCGGCAGCTTCTCGGCCACCCGCAACACCGCGCTGCGCGCGCGCGGGTTGCTCGAGGTTTCTTCGTCGAAGGCCTTCTGCGCACCGCCGATCGCCAGCAGGGTCGGGGTGAACGCCAGCTCGATCGGCATGCGCCGGTTGGCCGGCGGTGCCTTGGAATGGCGGGCGATGAACTGCTTGACGATGCGGTCTTCGAGCGAGTGGAAGCTGATCACCGCCAGACGGCCGCCGGGCTTGAGGCGGGCCATCGCGGCATCCAGGCCGGCTTCGAGATCGGCCAGCTCGCGGTTGATGAAGATGCGGATCGCCTGGAAGCTGCGGGTCGCCGGGTGGATCTTGTTGTCGCCGCGCGGCATCACCGAGGCGATCAGGTCGGCCAGCTGGGCGGTACGCAGCAAGGGCTGCTCGCTGCGGCGGGCGACGATGGTACGGGCGATCTTGCGGCTCTGGCGCTCTTCGCCATAGGTCCACAGCACGTCGGCGATCTCTTTCTCCGACGCCGAGGCAAGCCACTGCGCCGCGCTCTGGCCACTGTCCGGGTCCATGCGCATGTCGAGCGGGCCGTCCTTGCCGAAGCTGAAGCCGCGCTCGGCGACGTCGAGCTGCGGCGAGGACACGCCCAGGTCGAACAACACGCCATCGAGGCCGGCCGCGGTTTCGTCCCAGTGGGCCAGGTCGGCGAAGCTGCCGCGATAGATCGACACGCGCGCATCGCCACCGAACTCGCGTTCGGCCACGGCGATCGCTTCCGGGTCCTTGTCCATCACCAGCAGCCGGCCTCCGGCTTCCAATAGCTCGAGCACGCCACGGGCATGCCCGCCGCGTCCGAACGTGCCGTCGAGATAGGCACCGTTCCCGAGCACCCGCAGGCCATCCAGCACCTGCCGGTACATCACGGGAAGGTGGCCGGATCGCGCGTGCGTGCGTTCCATGCCACCGCCCGTCATAGCTGCAGGTCGAGCAGTTCGTCGCTCAGATCGTCGTCGGTGATCGTCTGACGGATCTGCGCGTGATGCGCCTGCTCGCTCCATAACTCGAATTTGTCGCCCATGCCCAGCAAGACGGCTTTCTTCTCGATGCCGACCGCGGCGCGATGGCTGCCCGGCAGGGTGATACGGCCGTTGCCGTCGAGTTCGACGAAGGCGGCCGCGCCGACCAACTTGAGCTGCATGTTGCGATTGACCTTTTTGGCCTTGGGCAGCTTGTTGACCTGGTCGCGGACGCGTTCCCAGATCGACAGCGGATACAGATAGAGAGAGCCCGACTCGAACGGGTTGTAGGTGACGACCAGGCGGTTGTCGCATTCACGCGCGACGACGTCGCGGTAGGCGGTAGGTACCGCCAGCCGTCCCTTGTCATCGATCGTGATGGCGGTTTCGCCCTGGAACATTGCGCACCTTTGCGGTTCCCGTCTCTACCGGACGGGTCACCTCGTTCATTCGCCCGGTTGGACGGCTGGCCTCGAAAACCCACAAAAACCCAGGTTTTCCCTCGGATGTCCACATTAGCAGGGTGCACAAGGTTGTCAACAACTTTCCGGGGCAAATTTCACCAAGCACATCAATGGCTTGCGGCGAACTTCAGAGTCTTATTCAAGACTTATCCACTAACCTTTGTTTCGTCTCACATTTTGAGACTCAGCACGTCACAAAGTGACCCTCGCGCGATGGCCGTCACAGTTGTTAAAGTCCTGTTGCGCAGCAGCAAACCGTGCCGATCGGCGCAGAAGGTCGGACTTGCGCGCATGATCGGCAGCAACTATCGGAACATCCGCAAGCGAATGGATGGCCAATGACTGCCGCGTTCCGACACCTGGTTAACGCCGCTCGGCCTAGGGTCGGCGTTTACCCCGAGCCGAGCCCGACCGTGCCCCAGCGCCCCACCCTCCGCACCGGCCTGGCGCTCGCCGCCCTGGCCGCTGCGCTCCTGGCCGGCTGCGCCCGCGACGAACCGGCCAAGCCGGTGCTGACCGCTGCCGCCGCCGACACTGACCTGCTCAAGCGGCTGCAGACCCAGCAGGCCCAGGAAGAGCAACACCTGGCCACCTTCGACGAACTCGACTTCGTCCACTACAGCGGCCAGCAATGGCAGGACTTCCACAAGAGCCACGCCGAGAACATCGTCGTCCACTACCCCGACGGCCACACCACCACCGGCCTGGCCGCGCATATCGCCGAGCTCAAGCCACAGTTCGTGTTCGCCCCGGACACCCGGATCAAGGTCCACCCGATCAAAGTCGCCCAGGGCGACCGCACCGCGGTGATCGGCGTAATGGAAGGCAGCTTCACCCGGCCCATGCCGACCGCCGACGGCAAGACCATCGCCCCGACCAACAAGCCCTTCAAACTCGAGATGGCGACCATCGGCCGCTGGGAAAACGGCGTCATGGTCGAAGAGTGGCTGTTCTGGGACAACCAGACCTTCATGAAACAGATCGGATTGGCGCAGTAACGGCCAACGACGCGAAGCGCGCTGGGCCCTGACTCTCGTATTGAGTCGCTGAGCGAAGGCAAGCCGCGACAGCACTGACGCCTGCCCTCACCCCAACCCTCTCCCGCACGCGGGAGAGGGAGATAAGCCGCACAGCCCACCCAATCAAATGCCCGATGTCGAGAGTCCCTTTTAGTAAAGGGGGCGCCCCAACGGGGCGGGGATTTGGAAGCGCATAGCGGGGCCCGAAGTTTGCACAGCAAACTTTGGGGTTCGTAGGGCGTAGCCCGCAGAACGCCTGCCCTCACCCCAACCCTCTCCCGCACGCGGGAGAGGGAGACAAGCCGCAGCGGTCGTTGCAACCTCGCGACGTAACCATAATAAAGCGAAGCAAGCAGCCCACCCAATCAAATGCCTGATGTCGAGAGCCCCTTTTAGTAAAGGGGGCGCCCCAACGGGGCGGGGATTTGGATGCACATAGCGGGGCCCGAAGTTTGCACAGCAAACTTTGGAGTTCGTAGGGCGTAGCCCGCAGAACGCCGTCCCTCACCCCAACCCTCTCCCGCCAGCGGGAGAGGGAGCCAAGCGAAGCAACAACACCTGTCGTCCCCTCGGTATCGAGAGCCCCCTTTAGTAAAGGGGGCGCCCCAACGGGGCGGGGATTTGGAGATGCAGAGCGGGGCCCAAAATTTGCCCTGCAAATTTTAGGGTTTTCCAGGCGCAGCCTGGAAAAGCGCGAAGCCGGCCGATAAGCCGGGTTCTGTCGTGGACAGTCATTCCTCTAGGCGCAACGTCGCCGTTACGCTCAAGCAACCTACCCGGAGACATCGCGGGCCGCGACATAGTCTCCCTATTTGGTTTTGCTCCCGGTGGGGTTTGCCGTGCCGGTCTGTTGCCAGACTCGCGGTGCGCTCTTACCGCACCGTTTCACCCTTACCACGCACCCTTGCGGGCCGTTCGGCGGTCTACTCTCTGTTGCACTTTCCGTCGGCTTGCGCCGCCCAGGCGTTACCTGGCACCGTGCCCTGTGGAGCCCGGACTTTCCTCGGCACCGGATCTTGCGATCCGATGACGCGACTGCCTGGCCGACTCCGCGCCGGTATTGTCGCACGCGCCGCGCCAAACCGCCGCCGCGCGGTTAAATTAACGAAAACGACCCCATCCACGGCAAGGATCGGCCGAGCTCATGCAAAACGACTCCCCCGAAGATCATTACCCGCTGTATCCATTGGGCATGCTGCGCCGACATGGGCTGGTCGGCGCCCAGGACCTGGCCGAGCGTCTGCCCTCATGGAGCGAAAGCGAGCTGCGCGACGCCTTCTGGCCCGCCTATCGCGCGATCCGCACAACCGACATCGAACTGGAGCAATGCTTCGGCATCGACGGCGGCGAACGGGTCATGCAGCTCAACGGCCAGCCGATCTTCGTCTCGGAAGACATCTGGAACTTCCAGGTACGGGCCGGCGCCGACCTGATGGACGCACTGGTCGCCGCGCTCGAAGGTCAGCGCGCGGCCTCCCGGGGCTGATCGGCGCCCTAATCGCCGCTGCCGTACAAGGCCTTGCGCGGCGCGCCACTGAGTTCCGCCGCCAGCTTCGCCGCGGTCGACGGCGGCAGGTGCTCTTTCAGCTTGGCGTACAGGCGCAGGCCTTCGACGATCTTGGCGTCGGCATCGTCGCCGGCGCCCTCGACGATCACCACGAACTCGCCCTTGCGCTGGTTCGGGTCGGCCTTGACCCGCGCGGCGAGGTCGCCGAGCGAGCCGTCCAGCACGGTCTCGAACAACTTGGTCAGCTCGCGCGCCAGCACCGCCGCGCGCTCGAAGCCGAACACGTTGACCATGTCGTCGAGGGTTTCCTCGATCCGGTGCGAAGACTCGTAGAACAACAAGGTCTGCGGTTCGGCGGCGAGCCGGGTCAGGCGTTCGCGCCGGGCCGCACCCTTGGCCGGCAGGAAACCTTCGAAACTGAACCGATCCGAGGCCAGGCCGGCGACGCTGAGCGCGGCGATCGCGGCGCAGGCGCCGGGCACCGGCGAGACGCGGATGCCGGCGGCGCGCGCCGCGCGCACCAGGCGAAAGCCCGGATCGCTGACCAGCGGGGTGCCCGCATCGGACACCAGGGCCAGCGAGTCGCCGGCCTGCAGGCGCGCTACCAACTGCGCCGCCTGCTGCTCCTCGTTGTGCTGATGCAGCGCCAATAACGGCCGTTCCAGGCCGAAATGCGCCAACAACTGGCGGGTGTGGCGCGTGTCCTCGGCGCAGATCGCCGCGACCGTGCGCAAGGTATCGAGCGCGCGCGGCGACAGGTCGCCGAGGTTGCCGATCGGGGTTGCCACAATATGAAGGGTGCCGGAGGTCTGCATCGTACGGTTACGGTAAGGGCGGGTAGAATCCTAACCGGTCCCACAGGAACGCCGCTGGACGGCGGATGCAAGCCGATGAATCAAAAGAAAAACCGGCCCGCGACGACATGGATGTTCAGCCTTTTGGCCGCAACCGCCCTGCTCGGCGGCTGCGCCACGGTCGAAACCCGTCCGGTCGCCGCGATCAATGCGGCCAATCCGCTGGTCGCCCAGGCGGCTCACCTCGCCCGCAATAACGCCAGCCTCAGCGGCGCGGCGCGGACCGAGAACGAACAACAGATCGAACGCCTGCTGTCGCAGTTGGACAACGCCGCCCTGGCGCGCGAAGCCGATGCCGTGCCGGTCGGCGATCCGCTCTACAACTACCTCGGCCGCCAGCTGATGCAGCGCGGCCTGCCCTTGCCGCGCCCGTTCGACCAGACCTCGAACTGGAGCTTCAGCGGCGCCGGCCAGCGTCCGCCGGCCGAGAGCGACGGTTATCGTCCGCCGGTCAAGCTCGCGGTGCTGCTGCCGCTGACCGGTGCGCTCGCGACCGCTTCGGCGCCGGTGCGCGACGGCCTGCTCGCCGGCTACTACGGCGAAAGCCGTCGTCGCCCCGAGATCGTCTTCTACGACACCTCCGGCACCGCCGGCGGCACCCTCGCCGCCTACGACAAGGCCGCCGCCGCGGGCAACGACTTCGTGATCGGCCCGCTCGGCCGCGACGAAGTCAGCGCCCTGTTCGGCAAGACCGCGCTGCCGGTGCCGGTGCTCGCGCTCAATCGCGGCAACGTCGCTCCGCCCAGCGGCAACGTCAGCTTCTCGCTGACGCCCGAGGACGAAGGCATCGCCGCGGCCGACTACCTGCTCGAGCGCAAGGTCGCGCGCGTGCTCGCCATCGGCGGCGGCGACGAAGGCCAGCGCCGCGCGATCGCCGCGCTCAAGGAGCGCCTGGCCGCACGCGGCGCCCAGGTCACCGACACCGTCGGCGAAGGCACCGCCGACCTGGCGCCGTTCGTGGCCAAGGAAGGCGGCGTCGACGCCGTGTTCCTGGCGACCAAGGGCAGCGCCGCACGCACCCTGATTCCGAAGCTCGCCCTGGTCGGCCTGGCCGACAAGCCGCGGGTGGCGACCTCGCAGCTGCTGTCGGGTACCGGCAAGCCGGAGCAAGACCGCGTTCTCGATGGCATCGCCTTCCCGTCCGAATCCTGGACCAGCGGCGGCGTGCGCGGCTTGCCGCCGGCGGTGGGCGCCGCGGCGACCCTGCCGACCGCGCGCGGTCCCGGCGCGCGCCTGTTCGCCTTCGGTTACGACGCCTGGTTGCTGTCGGCCTACCTCGAACGCCTCGCCACCCGCTCGGACGCGTTCGTCTCCGGCGCCACCGGCGTGCTGCGCATCGACGGCTTCGGCAGCGTGCTGCGCACGCCGGCCTGGTCGACCTTCAGCAGTGGCGTCGCGGTGCCGCTGGCGGATGCCTCGCGCCGCTGATCCCAGCCCAGTGCCGACGCCGCCGGCGTCGGACCGGCGCGCGCGCGGCGCCGCGGTCGAAGCCGCCGCACGCGCGCACCTGCTCGCCGCCGGCCTGCGCGAGGTCGCGGCGAACGCCAACTACCGCTTCGGCGAACTCGACCTGGTGATGCTCGACGCCGCCGTGTTGGTGTTCGTCGAAGTGCGTTACCGCCGCGACGACCGCTACGGCGGCGGCGCGGCCTCGGTCGACGCACGCAAGCGCCGCAAGCTGGTGCTGGCGGCGCAAAGTTTCCTCGCCGCCCATCCCCGCCTCGCCGACAGCGCCTGCCGCTTCGACGTGGTCGAGGCCGACGGCGACCCCGCCGCGCCGCGCCTGAACTGGTTGCGCGACGCCTTCCGCGCCGACGATCTCTGAGACGACCGCACGATGCCGACCGTGATGACCCATGCCGTGGTTCCCCTTGCCCTGGGTTGGGCCTTGGGCTCGCGGGTGATCGACCGCCGCCTGCTGATCGCCGGTGCGCTCGCGGCGGTGTTGCCGGACGCCGACGTGGTCGCGTTCAAGCTCGGCATCGCCTATGCCGACGACTTCGGCCATCGCGGCGCCAGTCATTCGTTCGCCTTCGCGATGTTGATCGCCGCACTTGGCGCGCTGGCCTCGCGCTGGCTGCGCACGCCGCCTTGGACCGCGGCCGTCTCGCTGTTCGTCTGCACCGCGTCGCATCCCTTGTTGGATGCGCTCACCGACGGCGGCCTCGGCGTCGCCCTGTATTGGCCGTGGTCGGACCAGCGCATCTTCGCGCCGTGGCGTCCGATCGAGGTCTCGCCGATCGGCGCGCGTTTCTTCAGCGCGCGCGGCCTGCAAGTGCTGTGGTCGGAGGCGCGCTGGATCGCCCTGCCCGCGCTCGCGCTCGGCCTGCTGGGCGCGACCATGCGGCAGTGGCTGCCGCGTTCGGAACCCGCGCAATGACCGCCCTGCCCGACGAGTTGCAACGCGAGTTGTCGGGCTTGCTCGGCGAAGCCTGGTTGACCGACCCCGGCGAACGCCTCGCCTACGCCTACGACAACTCGCGCCGCCACGCGATGCCCGATGCGGTGGCGCTGCCGCGCACGCGCGAACAGGTGCTCGCCCTGGTGCGCGCCTGTCGCCGCCACCGCGTGCCGGTGATCGCGCGCGGCCGCGGCACCAACACCACCGGCGCCTCGGTACCGGTCGCCGGCGGCGTGGTGGTCTCGTTCGAACGCATGAACCGCATTCTCGAGATCCGCCCGGGCGACCGCTGCGCGATCGTCGAACCCGGCGTGCTCAACGGCGATCTACAAGCCGCGCTGAAAGCGCACGGCCTGTTCTGGCCGCCGGACCCGACCAGCGCCGCCTTCAGCACGGTCGGCGGCAACCTGGCCTGCAATGCCGGCGGGCCGCGCGCAGTGAAGTACGGCGCCAGCCGCGACAACGTACTCGCGGTGACCGCGGTGACCGGCGCCGGCGAGTTGATCGTCTGCGGCACCGCGACCACCAAGGGTTCCACCGGTTACGACCTGCATCGCTTGCTGGTCGGCAGCGAAGGCACCCTGGCCTTGATCGTCGAGGCGAGCCTGCGCCTGACTCCGGCCGCGCCGGCGCGTGCGGCCTTGCGCGCGATCTATCGCGATGTCTCGGCGGCGGCGCAAGCGGTGGCGCGGCTGATGGCGCAGCCGGTCACGCCGTCGATGCTCGAATTCATGGACGCGCGTGCGGTGCAACTGGCCCGCGACGTCGGCGGCGCCGACCTGCCGGCGGATGCAGGCGCCTTGCTGATGATCGAGGCCGACGGCGATGCGCAGACCCTGCCGCATTCGATCGCGGCCTTGAAACGCGCGGCGCAAGGCGACGGCCTGATCTCGCTCGACGACGCCAGCGACGAAGCCGCGCGCGAAAAACTCTGGGCCGCGCGCAAGGCACTGTCGCCGTCGCTGCGCACGCTGGCGCCGGGCAAGATCAACGAAGACGTGGTGGTGCCGGTGTCGCGCATCCCCGAGCTGGTCGACGGCGTGCAGGCGCTGGCGCGCGAGTTCGACCTGCCGATCGTGTGCTTCGGCCATGCCGGCAACGGCAATCTGCATGTCAACCTGCTCTACGACCCGGCCGACCATGCGCAGAACGAACGCGCCCACGCGGCGATGTCGCGGGTGTTCGCCCTGGCCCTGGCGCTCGGCGGCACCTTGTCCGGCGAACACGGCATCGGCCTGGCCAAACGCGAGTTCATGCCGCAGGCCATCGACGCGGCCACCCTGGCGCTGATGCGTCAGCTGAAGACTGTGTTCGACCCCGACGGCATCCTCAACCCGGGCAAGCTGCTGCCGGACGCCTGAGTCTCGCGAGGATCGGTGTTCGCTCGCGGCTGCACCGCGCGCCGATCAACCGATCAGCCGATCAGGAATCGTCGCTCAAGAATCGAAATGCTGATAACCGCGACGACTCGGCTGCCAGGCCGAACCGTCCGGAGCTCGCACGCGCAGACCCGACTCGGCTTCGATTACACCGATGACCTGCGCCGGTGTGTTCGCCTCGGCCAACCCCTGCACGATTGCGGCGCGTTGCGCCGGTGCCGCGGTGAAGCACAGCTCGTAGTCGTCGCCGCCGCCGAGCTGCAGGCCCCAACGCGCGGGTCCCTCGCAAGCGGCGGCGAGCGCGGGCGAGGTCGGCAGCGCGCCGGCGTCGATGCGCGCGCCGAGTCCCGACGCCGCGCAAACGTGGCCCAGGTCGGCCAGCAGGCCATCGGAAATATCGATGCCGGCATGGGCGAGACCGCGCAAGACACGGCCGGCGCTCACTCGCGGCGTCGGCCGCCGCAGGCGCTCGTGCAAGCGCTCGTTGTCGGTGGCCGGGTCGCCGACGCAATGGCGCACCGCGGCGTCGCGGTACGGCGCGATGCCGGCCAGGGCCAGCGCCGCGGCGGCATCGCCGAGCGTGCCGGTGACCCAGACCTCGTCGCCAGCCTGCGCGCCATCGCGGCGCAGCGCCGCGCCCGGCGCGACGAAACCGAGCACGGTCACGCACACCGACAAAGGACCACGAGTGGTGTCGCCGCCGACCAAGGCGATGCGATGCTCGGCGGCGAGCGCGATGAAACCGTCGAGAAAGCCGTCGACGAACGTCTCTGTCGCGACGCCGGCCTCGGCCGGCAGGGACAGCGACAAGGTGCACCAGGCCGGGGTCGCGCCCATCGCGGCGAGGTCGGACAGATTCACCGCCAGCGATTTCCAGCCGATATCGGCCGGCGCGGCATCGTCGGCGAAATGCACGCCGCGGTTGAGGGTGTCGGTGGCGACGACCAGTTGTTGGCCGGCCGGCGGCTGCAACAAGGCGGCGTCGTCGCCGATGCCCAGCACCACATCGTCCCGCGGCGCCAGACCGGCGCCGATGCGGGCGCGAATGCGGGCGATCAGGTCGAACTCGGCTGCGCTCATCGCGGTCTCGTCGCTGTCCGCGCTCGGAACCGAGCGCTCGGCAATCCATCTCGCTCGGGCGTTGCCTGGCAACGCCCGGAAGATTCGCTCAGCGCTTCTTCGACGCGGCGAACTCGGTCGCGCGCCAGTCGGCGGCGGCATGGTCGAGCACGCCGTTGACGTAGGTGTGGCCGTGCTCGGCACCGAAGCGCTTGACCGTCTCGATGGCTTCGTTGATGACCACGCGATACGGCACGTCGAGGCGATGGCGCAGCTCGTAAGCGGCGATGCGCAGCGCGGCGCGTTCGATCGGGTCGACCTGTTCGACGTCGCGGTCGAGGAACGGCGCCAGGGCGACGTCCAACTCTTCCTGATGCTTGTCGACGCCGCGCACGAGGTCTTCGAAATAATCGAGGTCGGCGACTTCATGGGCCTGCTCGTGGGCGAACTGGCCGATCACATTGGTGACCGTGGCGCCCGACAACTGCCAGGCATACACGGCCTGCAGTGCGCGGCGGCGGGCGCGCGAACGCGCGACCGGGTCGATGCCATCTTTTCTGTTGTGCCTGCTCATGCTTCGACTCCGCGCGTCATTCGCAAAGGCATGCCGATTCCATCCTGACGACGGCGATTCATGGCAATTGCCCCAGCAGATGGCTCATTTCGAGGGCGGCCAGCGCCGCTTCCTCGCCCTTGTTGCCGTGATTGCCGCCGGCGCGGGCCTCGGCGTCCTCGTGACGTTCGACCGCCAACACGCCGTTGGCGATCGGCAGGCCGTAGTCGAGCGAAACGCGCATCAGGCCGTCGGAGCAACCGTCGGCGACTTGTTCGTAATGGCGGGTATCGCCGCGCACGACGCAGCCGAGCACGACCACGGCCGCATGCTGGCCGGCCACGGCCAGGCGCGCGGCGACTACCGGCAGTTCCCAAGCGCCGGGGACGCGGACCACGTCGATGGCGTCCTCGGTGACGCCGTGCTCGGCGAAGGTCTTGCGGGCGCCGGCGACCAGGGTGTCGGTGATGCGCGGGTTCCAGCGGCTGGCGATGATGGCGTAGCGCGCGCCCTCGGGGCTGCGCAGGTCGCCTTCGTAATGGGGCATGAGGGGGAATCGGCTGGACGAAAGGGGTAGTTTAACGGCTGGGGACCGCCGGTGCCGGGCGCCGGGACGCTTCCGTCCGCGGCGCCGGCCTGGCGAACCGGCCGCGATGAGCCGCCGCCGGCCTCGCCGGGGCTCAACCGAGCTTGGCGATGTCGACGTACTCGACGACTTCCAGGCCGAAGCCGGCCAGGCCGATCTGCCGGCGCGGGGTGCCGAGCACGCGCAGCTTGCCCAGGCCGAGGTCGGCCAGGATCTGCCCGCCGGCGCCATTGCGGCGCCACTCGGCCAGCGCATGACCGCGGGTCGGTACCGGCGCAACGGTGTGCGCGGCCTCGTCTCCCGAAGCCGCATCGTGCGCAGCCTCGCTCGGCGCGGCCTCGCGCACGCGCGCCAGCAGGCTGTCGGCGTCGGCGTGATCGGCCAGCACCACCAGCGCGCCGCTGCCTTCGCGGGCGATCGCCGCCAGCACGTCGCCGACCGCCGGACCGAAGTCCGACCGGCGCCAATGCAGGACATCGGCGAGCGGGTTCTGGATATGCACACGGACCAAGGTCGGCACGCTCGCATCGGGCTCGCCGCGCTGCAGGGCGAAGTGCAAGGCATGGGTCAGGCGGTCGCGATAGCTCAGCAGGCGGAACGGCCCGTGCTCGGTCTCGATGGTGCGCGCATCGACGCGCTCGACCGTGTGCTCGGTGGCGAGGCGATAACGGATCAGTTCCTCGATCGAACCGATCTTGAGCCCGTGCTCGGCGGCGAAGGCTTCCAGTTGCGGGCGCCGCGCCATGCTGCCGTCGGCATTGAGCACCTCGACCAGTACGCCGGCCGGTTCCAGGCCCGCAAGCAAAGCCAGATCGCTCGCCGCTTCGGTGTGGCCGGCGCGGCTGAGCACACCGCCGGGCTGCGACATCAGCGGGAAGATGTGGCCGGGCTGGGCCAGGTCGGAGGGCTTGGCGTCGGGTCGCACCGCGGTGCGCACGGTGTGGGCGCGGTCGTAGGCCGAGATGCCGGTGGTCACGCCCTCGGCGGCTTCGATGCTGACGGTGAAGTTGGTGTGGTGCGAGGACGTGTTGTCGCGCACCATCGGCCCCAGGCCGAGTTGCAGGCAACGCTCGCGCATCAGCGACAGACAGACCAGGCCGCGCGCATGCGTGACCATGAAGTTGATGTCGGCCGGGCGCACCAGTTCGGCGGCCATGATCAGGTCGCCTTCGTTCTCGCGGTCTTCGTCGTCGACGATCACGACCATGCGGCCGGCGCGGATTTCCTCGAGCAATTCGGGGACGGTCGCGAAATTCATGCAGCGGCTCCGGCAGCGTGGGGGTCGGTTTGGTCAGAGCCCGCTTGATAAGAGCCGGTCCGACGGGCGCCGAGCAGGCGCTCGACGTAACGCGCGACCAGATCGATTTCCAGATTGACCGCATCGCCGACCGCGGTCTGCGCGAACGCGGTGTGCTCGACGGTGTGCGGGATCAACGCGACCTCGAAGCCTTCGTCGTCGACTTCGTTGACGGTCAGGCTGACGCCGTCGACGCAGATCGAACCCTTCTTGGCGATGTAACGCAGCAGCGCGGCCGGCGCGCGGAAACGCCAGCGCTGGGCGCGTGCGTCTTCGTGCACGCCGAGCACCGCGCCGACGCCGTCGATGTGGCCGCTGACCATGTGGCCGCCGAGCCGATCGGTCGGGCGCATCGCCCGCTCGAGGTTGACGATGGCGCCATGCTTGAGCGCGCCGAGGGTGGTCAGCGACAAGGTCTCGGTGGAGGCATCGGCCTCGAACGAGCTTTCGTCGAACGAAATCACGGTCAGGCAGACGCCGTTGACGGCGATGCTCTCGCCGAGCTTGGGCGCGCTGAAATCGAGGCTGCCGGTAGCGATGCGCAGGCGCACGTCGCCACCGAGGTCTTGGCTGGCGGCGAGCGAGCCGACGCCTTCGATGATGCCGGTGAACATCAGCGGATCTCCTGGCGGAGCGCCGCTGCGGTGTCGCGATGGAAGTGAGTCATGAAACGTTTCCCGCATGATGGTGAGCGAAAAACGCCTCAAGGCATGGGCCAGCGCACGACCCGCGGCGTCGCCGCGGGTTCGGTGTTCCCCGCTCTTGCGAGAGGAGTCGCGCATGGCCGTCTTCTTTCATCCGGACTGTGACCGTCGGCTCCGGCATCGGACCGGATCTGCTGACCCTGCAGGCCGGGTCCGGGACGTAACCACGCCTTCGGAACCGTGGCCTGCAGGCGCTCGCGGGCTCGCGCGTGACCGCGCCTACCGCCGGTGGGGAGTTTCGCCCCGCCCTGAAGACGTTACGTAATGAAGCGCCGGCGAACCGGCGGGCGCAGTTTAGCACCCGGGTCGCGCCGGGCCGGTCGTCCGCCGCGGTCGGCTGCGGATGCACTGTTCCGCCCATGGCGCTGCGCCCGGACACGACCCGGCTGGGTCTGGCCGGCACGGGCTTCAGGCATACTCGTAAGAAACGCTCGGATTTCCCGGCCCTGCCCGCGGCATCCGGCAGGCATCGCAGGCTCTAGCGGCCCGCCACGCCCACCCCAGCTCACTCCCGCGCCGGTGCTCAGCCCGGCTTGCGCCGCAGATGCAGGAACAGCGGCCATTGCAGGGTCCGCATGTCGCCCGATGCGCCCCAGGCCGCCGACAGCGCCGGCCCATGCCGCGCGACCGGGTCCTCGCCGGTCGCCGCGCGGCATCGCGCGGTCGCCGACATGCTGTTCAAGTAGCCGAGAAAGCGCCGCAGCCCCCACTCCGCTTCCAACCACAGCGCCGGTGCCGGCAAGGCCGGGAACGGCCAGTCGTAGCCGGCATAACGCTGCTCGATCTGGACCCGCTCCGGCGGCCAATGTTCTTCGATCTGCTCGCGGAAGTCCGCGACCGCGCCGACCATGCCCTCCGGCGCGAGGAAATCGCAGTAGCCCCAGGCCGCGAGCACGCCGCCGGGCGCCAATACGCGCTCGCACTCGGCGAAGAAGCGATCGCGCTCGAACCAGTGCAGCGCCTGCGCGACCGCGATCAGCTGCACGCTGGCGTCGGCCTGTTCGGTGCGCTCGGCCGGTTCGATCGCCAGGCTGACGTTGCCGCTGCCGCGCAGGGATGCATCGTGCGCCCAGTGTTGTTCGATCTGTTGCGCGCTCGGCTCGGTCGCGTGGACCTGGGCGAAGCGCGCGGCCAGACCGCGCGTGGCCTGGCCGCTGCCGCAACCGGCCTCCCACACCCGCGCAGTCGCCGGCACTTGCGCCGCGATCAGGTCGAACAAGGCCTCGGGATACTCGGGCCGCGCCGCCGCATAGCTGCCGGCGAGCGCGGAGAAATGATCCTTGAAGGCGTTTTGATTCATGGGAGGCGAGGAGTGAGGAGTGAGGAGTGAGAAACGAGCAGAGCCGAAACGCGGCGAGCTTTTCGCCCGGTCCCCGCTTCCGTCGTCGAGCTTGCATCACCCAAGGGAAGCAGGAAGTGAGGAGCGCGAAGTCAGAAGTGAGTAAAGCGGCGCGCCGGGCTTTCGCTCACTCCTCACTACTCACTCCTAATTCCTAGCTTCATCCCCCTGCCGCGGCCGCAACAGCACCCGCGTGTCTTCGCCGATGCGGCGCACGTCGACCAGGTCGAGGCGCAGCTTGTCCTTCATCGCCTCGATGCCGAGCCCGTCGAACAAGGGCCGTGCGCTTTCGCCGAGCAACACCGGTGCGACGTACAGCAAGACTTCGTCGACCCAACCGCCGGCGAGGAAGGCACCGGCCAGGGTCGCGCCGGCTTCGAGCTGGATCTCGTTGACGCCGCGCTCGGCGAGCAGCTTGAGCACCGCTTCCAGGTCGATCCGGCCCTCGTGCATCGGCACCGCCGCGTGCTGGGCGGCGAAGCCGCGCGGCGGTTTGGCGTCGGGCGCGTGCAGGTACAGGGTCGGCGCATCGCCTTCGCGCACGCGGCCGCGCGCGACCGTGGCCAGGCCCGGGTCGAGCACCACCCGCAAGGGCGCGACGAAAGCGGTGTCGTCGCCGAGGCGCACGGTCAGGGAGGGATCGTCGGCAAGCACGGTGCCGGCGCCGGTCACGATCGCACCGGCGCGCGCGCGCCAATGTTGCACGTCCAGGCGCGAGGCCTCGCCGCTGATCCACTTGGATTCGCCGCTGGCGAGCGCGCTGCGCCCGTCCAGGCTGGTCGCCAGCTTGACCCGCAGCCACGGCCGGCCGCGTTCGATGCGCGAGAGGAAACCGCGATTGAGCGCACGCGCCTGCGCTTCCATCAGGCCGCTCGCGACCTCGATGCCGGCGGCCTGCAGCTTGGCGAAACCGGCGCCGTCGACCTGCAGGAACGGGTCGCGCATGGCCGCGACCACGCGTGCGACGCCGGCCGCGATCAAGGCCTCGCTGCACGGCCCGGTGCGCCCGGTGTGGGCGCAGGGTTCCAGGGTCACGTAGGCGGTCGCGCCACGTGCACGCTCGCCGGCCGCACGCAAGGCATGCACTTCCGCATGCGGCTCGCCGGCGCGCTCATGCCAGCCTTCGCCGACGACCTCGCCGCCATGGGCGATCACGCAGCCCACCAGCGGGTTGGGCTTGGTCGTGTACGCGCCTTTCTCGGCCAAGCGCAGGGCGCGGGCCATATGCAGGTGATCGGTGGCGGTGAATGGCGTGGTCATGGCGCGCGCTTGAAGTGGGTGGCGTCGGGGTAATCGGAGATCAGGCTGCGGTCGGCCTGCAGGGTCAGGGTCATCACGCCGCCTTCGGCCGCGCCGGTGGCCTGCGCATCGAACTCGATCAGGTACAGCAGCTTGGTCGGACCGTCCACCGTCAGCCAACGCGGCGTATCGGGCTGCTCGGGGAAGCGTACGCCGATCGCTTTCACCGCCGCATCGGCGGGCAAGCCGTCGAACTCGAACTCCCCGTCCGAGCCCTGCACCGTACTTTGCTCCACCACCCGGCCGTCGGCCATTCGCAACATGCCCTTGGCATCGCCCACCGCCAGACCATAGCGCGGCTCGTAGACCTTCAGCCGCACGGTCTCGCCGGGTCGACGCGACCGATGCGCCCACCAGCGCCCCATCGGCAGCAGACCCGCGTCCACCGCCTCCTGCAGGGTGCCGATGCCATCGCCACGCACCTTCTCCAGATCGGTTTCGGTCAACGGCGGCGGCAGCATGCGCTTGATGCCGTTCTCGCTGTCGGGCGCGCGCTCCACCAGCACGACGGTCTGCTCGCTGCGTTGCCAGCAGCCGGCCACGTCCATGCCGGGCATCGGCACGTCGCGCATGCGGAAGCTGCCGTCCTGGCTCAACTGCAGGCTCGGCGTCGTCTTCGCTTCGGTACCGGCATAAGCCCCCACCAACGCCGCGTCGGCCGGCTCGCAAGCGGCGACGGCGGACGTTGCCGGAAGCACGAAGCATGCGATCGCAGCGAGCGCGCTGGCATAAACCGCGGGGCCCGCGCGTCGCGTGACTCGCTCAAGGCCGGCCGACGCGGCCGAGGTCATGATGCGACCTCGCATGGCGATCTCATGGTGCATCGCATCCTCCTGTAGACACTCAATGCCGCATATAACGACCCGGGATCTGCGGCGCGATCAGACCGCCTTCGTCCTGGGTCAGGATCAGTTGTTCGAACGACGCGGGCATCGCCGCGGCGGTGTCGAGGCGGATCGCGAAAATGCGGCCTTTGCTTTCGTCCAGCGCCAGGGTTTCGCGCGGACGGTCGGCCGGTTGCAGGATCGCTTGAGTGAGTCGCACGCCGGGACGCTGCACCGCCAGGGCCCAACCGCCCGGACTGGTCTCGGTGCGCTCGCTGCGGCCGTCGGAATACACGAACTCGACGCCGATCCCCTGGGCGCGATAGCCGCGCTGCGGGTCGCCGATCACCACTGCATAGCCGCCTCGACCCTCCGCCTTGGCCGCCGGGTCCAGGCAGCGTTCGCGGTCGAATCGCGGAGCGGGCTGCTTGGGCATGGCGCGGCCCGCCGTCGCGTGCAGTGCGGCGACTTGCTCCAGCCTCTGCAGATAGGTCCGCACCGCGATATCCGCCGCCACCTCGCCGTCTTCGAGCACGCCGTCTTCGAGCATGCCGTCTTGTTCTGCGCCGTCATCATTCGCGTTAGCTGCAGCTGCAGCAGCCGCCGCATTGCCGAGCGGCGGCGCTTGCCAGGCTTTCGGTTTCGTCTGCGCAGCCGTCGCTTCCAGCGCCAGCCGCGACTGTTCGAGCGCCGCCAGGGCCGGCGCCAGCGATGCTTCGGCCGCGCTGCGGCCTGCGCGATCGGCCGGGGCGGCCTCGGGCAAGCTGGCCGCGAGCAATTCGGCATATTCGAAACCGGACCGGTAGGTCTTCAAGTAACCGCAGGCCTCTTCGATCAAAGTGTCCTGCCGTTCTACCGCGAACTCGTCCAGGCGCTTTTGCGCGTCCGCCGTCCAGGCGACGGTCTGATCGAGCGAGAACACCGTCTGGCCGCCCGCGGGTGCTTGCACGCTCAACACGATGCCGTTGCCGCCGACGTTCCATTGGCCGCTGGCGGACTCGACCATCAAGCCGTAGCTGAGGCTCCACTGGAAACGTCCATCGGGCTCGAGCACCAGCTCCGAGCCGGCGTCGTCGGCGCCTTCCAGGTAATAGTGGCCGGCCAGCGCCGCACGCTGCCGCTGCTCGATCGGATCGGCGGCCAAGGCCCAGCATGGCAGCAGGGCCAGCATCAACAGGGCGAGCGTCAGCAGTGCGGATCGGTATGCCTTCAACATGCGCGAACTCCCTTCGCCGCGTAACAGTGGCCCGCGCCGGCCGAAGCGCTCAGCGCTTCTTCTTGTCCGGACGCGGCTCGTCCTCGCCGAGCAAGGGCAGTTGCCCCTCGCCCGGTATGTCGCGTTCGAGCCGGTCGAGCTCTTCGCGGAAATCGGCGACGTCCTCGAACGAGCGATACACCGAAGCGAAACGCACGTAGCCGACGTGATCCAGCTTGCGCAGTTCGGCCATGACGAACTCGCCGACCCGGCGCGAGGCGAGCTCGCGCTCGGCGGTCATGCGCAGTTGGTGAACCACCGCGCGCACCGCCGATTCGATCTGTTCTTCCGAGACCGGCCGCTTCTGCAGGGCGCGGTCGAAACCGGCGCGCAGCTTGCGCGCGTCGAAAGCCTCGCGGCGGCCGTCGCCCTTGATGATGACCGGCAGCTTGAGTTCGATCGTCTCGATCGTGCTGAAACGCTCCCCGCACGCCTCGCAGACGCGACGGCGGCGGATCGTCGCGCCGTCGTCGGACACGCGCGAATCGATGACGCGGGTGTCCTGGTGCTGGCAGAAGGGGCAATGCATCAGCGCTCCACCCGGGACTCGGGATTCGGGACTCGGGACTCGGATGAAAGCTCGGCTGCGCCCTGCAGTCGTTGCCTGACGATACGCTCAGATTCGGGACTCGGCGCTTCGCCGAGTCCCGAACCCCGAGACCCGAGTCCCGAGGGCTTACTCATACACCGGGAACTGGGCGCACTGCTTGGTCACGTTTTCGCGGACCCCGGCGATGACGTTCTCGTCCTTCGGGTTGTCGAGCACGTCGCAGATCCATTCGGCCAGGGCGACGCAATCGGCTTCCTTGTAGCCGCGGGTGGTGACCGCCGGGGTGCCGATGCGCAGGCCCGAGGTGACGAAGGGCTTTTGCGGGTCGTTCGGCACGGCGTTCTTGTTGACCGTGATGTGGGCCAGGCCCAGCGCGGCTTCCGCGTCCTTGCCGGTGATGCCCTTGCCGATCATGTCGACCAGCATCAGGTGGTTCTGCGTACCGCCGGACACGATCTTGTAGCCGCGCGCGATGATGGTCTTGGCCATCGCCTGAGCGTTCTTGACCACCTGCGCCTGGTATTCCTTGAATTCCGGCTCCAGCGCTTCCTTGAAGGCGACCGCCTTGGCCGCGATCACGTGCATCAGCGGACCGCCCTGGATGCCCGGGAAAACGATGCTCTGCAGCTTCTTGACCAAGTCCTCGGACGGGTCCTTGGCGACGATGATGCCGCCGCGCGGGCCGCGCAGGGTCTTGTGGGTGGTCGAGGTGACGACGTGGGCGTGCGGCAGCGGGCTCGGGTAGACGCCTGCGGCGATCAGGCCGGCGACATGGGCCATGTCGACGAACAGGATCGCGCCGATCTTGTCGGCGATGGCGCGGAAACGCGCCCAGTCGACGACCTGCGAATAGGCGCTGAAGCCAGCCACCACCATCTTCGGCTTGTGCTCGACCGCCAGGCGCTCGACTTCGTCGTAATCGATCAGGCCCTGGTCGTTGACGCCGTACTGCACAGCGTTGAACAGCTTGCCGCTGGCATTGACCTTGGCGCCGTGGGTGAGGTGACCGCCGTGAGCCAGGCTCATGCCGAGGATGGTGTCGCCCGGATTGAGCAGGGCGAAGTACACGGCCTGGTTGGCCTGCGAGCCCGAATGCGGCTGGACGTTGGCGTAATCGGCGCCGAACAGTTGCTTGACGCGGTCGATCGCCAACTGCTCGGCGATATCGACGTATTCGCAACCGCCGTAGTAACGCTTGCCCGGATAGCCCTCGGCGTACTTGTTGGTCAGGACGCTGCCCTGGGCTTCGAGGACGCGCGGGCTGGCGTAGTTTTCCGAGGCGATCAGCTCGACGTGGTCTTCCTGGCGACGGACCTCGGCGGCGATGGCCTGGGCGAGTTCATCGTCAAATCCGGCAATACGGGTGTGGCTCGGGAACATTACGCGGCCTCGGGAGGGGAGAGAACGGACGGGAGGGAGGGGGAACCTCGCATCAGGCCGGGCCGTATGGATCCGCGGGCGGGCTTGACGTAAGACTTGAAATGTTAGCCTAGGGGCGTATGGCGGCCAACCGCCAAAGCGGGGCTGCCACCGGCCCCGGTGCCGACGGACAATACAGCCTGCGCGCTCCGTCGCCTCCCCCTGCCTTGCTTCTGGATGTCCCGACCGTGAAATGGGTCTTCGTTTTCCTGTTCCTCGCCAGCGCGGTGTATGTGCACCTGCGCGGCCGCGTACGCCACCGTCTTGGCCGCCAATTGCTCGATCATTCGACCTTCATGGCGCCGATCAACGTGCTGATGTACGCCTGTTCGCGCGTGCCGACCACCGCCTTCCTGAGCCCGGACCAGCACTTCCCCGAGCTCGAACCGCTGCGCGCGCGCTGGCGCGACATCCGCGCCGAAGCCCTGCATCTGCGCGCGATCCAGCAGATCAAGGCCGCCGACGGCTATAACGATGTCGGCTTCAATTCGTTCTTCCGCCGCGGCTGGAAGCGCTTCTACCTGAAGTGGTACGACGACGCCCACCCCTCGGCGGCCGAGCTGTGCCCGGTCACCACCGAACTGCTGCGGCAGATCCCGGGGGTCAAGGCGGCGATGTTCACCGAGCTGCCGCCCGGCGGCGAGCTGCGCCCGCACCGCGACCCCTATGCCGGCTCGCTGCGCCTCCACCTGGGCCTGGACACGCCCAACGACGACGCCTGCTTCATCGACGTCGACGGCACCCGCTACAGCTGGCGCGACGGCGAGTGGACCATGTTCGACGAGACCTATATCCACTGGGCCCAGAACGGCTCCGAGCAGAACCGGATCATCCTGTTCTGCGACATCGAACGGCCGATGCGCTGGGGCTGGGCGCGCGGCCTGAACCGGTTCATCGCCAAAAACCTGATCGCCGCGGGCGCCTCGCCGAACATGGAAGGCGACAAGACCGGTGGCATCAACCGCCTGTTCAAGTACTTCTACGCCCTGCGCCTGAAGACCAAGGCCCTGCGGGCGCGCAGCAAAGGCACGTATTACGCGCTCAAGTACGCCCTGGTCGCCGGCGCGATCGCGCTGATCGTCTGGCTGTAACCCCATCGGCGAAGCTGAACCCAGGCACGGCAGGGCTTTCGAGCTTTCCGACCCTGCCCGCAACGAGGCGCCGGCCGTCTGAGGCGCCGATCCGGCCGCCGTACCGCCCCGGCGGCCCTTTCCGGGCCTCGCCAGCGGGGTCTCGGCGGTTCCCCGTCCCGCTACATCCGTGCCATCCCGCCGGCCCTCGCGCTGGAACGCAGCCAGCGCCTGCGGGATAATCGCGGTTTCCCGCCCCGCCCCAGGCCATCCTCGGCCCGGCTCGGCGCGTCCATGCTTCGGAGCCCGCATGCAATACATCTACACCATGAACGGCGTCAGCAAGACCGTGCCGCCGAAGCGTCAGATCATCAAGGACATCTCGCTGTCGTTCTTCCCCGGCGCCAAGATCGGCCTGCTCGGCCTCAACGGCGCGGGCAAGTCGACGGTGCTGAAGATCATGGCCGGCGTCGATACCGATTTCAGCGGCGAAGCGCGCCCGGCCACCGGCATCAAGGTCGGTTACCTGGCCCAGGAACCGCAGCTCGACCCGACCCAGACCGTACGCGAAGCGGTCGAAGTGGGCGTCGGCGACGTGCTCAGCGCGCAGGCCGCGCTCGACAAGATCTACGAGGCCTACGCCGAAGAAGGCGCCGACTTCGACAAGCTCGCCGCCGAACAGCAGCGCCTGGAAGCGATCCTCGCCTCCGGCGATGCGCACACCCTCGAGCACCAGTTGGAAGTCGCCGCCGACGCGCTGCGCCTGCCGCCGTGGGACGCGATCATCGGCAAGCTGTCGGGCGGCGAGAAGCGCCGCGTCGCGCTGTGCCAGCTGCTGCTGCAGAAGCCCGACATGCTGCTGCTCGACGAACCCACCAACCACCTCGACGCCGAATCGGTCGAATGGCTGGAACAGTTCCTGGCGCGCTACACCGGCACCGTGGTGGCGGTGACCCACGATCGCTACTTCCTCGAAAACGCCGCCGAGTGGATTCTCGAACTCGACCGCGGCCGCGGCATTCCGTGGAAAGGCAACTACACCGCGTGGCTGGAGCAGAAGTCCGAGCGCCTGAAGCAGGAAGAGTCCGGCGAAAAGGCGCGCCAGAAGGCGCTGGCCAAGGAACTGGAATGGGTGCGCAGCAACGCCAAGGGCGGCCGCAGCAAGGGCAAGGCCCGTCTGGCCCGCTTCGAGGAACTCAACTCGGTCGAATACCAGCGCCGCAACGAAACCAACGAGATCTTCATCCCGCCGGGCGAGCGTCTCGGCAATTCGGTGATCGAGTTCAAGAACGTCTCCAAGTCGTTCGGCGACCGCCTGCTCATCGACGACTTGAGCTTCATCATTCCGCCGGGCGCGATCGTCGGCATCATCGGCCCCAACGGCGCCGGCAAGTCGACCTTGTTCAAGATGATCACCGGCCAGGAAACCCCTGACACCGGCGAGATCGCCAAGGGCCCGAGCACCAAGATCGCCTACGTCGACCAGAGCCGCGACAAGCTCGAAGGCAACCACAACGTCTTCCAGGAAGTGTCCGGCGGCGCCGACATCCTCAACATCAACGGGGTCGAGATCCAGTCGCGCGCCTACATCGGCCGCTTCAACTTCAAGGGCCAGGACCAGCAGAAGCTGGTCGGCACGCTCTCGGGCGGCGAACGCGGTCGTCTGCACCTGGCCAAGACCCTGCTGCAGGGCGGCAACGTGCTGCTGCTCGACGAACCGTCCAACGACCTCGACGTCGAAACCCTGCGCGCACTCGAAGACGCGCTGCTGGAGTTCCCGGGCTGCGCGGTGGTCATCTCGCACGACCGTTGGTTCCTCGACCGCATCGCGACCCACATCCTCGCCTTCGAGGGCGACTCGCATGTGGAGTTCTTCCAGGGCAACTACCGCGAGTACGAGGACGACAAGAAGCGTCGCCTCGGCGAAGAAGGCGCACGTCCGCACCGCCTGCGCTTCAAGGCGCTGAAGTAAGGTCCCGGGCCGCCCGCGCTCAGCGCGCGGGCGGCTTGGCCGCATCGACCCTGTCGACGATGCAGCTGTCGTTCGCCCTCTCCGAGGGCCGTGGTGCTGCCGCTGTCGGCCATCTTCGGCCTCTCGATCGGCATCGCCCGGTTCGAAGGTCTCGCTGCGATCGCGATCTTCGTCATGTTGTCGGGCTCGTTCGTCGCCGCCTTCATGCCGGCTTTGCACACCAGCCTGGAGGACAGTGCGATCATCGCCTCGATCACCACCGTCGCCAGCGCGGCGATGGCGATGCGGGTCCGCGCACTGGCCTCAGCCCAGGCCCGACGATGCGCACCGACCGATCGCCGCCGCCCAGCCTCCCCCACCGACCGAGGAGCGCATCATGACCGTCGAACAAGCCTACGAACTCGAAGGACTGCGCCGTGCGGGCGCGTTGGTCTCGGGCATTCTCGCGACCATGCGCGAAGCCGCGGTGGCTGGCGCGGTCTCGCGCGACCTCGATGCGATCGGCGCGCAGATGATGCGCGCGGCCGGCGCGCGCTCGGCACCGGCGCTGACCTACGACTTCCCCGGCGCGACCTGCATCAGCATCAACGCGGTCGCCGCGCACGGCATTCCCGACGGCAGCGTGTTGCGCGACGGCGACCTGGTCAACATCGACGTCTCGGCCGAACTCGACGGCTACTTCGCCGACACCGGCGGCAGCTTCGTGGTCGGCACCGCGAGCGAGGCGCAACAGCGCCTGCTCGATGCCACGCGCGAAGCCCGCGATGCGGCGATCGCGCAGTTGCGCGCCGGCAACCTGATCAACAGCATCGGCCGCACCGTCGAAGGCATCGCCGCGCGGCGCGGTTTCCGGGTGATCCGCAACCTCGGCAGCCACGGCGTCGGCCGCTCGCTGCACGAGGCGCCCGGCAGCATTCCCGGCTACTACGACCCGCGCGACACCCGCCGTCTGCACGACGGCATGGTGATCACGATCGAACCCTTCCTGGCCACCCATTGCACCCAGGTCGACGAAGGCGACGACGGCTGGGCGATGCGTTGCCGGCGCGGTTATGCCGCGCAGTTCGAACACACCGTGGTCGTTACTCATGGGGCGCCGATCATCGTTACTTAAGGGATTCGGGATTCGGGACTCGGGGACTCGGGACTCGGGACTCGGGATTCGGGATTCGGGAAGCGGGAAGCGGGAAGCGGGAAGCAAATCGCAGCGGGGGGATAGGACTCCTGCGGCGGCGTTGAAAACGAAACAGGCGCGTTCGTAGTCCACCTAAACACGGCATCACCACGAGGAAGGGTATCGATGAGCTTCATGCAGGCATTGCGTCAACGTTGGCAACAGGCCGGCACTCTGGTCTGCGTCGGTCTCGACCCCGAGCCGGCGAAGTTTCCGGCGCGTTTCGCCGGCGATGCCGATGCGGTGTTCGCCTTCAATCGCGACATCATCGACGCGACCGCCGAATACGCCTGTGCGTTCAAGCCGCAGATCGCTCACTTCGCCGCGCTCGGCGCCGAAGACGCCCTCGCCCGCCTGGTCGCCTACGCGCACGCGAACCATCCCGGCATCCCGGTGATCCTCGACAGCAAGCGCGGCGACATCGGCAGCACCGCCCAGCATTACGTCACCGAAGCCTTCGACCGCTACGGCGCCGATGCGGTCACCGCCAACCCCTATCTCGGCCGCGATTCGGTCCAGCCCTTCCTCGACCGCGCCGACCGCGGCGTGGTGGTGCTGTGCCGCACCTCCAATCCCGGTGCCGGCGATCTGCAGGACCTCGACGTCGCCGGCCGCCCGCTGTACCAACACGTCGCCGAGAAGGTCGCACGCGAATGGAACGGCCACGGCAATTGCGCGCTCGTGGTCGGCGCGACCTGGCCGTCGCAGTTGCGCGAAGTGCGCGCGATCGTCGGCGAGGTGCCGTTCCTGGTGCCCGGCGTCGGCGCGCAAGGCGGCGATGTCGAAGCGGTGGTGACGAACGCCAAGACCGCCGACGGCACCGGCCTGATGGTCAGCAGCTCGCGCGCGATCCTCTACGCCTCCAGCGGCGACGACTATGCCGCCGCCTCGGCCGCGGCGGCGAAATCCCTGCGCGACGAGATCAACCGCTACCGCTGAGCTACCGCCTGACTAGCTGGCGAACACCTGCAGCCCGCCGTCGCGATGGGTGAACAAGGCGCGCGACAGGTTGTAGCTCGACGACAGCGCGATCTCGTCGGCGATGTCGCGCAACGAGGCGACGCTGTCGTCGTCCTCGCTGCCGCACAGCATCAGCTCGTCGCGCGCGGCGATCGCGAACACCGGGTCGCCCTTGATCTCGATGCGATCGCGCCAGTGATCGAACAACAGCACCATGCTGGCGTCGTAGTTACGGTCGAGCCGCGCGACGTAGCGCCCGCCGCCGCCCTGCACGTCGAGTTCCGGCAGGAACCGGGTCAGGTTGTCGAGCGCCTGGGTATACAGGCTCTCGCGGTCGAGACCGCGCCGCTCGGCCTCCGACGGCGACAGGAAACTCATCGAATCCGGGGTGTCCTCGACATAGGTCAGGACCAGGTCGCCGGCCAGGGGCTCGACGATGAAGGGCAGCATCGACTCGGTGCCGAACGAGCGCGCCTGCTGCAACGCGGTCTCGTGCCAGCCGCGCGTCTTCAGCACCGGCAGGATCACCGCGTTCGCGGCCTCGGGCCCGCTGACGAAATCGCGCTGGATCGCGCGCGCGCCGGCCAATTGCTCGGCGAAGATCGCGTCGAGCTCCTGCGGCGCGCCGAGATAACGCAGGTAACTGTTGCCGAGGAAGTGGGTGGCCTTGAAGCCGTCCGGCAGGTGCCAGTCGACCCGGGTATCGGCCGTCGCCGCGCCATGCCCGATCTCGACCCGGGCCTCGGGCCAGGCCGTGCGCACCGCCGCGGCGTAGCGCTCGGCGAAGGTCACCAGATCCATCGGCGCCGCATGTTCCGAACCGGTTGGCTTGCTGCCGAACAGCTTGCTGAAGATAGACATGACCGACTCCCTGTCGATTGACCGACCCCCTGTGGTCGCCCGACCGACTATACGGCCGGGTTCGAGCCCGCAACGGCGCGACACCGCATTTTCCGACTGGCGGCACAGGCGGCGAGCGAGCGCCGCCGCAGAAGCGTCTGCTCCGATGTGACTTGGCCCGGGCCCGAGGCATTAGGCTGTGCGCATGGCCGCCATCGATACCCTGTCCCGCAGACGTTTTCTCGCCGCCACCGGTGGCTTGGCCCTCGCCGGGCTTGCCGCGCCGAATGTTCGCGCCGCGCTGGCCGAGTCCGCCGCGGCGTCCCGGCGCTCGCGCCTGATCCTGCTCGGCACCGCCGGCGGCCCGACCCCGAAGGCGCTGCGCGCGGCGCCCGCGCAGGCGGTGGTCGTCGACGGCGCGGTCTACATCGTCGACTGCGGTAACGGCGTCGCAAGGCAGATGGCCCTGGCCGGACTGGCGCTCGGCGCGATCCGCGAGGTCTTTCTTACCCACCACCATTCCGACCACAACGCCGACTACGGTAACCTGTTGTTGTTGGCCTGGGCCGCCGACCTGCGCCGGCCGGTCGGCACCTGGGGCCCGCCGCCGCTCGCACGCATGACCCGGCGCTTCCTGCAGCTCAACGCCGAAGACATCCGCACCCGCATCGCCGACGAAGGACGCCCGCCGCTGGCGCCGCTGATCCGTCCGCACGAACTGCGCCGCGGCGGCGTGGTGATGCAGGACGAACGAGTCAAGGTCACCGCGGCCCTGGTCGATCACCCGCCGATGGCGCCGGCCTTCGCCTACCGCTTCGACTGCCCGGACCGCTCGATCGTGTTCTCCGGCGACACCCGGCCGTCGCCGGCCCTGGTCGAACTCGCCCGCGATGCCGATGTGCTGGTGCACGAGGTCATGTACCTGCCCGCGCTGGAACGCCTGATCGCCAGCGAAGCCCAGGCCGAGCGCTTGCGCCGACACCTGCTCGACAGCCACACCACCACCGAGCAGGTCGGCCGCCTCGCCACCGAAGCCGGAGTGAAGACCCTGGTGCTGAGCCACTTCGTTCCGGGCGGCGACCCCTCGCTCACCGACGAGGTCTGGCGCGACGCGGTCGCACCGCACTACGCCGGGCGCCTGGTGATCGGCCGCGATCTGATGGAGCTTTGAGGCCTGAGGCTCGACAGCCCTCAGCGATGAAGCATCGACGCAACGCTGCTGCTCAACGCCACCACGCGCGCAAAGCCGCGACCGGGAAACGCCCCCAGATCGCCGCGAATACGCCGGCACGCACCAACGGGCCGCGCCGCGCCGCTTCGAACTTGCGGAAATAGCGCCACAGGCCACGATGCTTGTGCCACTCGACGAAGAACGGCCGCGAGCGGCTGGATACGCCGCGCACGTGCACGACGCGGACCCGATTGGCGACCGCGACGACCGCACCGGCTTCGCGCACGCGCCGGCACAGGTCCAGGTCTTCGGCGTGCAGGCGATAGCCCTCGTCGAAGCCGCCGATGCGAGCGAATAGTCGCCTCGGCATCAGCATCAACGCGCCCGAGGTCGCCTCGACCTGCTGCACGGCCTGCGCATCGTCCGGCGCGACCGCCATCTTCGGCGCCGCCCACGGACGCAGCACGCCGGCCAGCATCGCGCCGAAATCGGGGTCGCGGCGGCGCACGGCGACATCGCGCTCGCCTTGTTCGTTGATCAGGTCGGCGCTGAGCAAGGCCTCTCCGAGCGGCACCGCCAAGGCATGCAGTTGCAGCAAGGTATCGCGCTCGACCATGCAGTCGGGATTGACGAAGACCAGCCAGTCGTCCTCGTCCGCCGACGGCTCCAGATCGGCCACGCCCTGGTTGCAGCCGACCGAAAAGCCGGGGTTGTCCGGGTTGGCGATGAAGCGCAGGCGCGGGTCGGCGGAGGCGTGGCGCTGGACGATGTCGAGGGTGCCGTCGTCGGACTGGTTGTCGACGACGCGGATCGCCTGGATGCCGAGGCTGTCGCGCAGCCGGCTCAGGCATTCGTCGATCGTCGCCGCGCTGCGGTAGGTGACCACGATCGCCTTGAGTGCTGGTTCGTTGAAAGCTGGCTCGTTGAAACCTGGCTCGTTGAGAGCAGGCCCGGTGACAGCCGGCGCGCGCTCGCCGGCGCCGATGCGCGCCTGGCCGGGGTCAGAGGAAGAGATCACGTTGCGGTTCCGGTGGGCCGACGCGGTCGAGGCGTTCGGCGAGTTGTTGGCGCAGGTCGCGCAGAGGGTCGTGCATGAGGAAGTTCGCCAGGCGCGCATGCCAGTCCGGCCAGCGCGCGGCCAGCGCGTCCATGTCGCCGTCGCCGGGCCGGCCTTCGCCGCCGCGCGCGACATAGGCGGTATCGCACAACACGTTGCGCCAGCCCAGTCCGGACAGGCGCAGGGACAGATCGGTCAGGGCCGCATACCAGGAACCGTAGCTCGCCGCGTCGAGGCCGCCGGCTCGGCGGCGCGCGCTGCCGCGCAACAGCACCGCATGGCCGATCGCGGCCGGCAGTTCCGGGTGCAGCGCCGGCATCTGCTGCAAGGCCCGCGACAGGCGTTCGGCGTCTTCGGCATCGGGCAAGGGGGAGATTTCGCCGATCCTCGGCCAGGCCGCGGCTTCGCCGGCGTTGCACCAGGGCGTGGCCGAGGCGATGGCGCCGTCGGCGGCCAGGCACGCGCTCATGCGCGACAGCCAGCCCGGCGCCGGCACCGCGTCGGGCGCGAGCACCGCCACGTCGGCATCGCCACAGACGCTCAGCACTTCATCCAGGTGGGCGACCTCGCCCAGGCTGCGCTGGCGGCGGCTGTAGTCGGCCTTGAGCGCGGTGCGCTTGAGCCAGCGCTCGACGATCGCGTAGCCGCGAGGCCCGGCGCGGGCGTCGTCGGCCAGCCATACCCGCGCACCCGGCGGCGTGCACAGTTCCAGTGCGGCGAGGCAGGCATCGAGTGCGTCGTCGTCGGCACCGACCGGCACTACGACGATGGGCAATTCAGTCATGGCGGGGTTCTATCACGAAGCCGCATGGTCCCATAGCCGGCCGGGCAAGGGAGTGTTCGTCAAGGCGGTCGTGGGCGGCGGGCATGGTCCGAGGTATTCGACCCGATGCCGGGTCACGACGGCGTGGTCGCCGCGCCGGCGACCTGCAGAACAATGGAGGCAGCAAGCCGGCGACGATCCACAAAGCAATGAGGCCGGCAAACCGGCGGCGGCCCGCAAATGCAATGGGGCCGGCAAGCCGACCCCATGCAAACACTGCGCAGCGCGAGGCTTACTTCCTCGGCTTGGGCTGCCTGGGTTGCAACGGTTCCATGGCGCGGAAGCGACGGCTGTACTCATCGGTCAGGTCGCGCGATTCCTGCGGGTTGCGCACCAGAGTCGGGGTCAACAGGATGATGGTCTCGCGACGCGTGGTCGCCGACTTCTGCGTGCCGAACAGTGCGCCGAACACCGGGATGCGGTTCAGACCCGGCAAGCCGCCCGAACTGCGTCGGGTTTCGTCGTTGATCAAGCCCGCGAGCATCACCGTCTCGCCGCTCTGCACCGCCGCCTCGGTCTTGAGCTTGCGGGTGTTGACGGTAACGTTGGGGCTGTTGTTGTTGAGCCGTGGGCCGACCGAGCTGACTTCCTGGACGATGTCCATGAACACCATGCCGTCGCGGCTCACCCGCGGACGTACCTTGAGGATCACGCCGGTATCGAGGTACTGCACCTGGCTGACGGTGTTGTTGTTGCCGGTGCCGGCGTTGACCGAGACCGATTCGATCGGGATCTTGGTGCCGACGTTGAGCGAACCCTCGGCGTTGTTGCGCACCAACAGCGACGGCGTCTGCAGCATGTGCACGTCGGTGACCGCATCCAAGGCCTTGAGGATGGCCGCGGCGTTGTTCTTGATCAGAGACCACGACAGACCGTCGCCGGCGACGCCGCCGATGCTCGCCGCAACCGTGCTCCACTTCGGCGGCACCGCCGGATTGGTGCTGCGGTTGAGGTCGCCGAAGCCGTTGTCGATGGTGGCGCGGTCGAGGAACCACTTCACGCCGTACTCGAGCGTACCGTTGAGTTCGACCTCGGCCACCTGCGCTTCGATGTGCACCTGCATCGGCATGACGTCGAGCTTCTCGATCACGCCGCGGATCGACTTCCAGGCCTGCGGGCTGCTGCGCACCAGGATCGAATTGGTTTCCTCGACGGCGGACACGCCGACCTTGGCGCCGTCGACCTCGAGCGTGACCGTGCCGTTGCCGGACTGGCGCGAGCCCAGCGATGCGCCGCTGCCGAGGCCGCCACCGCCGGAGTCCGAGCCGCCGTCGCTGCCGCTCTTGCCGATGTCGGCACTGGAGCCGTTGTCGCTGTCGCGCAGCTCGACCGATTCCAGCCCGGGCATCAGCGAAGGCGCGCCGTCGCCGCCACCGCCGTTGCCGCTGCGGTTGGAGCCGTACACTTCGGCGAGGCGGTCGGCGAGGTCCTTGGCCTTGATGTATTTGAGTTCAAGGGTGAACAACTGGACGTTGTCGCCGGCGCTGTCGATGCGGTCGAGCCAATCCTTGATGTCGTCGAGGTAATCGGCCTGCGGCGTGATCACCATGACCGCGTTGGCGCCCTCCAGCGGCATGAAACGGAACATGCCCGAGACCGGCGACTTGCTCTGTTCGCCGAACACTTTTTCCAGGTCGGCGACGACCTTGGTGGCCTTGCCCGACTGCAACGGGAACACGCCGACCGACATGCCCGACAGCCAGTCGACGTCGAACACTTCGATCGTGCGCAGGTAGTTTTCGAGTTCGGCGCGGGTGCCGCCGACGCTGATCACGTTGCGCGAGTTGTCGACGGTGACGATCGCGTTCGGACGCGCGTACGGCTTGAGGATCTTTTCCATCTCGGTGGCCGAGATGAACTTCAGCGGCACCGTGCGCACTTCGAAGCCGCGCGCGGCCGTGGCCGAGCCGGTGCGCGGCGCGACGTTGCCGGCCAGGGCCTGGTCGGACGGAACGATGTTGTAGCGACCGCCGGTGTAGACCAGGCGCGCGTTGTTCCAGCTCAGCACCATCTCGAGCAGGTTCAGCGCCTCCGCGGCGCTGACCGGCTTGGGCGTGCCCAAGGTCACGGTGCCCTGCACGCCCGGTGCGATCACGTAGTTCTGGCCCAGCATGTCGCCCAGGATGGCCTTGGCCACCGCATGCACCGACTCGCCTTCGAAATTGAAGGTGGCGGTGCCGTTGGTCGCGCCCAGGCCCGGCGGCGGCGCCGCGGCGGCGCTGCGGTTGATGACCTGGCCGGTGCCGCGGCGGATCTGCGCCTTCGGCCCCTCCTCGTCGACCTGCCCTTCCAGCGGCTGCTGGACGACGCCGTCGCGGACCAACCTGGCGCGGGCATCCTCGCCCTTGGGTCCCTTGAGGGAGGCCGGGTCGCCGTTGCGCTGCACTCGCGGCGACATCACGCTGGCGCACGACGCCAGTTGCGTGGCGATGATCGCCGCGGCGAGGGCGTGGGTGGCGTATTGCTGAGGACGTAGCTTCATGCGTTCACTCTACGGCGTGTTGGCCGGTGGTTGAGCGGCTTGTTGCTGCCGCAGTTGCGCGCGACGCGCTTCGATCCGCTTGCGGATGGCTTCCATCTGCGCCTGCTCGGTGAGCGGCGCGGATGCGTTGTTGTCGGTCTGTCCGGCTTCGTTGGGCTTGGTTTGCGGGGGCGGGGGCTGCGGCACCTGCGAAATATTCGGGACGCGATTGGGCTGCGGCGACGGCGGCGGCGGTATCGACGGCGGCGCAGGCACCGGACGCACGCCCGGTTGCGGCGCGCTGCCCGGCTGCGGCGCGGCGACCGCGGTCGGCGGTTCGCCGCCCTGGCCGTTGAACACGCGCAGGTCGAGTTCGCGCCGGCCTTCCGGCCCTTCGAACACGGCCCGGCGCGGCTCCAGCGAGGTCAGGCGCCAGGCCGGGTGCGACTCGGGCACTTCGCCGAGCTTGACCCGCACCGACTCGCTGCCGTCGGCCGGCTGCAGGAAGGCCATGGACAGCTGCGGAGTGATCAGCACGCTGGTCAGCAGGTAGTCGAATGCGGCCGCCTGGTTCTCGCCCTCGCCCTTGCCCTGCATGAAGAAGGGCTTGGGCCGGCGGTCGTCGACGAACAACGGGCGCGCGGCGATTTCGCTGTACTTGGTCAAGGGGCCGAGCGCGTCGGTGGCGCTCTTGCGCACCTGCGGCAGGGCCTTGACCAGGCTCGGGTCTTCATCGAGCGGATCGACGCTGCGGCCCATACCGGCAAGCGCCAGCACCCAGGTCAACAGCGCCCAGCCGGCGGCGGTGGCCAGCAGCCAGGTGCGCGGGCTGGCGTCGTCAAGGCGCATTGGGAGTCACCGCCGGTGCGTTGGCATTGGAAGCGGCGGCCGGCGCCGGGCTCGGCCGCAGGTAGCCGTACAGATCGAAACTGACGTCGAGGCCGCCGTCGTTGGCCGGGCCGGCGGTGCCGGGCACGAAATAGCCGCGCGTCGACAGCAGGTTGAGGTTGCCGACGAACAAACGCGGCGAGCCGCTTTCGAGCGAATACAGCACCGCCGCGGTTTCGGGCGCGCCGCAGCGCAGGCGCACTTGCACCACCACGCGCGCGTAGCGGTCGCGCCGCGGCTCGGCCAGCGGCGAGCGATTGACGATGCCGCAGCTGCGATTGCCGGGGCTGGCCTGCAACACCACCGTCTCCAGGCGCTGGACCAGGCCGGCGGTGGCGAGTTCGGCGGTGGCCTCGGGCAGGAAGCCGGGACGGCTGGCCTGCTGCTTGCGCACTTCTTCCAGGCGCAGGCGGATCTGCGGCGCCTGCTTGAGCTCCATGCGTTGGCGCAGTTCGCGCTCTTGCAGACGGTCGATCTGCTCGCCGGCTTCGATCATCGGCACCGTCCACCACGGATGGACCAGCACCGCATAGGCGATCGCCAGCGCGGCCAGCAGCAGGCCCAGCGCGAGCCAGCGCTCGCGGTCGGCGGCCCAGGTACGCCAGTTACTGCTCACGCGCGGCCTCCGGGGTCTGCGGCTTGGGCGGGCCGATCTCGGCGGTCAGGGTGAAACGGTCGCGGCTGGTCGCCGGGTCGGGCTGGACCGCGCCGGTCAAGGCTGGCGAGCGCCACAGCTTGGTGCCCTGCAGCTTGCCGATCAGCGACGAAGCCTCGCGGCTCAAGCCGATCATCAGCAGGCTTTCGTCCTCGATCGCGAGCTTCTCCAGATAGGTCGAATCGGGCAGGCGACGGCTGAGTTCGTCGATCACCTCAACCGTGCTCGGGCGCGCGGCGCGGGTGCGGTCGAGGAAGGCCTGGCCGTCGATCAGGTCGACCAGCAGCTGGCGCTGGGTCGCGGCCTGGCGCGCGGCGTTGGCGTTCCTGGCGATGGTCTGCTGCAAGGTCTGGGTGGCCTCGCGGCGGTTTTCGAGCACTTGCCACATCGCCGCGGCGAGCGCGAACAGGGCGACCGCGGCCAGGGCCAGGTTCCAATAACGGAAGGGGTCGCTGCGGGTACGACGCTGCGACGGCGGCAGCAGGTTGACCCCGAGCGGCACGCCGTCGGCGCCGGCCACCTCGATTCCCGACAGGGTCGAGGCCAGCGGACCGATCGCGGCGAGCTGCGGGTCCAGCGATTGGCGCGGCACCGCCACCAGTTCGGCGTCGAGCTGGCCGTCGCCGTCGCGGCGGGCCAGCACGCGCGCGTCGTAGGCGACGGCATCGGCGGTGAAAGGCGTTTGGCGGTCGATCTCGAAACCGACCACGTCGCGCAGGCGGTCGGCCGCGGCGGCCGGCAAGGTCAGGCGCCGGCGCAGGCTCGCGGCCGGCGGCAACAACAGCCAACGCGGCAGCTCGCCGACGCGCGGCGGCAGCAACGGCGCCAGCGGATCGGCGGCGATGGCGCCGGCCGGTGCATTCAAATCGGCCAGGCTGGGCAGCACCGCGAGGTCGCGCACTTCGTTGGCCTGCTGCAGACGCAGGCGCACGCTGTCGCCGTCGACCTGCAACAGCAAGCGGCCGCGATCCACGCCCAAGGCCTGGCGCATGCGCAACGGCAACCACGAGGCCAGGGTGCGTCCCCACCACGAAAAGAAGCCGCCCGCTCCGGGTGCGAAGCGTGCGCTCAAACGTCTGAACCGGTTTTCCCCCAACCGGCTTTCGGCAACCTGCGAGTTCATCGTGACGAAGCTCCCTCCTCCCAACGCAGCGGTGTATAGGCCATTCCGGGAACGGAACTCCCCCCTGCACGCACAACCACCCGCAACACCGATTCACGACCATCCGCTAGCCGTGCGCGGCTGTCGATACTATAGGTGCCGCTGCGTTCGCCGACGAGACCGGCGAGTTCGCCGCCGACTTGCGCACCCGTCAACTGTGACCCGGGCGGCGTTCTGCGCCGTTGCTCGATGAGCTGTGCGCCGTTCATCCCCATAGCATCGAGTACTTCCTTCGCTGCGAATGCCGGTTCGGGACGCGTACGGCCGCTGTAAACCGTGACCAGCGGCTCGATCTTGGCATACAAGGCCGGCGTCATGCCCAGCACTTGTTCCAACTCCGCAACGCTTTCGAATTCGGCATCCTTGGCGCCGTAAGCGCGGCCGGCGGACGCGTAGTCGGCGTCTTCGGCGCCGCCTGCGGGTTGGGTCAAGGTGTCGGCGTCGCGCCAGTCGAGGATCGCCGAGGCCAGGCGCGCGGCCTCGCCCTGTTCCATCCCGCCCACGCCCTGGATCAACGCGGTCAGCAAGGCGATATCGCCCTGGTTGAGGTCGACCTTGCCGTTCTCGTCGACGATCTTGATCTCGAGCTTGGCCTCGCCGAAGCGCCACGGGTTCGGGCGTCCGTCGGGCTGCCATTGCAGTTTGGTGTCGGTCATCGCCACCCGCGTCATCGCGTATTCGAGCCCGGCGCGGGCGGCGTTCTGCGCTACCAGGCCGCGCACCAGCACCCGCCCTTGCAGGTTCTCGGTGCGCGCCGACAGCGCAAATGCGCCAATCAGCGCAGTCAGCAACGCGATCACCCACAGCACCAAAAGCAGCGCCGCACCACGCGATCGTCGAGACGCGGTTGCCGCATCGCGACGTTTTCCAATGCAGACCGGCCGCTGCGCCGCGCGCCGCGCGATGCCCTCTGCTGTCGTCCTCGTTGCTCGGACCGTGCGCATCACAGCTCCGGCACGAAGCCGCCGGCCGTCGCGCTGGCCAGCGGCAGAGACACCACCAGCGGCGGCCAGGCGCGGCCGTCGCGGTCGGTGAGTGTGACTTCTACGAACAACGGCAGTTGCTCCGGCGTCTGCCAGCGCTCTTGCCACTCCCCCAGTTCGCCGCGTTGCGGATCCATGGAGCGATAACGGAAGCGCGCCGACTTCAGGCCCTCGACCAGCAGCTCGGGCGGACGCTCGCGTGCCTCCTTGATGGTTTCGCCGGCCAGCACCATCGACAAGGAGAGCAGGATGCGCGCCTGGTCGCCATCACCTTCGATCACGAAGTCGTGCAGGTACGGCCCGCCCTGGCCCAGGTAATCGGGCAGGTCGGCGACGAAACGCAGGCGGTCGGGTTCGCCGACGAAGCGCTGCGGCACCGCGGTGCTTTGGTCGAACGCGAACGGGATCGGCCGGGTCGCGGCGATGCGCTTGCGCAAGAAGCCTTCGACCGCGCGCTCGCGTTCGCTGCGTTGGGCCAGAGCCTCGGCGCGCGTGGCGGTCTTGGTCGCCGCCGACAAGGTCGCGAACGCGAGGGTCAAGCCGGCGACCAGCAAGACCATCGCCAGCAACACTTCGATCAAGGTGAAACCGCGCGCACGGCGATACGACGGCGGGACGGCCTGCATCGCCCTCATCGGCCCGGCCATGCGCGCCATCAGAACTGCACCTCATTGGAGGCGGTCGCGCTGCGCAGGGTGCGCAGCAACAAGCGCCGACCGCCGCCGCCCTCGCCCCACTCCACCGCCAGCTGGACTTCGAACAAGCGCATCGCGTTCGGATCGATCGGCTGCGACGAGGCCGGCATGGGATCGCGCCACGGCGCCACGCCGAGGGTCCAGCGATAGCGGCCGTTCTCGAACTCGCCGCTGCGTTGGCCGGGCTTGAGCGGCTGCCCGACCCCGACCTGGTCCATCAGCGATTGCGCATACAGCGCCGCGCGGCCGGCGTCGCTGGACCAGCGCACCTGGCGCGTCGCGCCGGACAAGGTGCCGAGCAACAAGGTCAGCGCCATCGCCAGCAAGGCGAAGGCGACGATCACTTCGAGCAAGGTGTAGCCGCGTTCGCGCGACGACGGCGCGCGACCCAGCGCGCCGAAACGGCGCAAAGCACCGGCCGAGGCGGCGGGCAGCGCAGGCGCGCTCATCGCGGCGCCTCGCCGCGCTTGAGCTTGACCTCGCCGGTCAGCCAGGCGACATCGACGTTCCACGCCGCCTGTTTGACGCTGAGCTTGACCCGCCCGCCGGTGGACGCGCCGTCGGCGAAGAACACGATCGCGCCCTCGCCGCGACGCGGCTGCACTTCGCGCGCACCGGTGAAAGTCACCCCGACCGCCTTGGGAATGTCGCCGCTGCGCCCGTTCGGCGCGGTCCAGGTGTGCGCGGCCGGATCGATGGTGAACTTCTGCGAACGCCCGGTCGAGATCGCCTGGCTGCGGGTATAGCGCAGTTGCGAGGCGACTTCCTTGGACGCCGAGCGCAACTGCATGCCGCTCAGGCCACCGCTCATCATGCCGACGGTCAACACGCCGATCGCCGCGATCAGGGCGATCACCAACAGCATTTCCAGCAGCGACATGCCGCGCACCGAAGCCGGCCGCGGCGGGCCGCTCGCGCGGCTCGCACCCACGGCGCACGCAGGAGCGCGCCGGACGGCGTTCGCCCCGGCCCGGTCCCTCCGCCCTCCGGCGGAGGGCCTGTGCCGCAGGCGTTTCATCGCAGGCGCTTACTCAGTTGTTCTTGATGTCGCCGTCGACGCTGCTGCCGCCGGCCTTGCCGTCCTTGCCGTAGCTGACCAGGTCGTAGGGACCGCTTTCGCCCGGCTGGCGGTACTCGATGGCATGACCCCACGGGTCCTTCAGCTCGGTGTCCTTGGCGTACGGCCCCAGCCAACCGTTGGCGTCGGCCGGCTGTTTGACCAGTTCATCGAGCGAACCCGGCAGGCGGCCGGTGTCCATCTGGAACGAGTCGATCTTGCCGGCGAGGGTCTGCACCTGGCCCTTGGCTAGGTTGTAGTCGCCGCGGTCCTTGCCGCCCAGCACGCGGTTGCCGACGAAGGCCAGAACTGCGCCGATCAGCACGATCACGATGATGATCTCGATCAGGCTCATACCGCTCTGGCCGGCCGGGGACGGGGAACGGGTAATCGAACGGGGATTGCGCATCTCAGTGATCATCCATAGTGGTGGGTTCTGGACCGATGTTGTGCTTCAACGGACGAGCGATGGCAACGGGGTCGACCGGCTGTCCGCATCCGAAGATTGCATAGGATTCTGTTCCGCGCCGATTGGCGAAGTTCGCGCGAATCGGGTTCCGGTACAGCCGGCGTTCAAGCGAACGGCATGAACGGGCGCCCCGGGAGCACGGCAGGCGAACGCGACCGGCGCCATGCTCAACCGATCGCATTGGTGAGGTCGTACAAGGGCAGCAGCACCGCCATCACGACCGTGGCGACGACGCCGGCCAGCACCACCGTCACCACCGGGACCAAGGCGGCGAGCATGCGGTCCAGAGCCATGCCGGTGTCCTGCTCGAAGGTCTCGGCGGTCTTCATCAGCATCGCGTCGAGCGCGCCGGACTCCTCGCCGACCTGGATCATCTGCAGGGCCAGGCGCGGGAAACGCTTGCCCTTGCCGAGCGCGGTCGACAGCGCGACGCCGTTCTTGACGTCTTCGCCGGCGGCGTCGACGTCGGCGGCGAGGATGCGGTTGTTGAGCACGTTGCGGCCGATGCCGATCGCAGTCATCAGCGGCACGCCGTTGCGCACCAGGGTGCCGAGCGTGCGCGCCAGGCGGGCGGTCTCGATCTTGCCGATCAGCGGGCCGACGAACTTGCGCTTGAGCAGCCAGGCGTCGAGCGCCTCGCGGAACGCCGGGTCGCGGCGCTTGCGGTCGAACCAGAGGAAGCCGACAGCGGGAATCGCAATCAACACGATCCACCAGTCGCGCACGAACAGACCGAGCCAGAGCACCACCTGGGTGAACATCGGCAGTTCGGCATCGAGGCTTTCGTACATCGCGCCGAACTGCGGCACCACGTAGCCGAGCAGGAACATCAGGCTCACGCCGACCATGACCATCAGGATCGCCGGATAGATCAGCGCGTTGATGACCCGGCCCTGCAGCACGCGGCTGCGTTCGAGGTAGTCGTCGAGCCGCGACAGGGTCTCGTGCAGGTTGCCGCCGGCCTCGCCGGCCCGGACCATGTTGATATACAGGCGCGAGAAGGTGCCATGCTGGCGCTCCAGCGCCACCGACAGCGAGGTGCCGCCGCGCACCGCGTCGCGGATGTCGGCGACCGTGCTCTTGGCGGTGTCGTCCTCGGGCAGGTCGAGCAGGATGGTCAGCGCGCGGTCCAGCGGCTGGCCGGCGCCGAGCAAGGTCGACAACTGCTGGGTGAACTGCACCAAGCGCGCCCCGGTGAAAGGCTTGGGCTTGAACAAGGCCTTCCACGACGAAGACGCCCCGGCCTCCGAGGCCAGCTTGGCCTCGACCGGCAGGTGACCCTGTTCCTGCAGGCGCTGCACGACTTCGGTACCGCTCGCGGCCTCCATCTGGCCATCGAGCAGCTCACCGCGCGCGTTCAGGGCTTTGTAGTGGTAGAGGGGCATCGATGGGGACTCGGGACTCGGGACTCGGGACTCGGGACTCGGGACTCGGAATCAGGATCGCAGCAACGGGCGAGGACACACGCGAGTCGGGCTCTTGCGAGTCCCGAGTCCCAAGTCCCGAGTCCCGCTGCTCCAGCGCTTACGCATCCTCAGTCACCCGCAACACTTCCTCGATCGTGGTCTGTCCGGCGAGCGCCTTGACGATGCCGTCCTCGTACATGGTGCGCATGCCGGCGCTGTCGCGCGCGATCTGCTCGATCTCGCCCATGCCGGCGTGACGCATCACCGCGCGGCGCAGTTCGTCGTTCATGACCAGGAATTCCATGATCGTGGTGCGGCCGTGGTAACCGCTCGGCGCCAGCGCCGAAGCGCGCGGGCGGAACAGGTAGATATCGCCCTCAGGCTGATAGCGGCGCAGGTTGAACTTGTCGATTTCCTCGGGCGAGGCGAGGTATTTCTCGGCATGGGTCGGTTCGAGACGGCGCACCAGGCGCTGGGCCAGGATGCCGTTGATCGTCGAGGTCAGCAGATAATCCTCGACGCCCATGTCGAGCAGGCGGGTGATGCCGCCGGCGGCGTTGTTGGTATGCAGGGTGCTGAGCACCAGGTGGCCGGTCAACGCCGACTGGATCGCGATGCGGCAGGTCTCCAGATCGCGCATTTCGCCGATCATGATGATGTCCGGGTCCTGGCGGACGATCGAACGCAGCGCATGCGAGAAGTCGAGACCGATCTGCGGCTTGGCCTGGATCTGGTTGATGCCTTCGATCTGGTACTCGACCGGGTCCTCGACGGTGATGATCTTGACGTCGCTGGTGTTGAGCTTGCTCAGCGCCGTATATAAGGTGGTGGTCTTGCCCGAACCGGTCGGGCCGGTCACCAGCATGATGCCGTGCGGCTGGTCGAGCACCTTCTGGAACTGCGGCAGGAATTCGTCGGTGAAGCCGAGCTTGTAGAAATCGAACACGACCGTCTCGCGGTCGAGCAGACGCATCACCACCGATTCGCCGTGCGCGGTCGGCACGGTGCTGACGCGCAAGTCGAGCTCCTTGCCCTGAACCCGCAGCATGATGCGGCCGTCCTGCGGCAGGCGGCGCTCGGCGATGTTGAGCTTGGCCATGATCTTGATGCGGCTGATCACCGCGGCGGTGAGGTTGGCCGGCGGGCTCTCGCCCTCGGCCAGCACGCCGTCGACGCGATAGCGCACTTTCAGGCGATTCTCGAACGGCTCGATGTGGATGTCCGAGGCACGCAGCTCGACCGCGCGCTGGATCACCAAATTGACCAGCCGGATCACCGGCGCCTCCGAGGCCAGGTCGCGCAGATGCTCGACATCGTCAAGATCGCCCGCGCCCTCGCCTTCGGCGGTCTCGACGATCGCGCCCATCGCGCTGCGGCCCTGGCCGTACCAGCGCTCGACCAGGTCGCCGACCTCCGAGCGCAGGGCCACGTAGGGGCGGATCTCGCGCTGAGTCGCCAGACGCAAGGCGTCGAGCTGGTAGATGTCCTGCGGGTCGGCCATCAGCACGTCGACGTGGCTTTCGCCCTCGGCGACCGGGCAGACCGCGAACTGCTTCATGAACTTGGGCGTCAGCGCCACCCCCTCGGGCGGCAACTCGGGCGCGTCCTTGATGCTGACCAGGGGCAGCTCCAGTGCCGCGGCCACGGTTTCGGCGTGATCGCGCTCGGACACCAGCCCCAGCCGCGCCAATAGCGCGAGCAGACTGCCGCCGGTTTCCTCCTGGAGCCGGCGCGCACGCGCCAGGTCGGGCTCCTTGAGGCGCCCCTTCGCCAGCAAGGCGTCGACGATACGGAGATCGACCGCGGCCTGGGCGTCCCCGCTCGCCGGTACAGCGTTGGCGGTCGGTTCGTTGGATGTGGCTACTGCGTTCACGTCACCCTCCTGCGCGTGATCCCCGGACTTTAGCAGTTTCGTTCGCAGTCTCGACCAGCCCTGAACAGCGCCGGTGAGCAACGGTGAGAAAGGCACAGTCGTCGAAGCGAGATCGAGGATGCCCGGCGCGAGTCGCAGGGCTTCGGATTCATGAACAGGGGCGAGTAAGGACTGAAAGATCAGTCACATTTTATTCGTGCGGACGCCATCGGCCGGCCATGCGGTGGCAGTGGAGCTGTGCTAATCGGCGCTGTGCTAATCGGCCATGTGACGACACCGTCCTTGGACATCTACCCGCCCTCGGCAACAACCGTCAGGCCAACCGCTGCTCATTGAACCGGCCAGCCTCCAGCCAGCTCTCGTGAATTTCGTTCGCCGCCCCGTCTTCGTACTCCACCGTATAGACGATGCCGGGCGGGAACCGGGAAAAGTAATCGCCGGATGGTCTTTCCTCGAAAACTCCTACTACCCAACCGACGCTTCCTGGGCGAAGCGATTCGACCGCTGTTTCTGCGACTCGGACGATATCGTTGTAGGTGAACTTGCTCATTCACACTCCCGTATCGAGTACTGGCTCAGCCGTTCGAATTCGCATGACTCGCATGCGTTCGTCTCCGAATCTACACCGGCAAAGCCCGCGACCACACTGAGTGCGGTGCGACTAAGCAAAACGGGCGCCGTATGGCGCCCGTTTCACCGTCATCAATCGGTCATGCCGACCAGGCCGGCGCTTACCCCACCCACACCCGCGCGTTGCGGAACATGCGCAACCAGGGCGAGTCGCCGCTCCAGTCGCGCGGCGACCAGCTGAAGTTGGCGTTGCGCAGGGTGCGCTCGGGGTGCGGCATCAGGATCGTGGCGCGACCGTCGTTGCTGGTCAGGCCGGCGATGCCGTCGGGCGAGCCGTTCGGGTTGAGCGGGTAGCGGTCGGCGACGCGGCCGTCGCCGTCGATGTAGCGCAACGAGACGTTGGCGGCGGTCTGGTCGAGGTTGCTGGCGAAGCTGGCCTGGCCTTCGCCGTGGGCGACCGCGACCGGGATGCGCGAGCCGGCCATGCCGCGGAAGAACAACGACGGCGACTCGGCCACTTCGAGCAGACCCAGGCGCGCTTCGAACTGTTCGCTGCGGTTGCGCAGGAACACCGGCCAATGCTCGGCGCCGGGAACGATCGGCTTGAGCTGGGCCAGCATCTGGCAACCGTTGCAGACGCCGAGCGAGAAGCTGTCTTCGCGGGCGAAGAAGGCGGCAAAGGCGTCGCGCAGGGCGCTGCGTTCGAGGATGCTGGTGGCCCAGCCGCGGCCGGCACCGAGCACGTCGCCGTAGCTGAAACCGCCGCAGGCGGCGAAGCCCTTGAAGTCTTCCAGTTTGAAGCGGCCGCTGATCAGGTCGCTCATGTGCACGTCGAAGGCTTCGAAGCCGGCCCGGTCGAAGGCCGCGGCCATTTCGATCTGGCCGTTGACGCCCTGCTCGCGCAGGATCGCGACCTTCGGCCGCACCCCGGTGTTGATGAAGGGCGCGGCGACGTCCTCGGCGGTATCGAAGCTCAGCTTGGGCTTGAGACCCGCGGCGTTGAAGTCGCGCGCGATCGCGCGCTCTTCGTCGGCGCACTCGGGGTTGTCGCGCAGCTTCTGCAGCGCATGGCTGGTCGACCACCAGGCATCGAACAGCTCGTCCCAACGCCACTCGACCAAAACCTTGCCGTCTTCCTTGACCCGTATCGCCGCAGCCGTGGTCGGCTTGGCGATGCGCTGCGCGCAATCGATCAGGCCGTGGCGGGCGACGAGGTCGGCGAATTCGGCGCGGTCTTCGGCGGCGATCTGCACGATCGCGCCGAGCTCTTCGTTGAACAGGGTGCGGAACGGATCCTCGCCCCAGCCGTCGAGGCTGATGTCGAGGCCCAGGCGCGAGCAGAACGCCATTTCCGACAACGCGGCGAAGGCGCCGCCGTCGCTGCGGTCGTGATAGGCCAGCAGCACGCCGGCTTCGCGCGCGTCGCGGATCAGTTCGAAGAAATCGCGCAGGCGCTGCGGGCTGTCGAGGTCGGGCACGCCGGTTTCATGGCGCGTGCCCTCGCCGGGCAGGCCGGCGAAGGCCGGCAAACCGCCGTCGCTGCCGGCTTCGGGATGGCACTGGGCCAGCACCGAACCGCCGAGGCGCTGCTTGCCGGCGCCGAGGCCGATCAGCCACAGCTCGCTGTCGGGGTCGCGCGACAACAGCGGGGTCAGTTGCTGGCGCACGTCGACCACCGGCGCGAACGCGCTGACGATCAACGATACCGGCGAGACCGACTTGTGCATTACGGGACTCGGGACTTGGGACTCGGGACTCGTAGGAGCCTCGTTTCCATCTTGTCCTTCACCTGTCTGCCCTGCACGAGTCCCGAGCCATTGCGCCTGCATCGACAGGGAATCCTTGCCGACCGGGATGCTCAGTTCGAGTTCCGGGCACAGCTCCAGACCGACCGCCTTGACCGCGTCGAACAGCAGCGCGTCTTCGCCCGGATGCGATGCGGCCGCCATCCAGTTGGCCGACAGCTTGATGCGGTTGAGCGATTCGACCGGTGCGGCGCACAGGTTGGTGATCGCCTCGCCGACCGCCATGCGCGCGGCGGCGGCGGCGTCGAGCAAGGCCAACGGCGTGCGTTCGCCGATCGCCATCGCTTCGCCGACGTAACCGTCGAAGTCCGACAAGGTGATCGCGCAATCGGCCAGCGGCAGCTGCCAGGGGCCGATCATCTGGTCGCGCGCGACCAGGCCGCCGACGGTGCGGTCGCCGATGGTGATGAGGAAGTTCTTGGCCGCGACGGTCGGATGCGCGAGCACGCGCAGACCGGCATCGCGCAGGTCGAGCCCGTCCCACTGCAGCGCCGGCCACGGCGCGTCGGCGGGGTAACGGGTGTCGCGATGCATCTTCGGCGGCTTGCCGAACAGCAGGTCCATCGGCAGATCGATCGGCCAATCGGCGTCGCCGATCTTGTTCTCGCCATACACCGTCTCGACCGTCGCGCCGTAACCGACCACCAAGCGCTCTTCCGCGGTCGCATAACCGGCCACCGCGAAGGGGCAGCGCTCGCGCTCGCAGATCGCGGCGAAATCGGCGACGCGGTCGGCCGGCAAGCCGAGCACGTAGCGTTCCTGCGATTCGTTGCACCACAACTGCATCGGCGACAAAGAGGGATCGTCGCTCGGCACCTTGGCCAGGTCGATCACGCCGCCGAGGCTGGAATCGTGCAGCAACTCGGGGATGGCGTTGGACAAACCGCCGGCGCCGACGTCGTGGGCGCTGTCGATCGGGTTGGCTTCGCCTAGCGCGACGCAGCGGTCGATGACTTCCTGGCAGCGACGCTCCATCTCCGGGTTGTCGCGCTGGACGCTGGCGAAGTCGAGCGCTTCGGCGCTGTCGCCGGAAGCGACCGAGCTGGCGGCGCCGCCGCCGAGGCCGATCAGCATCGCCGGACCGCCGAGCACGATCACCGCATGGCCCGGCTTCAGGCCGAGCTTGGCGACCTGGACCCGGTCGATCGCGCCGAGACCGCCGGCCAGCATGATCGGCTTGTCGTAGGCGCGGGCGAGGCTGGCGTTGCCGGCCCGGCCTTCGGCCAGCTCGAAGCTGCGGAAATAGCCGACCAGGTTCGGGCGGCCGAATTCGTTGTTGAACGCGGCCGCGCCGATCGGGCCGTCGAGCATGATTTCCAGGGCCGGCGCCATGCGCGGATTGAGTTCGCGCTCGCCCTCCCACGGCTGCGGCAGGCTCGGGATGCGCAGGTGCGAGACGCTGAAACCGCACAGGCCGGCCTTGGGACGGCCGCCGCGACCGGTCGCGCCTTCGTCGCGGATCTCGCCGCCGTTGCCGGTGCTGGCGCCCGGGAACGGCGCGATCGCGGTCGGGTGGTTATGGGTTTCGACCTTGATGCAGAACGCCGAGGGCACCTGCGCTTCGGCCGCATAGGCCTGGCTGCCCGGCTGCGGGCGGAAGCGCCGGGCCGGATAGCCTTCGACTACCGCAGCGTTGTCGCTGTACGCCGACAGGGTGTTCTCCGGCGTGTGCGCGTGGGTGTTCTTGATCATCTTGAACAGCGACTGCGGCTGCTCACGGCCTTCCAGCGTCCACGAGGCGTTGAAGATCTTGTGCCGGCAATGCTCGGAATTGGCCTGCGCGAACATCATCAGTTCGACGTCGGACGGCGTGCGGCCGAGCGCGGCGTAACGCTCGCGCAGGTAGCCGATCTCGTCGTCGGCGAGGGCCAGGCCTAGGCGCCCGTTGGCCGCTTCGAGCTGGTCCAGGGCGATGCGTTCGAGCTCGCCGCGCGCGGGCACCGCGAACAGCGCCGCCGCATCGTCGCGCGCTTCCAGCAGCGACTGGGTCATCGGGTCGTGCAGGACCTTGGCCAGCGCGCCCTGGGTGGCGGCGTCGCTCGGCCAGCCTTCGAGGTCGTAGCGGGTACCGCGTTCGACGCGTTTGACCGGCTGGCCGGCGCCGCGCAGCAGCTCGGTGGCCTTGCTCGCCCATGGCGACAAGGTGCCGAGGCGCGGCGTCACATAGCGCGAGACCGCCGCGTCGCCGCGGGCGGCTTCATGCGGTTCGGCCTGGAGGATGCGGCGCAGGGTCGCGTCGTCGGGCGTAGCGCCGGGCTCGGGCTCGACCCAGTAGACGGGCCAGGCATCGAGCAGGCGGACACTCGGATGAAGGGCGGACAGTCGAGCTTGGAGACGCTCGCGGCGGAACGAAGACAGGGCCGAATGGCCCTCGAGGACGATCATGTCCGGGGAACCGTGCAACGCAGGGCCCGGTATTGTATCCAAAACCGCCGGCGAGCTTCGGCCTCGCCTCCGACCGGGCTACTTGGGAGCCGAGGGAACGCTTCCCGGCTCGGCCGGCGCCCCGCCCAACTCTCGCCTCCCGGACGTTTCCGCCCAAAGCCGGACCAGGCCAACCATGACGCTTCCAGAAACGACATCGCCGCCCAATGGGCGGCGATGCGGTCGAAGCGGGGCCCGAAATCCGGGCGAACCATTCGCTGTCAGCGTCCGCCGGTCGGCACGGCGACGGCCGCGGTCGGCTTGGCGCCCGAGGGGGCCGGCTTGGCCTCGGCGGCGATCTTGTCCAGCGCCTCGCGCAGCTGCGCCGGCGGCACGTAGCCACCGAGCTGGATGCCTTCGCTGGTCAGGATCATCGGCGTGCCGGTCAGGCCGGCGCGCTGGCCGACGTTGTACTGCATGGTCACGGTGTTCTTGCAGTCCTTGTTCGGGACGCCGTGCTCGCTCTTGGCGTCGGTCAGGGCCTTGCGGCGGTCGGCCGCGCACCATACCGAGACCATCTTCTTGTAGTCCTCGCTGCCGATGCCCATGCGCGGGAAGGCCAGGTACTCGACCGCGATGCCCTGGCGGTTGTATTCGGCGATTTCGCTATGGAGCTTGCGGCAGTAACCGCACTCGACGTCGGTGAAGACCGTCACTGTGTGCTTCGGATTGGCCGGGGCGAAGACGATGCGCTCGCTGGCCGGGATGGTCTTCAGCAGGTCCTTGCGCATGCCGGCCAGGCTGTTTTCGCTGAGGTTCTTCTTGGCCTGGGTGTCGAACAGTGCGCCGCCCGAGCCCGGCAGGAACAGGTAACGGCCGTCGTCGCTGACGTACACGACCTGGCCCTGGGCCAGCGCCTCGCGGAAACCCGGCACCGGCGACGGGCCGACCTTGTCGATGCTGACGTTGGGATTGAGCTGGCGGATAGCCGCGACGGCCAGCGCATCGGCACTGCCGGCCTTGACCTCCGGCGCCGAGCCCGTGGCGGCGGCCGTGGCCTTGGCGGGGGCGGCCGGCTCGCTCTTGGCGGCGGCGCCCTGCGGCGCCTGGGCACAGGCGGACAGGCTGATCGCGCCGAGCACGGCGAAAATGATGCGCTTCATCAATCGAATCCTTGGCGTTCTGAGGTCGGGGTCTTGGACCGCTCGACGAGGAATAGGTTCTGCCGATTGTGGCACGGCCGGCCATACGAACGCCGTTCCGCAACCGCAGTCACACGGCGAAGTGGCGATGGGGGTCGCGGTTTGGGGTGTGGGTGGCTCACTCAGACGCATGCCCCGCTACGTGCCCTCCCCTGTAGGAGCGGCGTAAACCGCGACTGCGCAAGCTACCGCTACAGCAAGGCCCCATTTCATGCACAAGGCCGTCCCGCCGGGCCTCCAAGGGTAGGAGCGGCGCGAGCCGCGACCGCGCAACTGCGGCCTGCGGCGCCGATCGGATTCCGGCAGGGGGCCCCAAACATGGCGGCAGTGCCGCCGGCCGCTTCGTTGGGGTGCTCGCGATCTGAGCGGACGTGCCCGGCCCGGCGCAGCGCGCCGGGCGTTCGCCAAGCCCAGGCGGCAGTGCCGCCGGCCGCTTCGTTGGGGTGCTCGCGATCTGAACGGACGTGCCCGGCCCGGCGCAGGGGCGCCGGGCGTTCAGAGCAGCAGGCGGCAGTGCCGCCTAAGCGCTGCTCTTCACCCCCTCGGATGATGCTGAGCATGAAGCCGTTTGAGCTGTTCGCGCGCCACCAGGGTGTAGATCTGGGTGGTCGACAGGGAGCTGTGGCCCAGCAGCATTTGCAGGGCGCGCAGGTCGACGCCGTGGTTGAGCAAATGGGTGGCGAAGCTGTGGCGCAGGCCGTGGGGGCTGATCTTGGCGGGGTCGATCCCGGCGACGGCGGCGTAGCGTTTGACCAGGTGCCAGAACTCCTGCCGGCTCGGGGCCTCGCCGCTCGCGGCCAGGAACAGCGGCGCCAGCGCGCGTTTGCCGGCCAGCTGCGGGCGCGATTGCGCCAGGTAGCGCTCGAGCCAGTGCTGGGCCTCTTCGCCCAGCGGCACCAGCCGCTCCTTGCTGCCCTTGCCGGTGACCCGCAGCACGCCCTGGCGCAGGTTGACCGCAGTCGACGGCAGATTGACCAACTCGCTTACGCGCAGGCCGGAGGCGTACATCAATTCGAGCATGGCGCGGTCGCGCAGCCCCAGCGGCTCGTCGACCGTGGGGGCCGCCAGCAAGGCTTCGATCTGGCTTTCGGCCAGGGCCTTGGGCAAGGAGCGCGGCAATTTCGGCGGCGCCAGCAATGCGGTCGGATCGTCGCTGCGGTCGCCGCGGCGCAGGCGGAGGGCATAGAACGCGCGCAAAGCCGACAGCAGGCGGGCATTGCTGCGCGGCGAATAGCCTTCGCGGGTGCGCCAGGCCAGGTAATCGAACAAGACCGAGCGGTCGGCATGGGCGATACCGCTGCCGTCGCGCCAGCGCGCCAGGCCTTCGAGATCGCGGCGGTAGCTGTCGAGGGTCTGCTGGGCCAGGCCGTTCTCGGCCCAGATCGTGTCGAGGAAGGATTTGATCGCCGTGTCGTCGGCGTCGCCCAGCGGCGGCAAGGCCATCGCCTGGCTGCGGCGTTCGGCGGGTGTACTGGCACTCATCGCCGCAGCTTAGCAGGCGGTCCGGGCTGCCTATATCCTGATGCGATGAGCTCGAACGACACCATCGCCGCAGATGCTGCACCCGCGAAGCCCGCCCCCACCAAGCCCGCCGCCCTGGTCGGCTGGCGCCTGCTCGCGCTGTTCTACGATTTTTGGCCGGCCGCCGCGCTGTGGCTGGTCGCGAGCGCGGCATTCACCATCGCCTACACCTTGTCCGGGCATGGGCAACGCGAAAACATTCCACCGTTCAGCGCCCTGCAGTGGGCGCTGTGGTTCGTGTGCTGGCTGATCGCCGGCGGTTACGCGACGTTGAGTTGGCGCCGCGGCGGGCAGACCCTGGGCATGCGCCCCTGGCGCCTGCGCGTGACCGGTGCCGACGGCGCTGCGCCGACATGGCGCGCGCTGTGGATCCGCTATGCGGTCGGCACGCTGTCCTTGGCGACGCTGGGGTTGGGCTTCTGGTGGGCCTGGTTCGATCGCGACCGCCTGACCTGGCACGACCGCGCGAGCGGGACGCGGATGCAGCGGTTGCCGAAGCGGCCGAAGTGAGTGGCCGCGAGCGATTGCAGAGCCCTGTGGGACCACGAGTGCGGGCCGGACCATCACTGTAGGAGCGGCGCGAGCCGCGACCACGAGATCGCTGCGTTCTTGAAGATGCCGCGTTGCTTGAAAAGCGGTCGCGGCTTGCGCCGCTCCTACCCTGGAGTCGCGACGCGTCGGGATCAACGCTTGGAAGGGGCTATGCGTGAGCTGAAAGTTGCGACCCCGGCCCGGCGCAGCGCGCCGGGCGTTCATCGAAAGCGCGAGCCAGTGGCTCGCGAGCGCTTTCGATTCACCCCGACCTGCGTTTGAACAGATAGGCCGAGACGGCCAGCATCACCACGGTCGGTGCGGCATAGGCCAGGCGGAAGTCGAAGCGGAACACCTTGGCCAGTTCGACGAACTGGGTCTGCAACTGCCAGAACAACAGCGCAAACACGATGCCGATGAACAAGCGCTTGCCCATGCCGCCGCTGCGCAGGCTGCCGAAGGCGAACGGAATCGCCGCCAGGCATAAGGTCAGCACGTTCAGCGGGTAGAACCAGCGGCCCCAGTAATAGGCCTCGAATTCGGCCGCGTCGAGGCGGTTGCGCTCGCGGTCCTCGATCGCCTTGTGCAGGGCCTTGGCGCTGAGGTAGCGCGGGCGGTTGCTGCCGCTCATCAATGCCGCGCTGTCGAGCTTGGACTGCCAGCGCTCTTCGGCGACATGGACTTGCTCGGCCGATTTGGCCAGGAAGGTGGTGCGGGTGACATCGCGCAGCAGCCAGCCGCCCGGACGGTGCTCGGCGATCTTGGCCAGCGCCAGCGACACCAGGCGCCCGTCATCGCCGAACTGGTACAGGCTGACGTTGCGCAGCTCCAGCCAGCGGTCCTGGCCTTCGCTGCGTTCCTGGCCCTGGCTGGCGCTGAGGATCACGTCGCCCTCGCGCGCCCAGACCCCGGAATACTGGGCCACGACCTGGTTGTTGGACTTGGCCGCGGTCTTGAGCGCGTCGGCGCGACGCTGGCCTTCCGGCGCGAGGGTCTCGCCGTTGACCACCATCAGCAGAGTCAGCAGCGCCAGCGCGCCAGCCACAGCGAGGCTCAGGCGCCGACGCGACAGGCCCACCGCGCGCAGCACGGTCAGCTCCGAGGTCGAGGCCAGTTGGCCCAGCGCCATCAGCGCGCCGATCACCGCGGCATACGGGAACAAGGCGTAAGCGCGGCGCGGCACGGTCATGGCCATATACGCCAGGGCCTGCATCGCGCCGTAGCGGCCCTTGCCGACGTCGCCGAACTCGCCGACCAGGCTGAGCATGAAATCCAGGCCCAGCAGCACTGCCCAGGTCAACAGCACCGTGCCGAGCACGGTCTTGCCGACATAGACGTCGTGGATTTTGGGGAACGGCTTCATCGCGCGCTCCGCTTGCGGGCGACGCGGCCATCGCGGAAGTACAGCCAGCCGGCGACCGCCAACAGCGGCAAGGTCAGCCACCACAGGCCGAGGAAGGTCGGGATCTTGCCGTCCTCGATCCAGCCCTTGCCCATCATCATGAAGTTGTTGCCGATCAGATAGGCCAGGAAGCCCATCAGGATGCTGCCGTAACGGGCCTGGCGCGGGGTGCTGCGCGCCAGCGGCACCGCCAGCAGGGCGAAGGCCAGCGCCAGCAGCGGCGGCGCGATCCGGTAATGCAGCTGGGCCGCGGCCTCACGGCGCGGATCGCCGAACAACTGCATGGTCGACATCATTTCCGGCAGAGAGGGGTCGTAGCGGTCTTCGCTGGCCGGCAACAGCACGTCGTTGCTGGCGTAGCGCATGAGCCGATAGTTGAGACCGCCGTCCTTCGGGCCCTCGACCTCGAAACCGTCCTCCAGGGTCAGATAACGGTCGCCGTTCGGGCGCACCGTCAGGTGACCGGTCTTGGAGGTGGTGACGTCCTGGCGGTCGGGCTTGTTGCGATAGATGAAGATGCGCTCGAAACGAGTGCCATCGTTGGACATCGCACCGACGTAGATCACCCCGTTGTCGTTGGGCAGGCCGGTGAAGGCGCCCGGCTCCAGGCCGGCCACGATCAGGCTGCGGCTGGCTTCGTTGATCATCTCGCGCGAGGCGCGGTCGGCCCAGGGGCCCAGCCACAGCGAGCAGGCAGCGACCACGGCCACGATCGGCCCGACCACCATCAGCAGGGGCTTGAGCAGCCGGCGCGGGCCGACGCCAATCGAGGCGATCACCGGCATTTCCGAATCGCGATAGAGCCGGCCGATGCCCAGCATCAGCCCCAACATCAATGCCAGCGGCAGGATCAGCGGCAGCCACTTGATCAGCACCAGGCCGAGCTGCAGCAGCATCAGCCCGGCCGGGACCTTGCCCTTGGCGATGTCCTCGAGCACGTCGGTGAAGGCGCCGCCGACGCTTACGATCAGCAACACCACCAGGGTCGCGAAGACGGCCTGGGCGAATTCGCCAGTCAGGTAACGGTCAAGCTTGAGCATCGGGCTTCGGCATCGGGCGGGCTTGCTTTAAACTCGGGGGTTCGTTCGACGGCCGACCTGTCCGCTGGCGCTCCGGGATTCCCGAAGGCGCGAGGTCGAGGACCCAGGACGGCGGCACGGGCATCGAGCCCGGACCGACGCCCGATAAAGCCGATCGATTGTACGGACAAACTCTTCTTGGCTGCTGGGAATCTGTTGGATGACCCTCGAATTCGACCTGAACCGCGACGCGCTCGCGGCCGCTCAAACCGATTGCGTCGTGGTAGGCGCCTTCGCCGACAAGACCCTGACGGCTGCCGCGCGAACGCTGGATGAAGTCAGCGGCGGGCGCCTGACGGCCTTGCTCGAACGGGGCGACATCAGCGGCAAGACCGGCAAGACCTCCCTGCTCCACGACCTGCCCGGCGTGACCGCGCCGCGGGTGCTGGTGATCGGCCTCGGCGAAGCCGGCAAGTTCGGCGTCGCCCAGTATCTCAAGGCGGTCGGCGACGCCGCGCGCGCGCTCAAGGCCGGCCCGGTCGAGCATGCGCTGCTGACCCTCAGCGAAGAGCCGGTGACCGGCCGCGACGCCGCCTGGGCGATCCGCCAGGCCGCCATCGCCGCCGACCATGCCTGCTACCGCTACACCGCCACCCTCGGCAAAAAGAAAGACGAGCCCGGCCTGCGCAAGCTGTCGATCCGCGGCGACGACGCCACCGCCCTGGCCCAGGGCCAGGCGATCGCCGCCGGCGTTGCGTTCGCGCGCGAGCTCGGCAACCTGCCGCCGAACATCTGCAACCCGGCCTACCTGGCCGAGCAGGCGCAGGAGTTCGCCGGCCGCTTCGACAACACCTCGTGCGAAGTGCTGGACCGCGAGCAGATGCAGGCGCTCGGCATGGGCTCGCTGCTCGCCGTGGCCCGCGGCTCGGCCAATCCGCCCAAGCTGATCGTGCTCAAGTACGACAACGGCGGCGACGCCAAGCCCTACGTGCTGGTCGGCAAGGGCATCACCTTCGACACCGGCGGCATCAACCTCAAGGTCCAGGGCGGCATCGAGGAAATGAAGTTCGACATGTGCGGCGCCGCTTCGGTGCTCGGCACCTTCGTCTCGGCGGTCGGCATGCAGTTGCCGATCAACCTGGTGGTGATCGTGCCGGCGGTCGAGAACATGCCCGACGCCGACGCCTACCGCCCCTCGGACGTGCTGACCAGCATGTCCGGCAAGACCATCGAAGTCGGCAACACCGACGCCGAGGGCCGCCTGATCCTGTGCGATGCGCTGACCTATGCGCAGCGCTTCGAACCGCAAGCCCTGCTCGATGTGGCGACCCTGACCGGCGCCTGCGTGGTCGCGCTGGGCAAGTTCGCCACCGGCCTGATGAGCAAGGACGACGACCTCGCCGCCGAGCTGACCAGCGCCGGCGAGCAGGTCTTCGACCGCGCCTGGCGCCTGCCGCTGTGGGACGAGTACCAGACCCAGCTCGAATCGACCTTCGCCGACGTCTACAACATCGGCGGCCGCTGGGCCGGTGCGATCACCGCCGGCTGCTTCCTGTCGCGCTTCACCGAAGGCCAGCGCTGGGCGCACCTCGACATCGCCGGCGTCTCCAACGAAGAAGGCAAGCGCGGCCTGGCCACCGGCCGCCCGGTCGGCCTGCTTTCGCAGTGGCTGCTCGAGCGCACCGCCTGACGATGAAGCGCAATGCGCTGATCCTCGCGGCGATCACCGGCCTGGCCAGCGGCATCTACTCGATGTCGCCGCCTGCGCAGGCCGGTTTCACCCTGGTGGATTGGCTGTTCGTGGCGCTGGGCCTGTTCTGGATCTTCATGTGGCTGCATGGCGATCAGCAGGAGTTCGGCCATCGCCGCTCGCCGTGGATGAACATCGGCATCGTCGTGCTGGCGATGCTGTTCGTGCCGATCTATCTGGCCCGCACCCGGCCGGCGGGAAGCAAGCTCAAGGCAGTCGGCGCGTTCTTCCTGATCCTGCTCGGCTGGTTCGCCCTGAACATCGGCGGCGCCCTGCTGGGCTATTTCGTTTTCGGCGGCTCAGCCGCATATACCGGTTGATACCCGCCCATGGCCCGCGCTGACTTCTATCTGATCCAAACGCCGCGCTTCAAGGAACAACCCTTGCGGTTGGTCTGCGAGCTGGCGCGCAAGGCCCACGACGCCGGCCTGCCGACCCTGATCCTGGCGCGCAACGCCGAACAGGCCGAAGCGCTCGACGACATGCTGTGGGACATGGGCGAAGACGCCTATATCCCGCACCAGATCGCCGGCGCCGACCTCGAAGAGGAAGAGGCCGAGGTGCTGATCGCCGCGCCCGAAGTCGACGCGCCGCTGCGGCCGCTGGTGATCAACCTGCGCGACGCCCCGGTGCAGGACGGCTTCGACCGCGTGCTCGAGGTGGTGCCCGCCGACGACTCCGGGCGCGGCCCGCTGCGCGAGCGCTGGAAGCAGTACCAGGCCCGCGGGCTGACCCTCAACAAGCACGATATGTGAGAGGCGGGGATTGGCGATTCGGGGTTCGTAAAGCGAATCCGCCCAGTTCCGACCGGCACTCTGCTCGTTAAGTTTTTACTCGTTCGCTGTTGCTTCAACCCATCCCAAATCCCGAATAACGAATCCCGGCCCCCATGTCCCTCGCCTCCAGCTACGACCCCAAGCAGTTCGAAGCCCGCCTCTACGAACAGTGGGAGAGCAGCGGCGTATTCAAGCCGCGCGGCGAGGGCGAGCCCTACTCCATCCTGTTGCCGCCGCCGAACGTCACCGGCACTCTGCACATGGGCCATGCGTTCCAGCACACCCTGCAGGATGCGTTGATCCGTTATCACCGCATGCGCGGCTACGACACCTTGTGGCAGATGGGCACCGACCATGCCGGCATCGCCACCGAAATGGTGGTGGCGCGCAACCTCAGCCGCGAAGGGCTGACCCGCGACAGCCTCGGCCGCGACGGCTTCATCGAGAAAGTCTGGGAGTGGAAGGGCCAGTCGGGCGACACCATCGAACGCCAGATGCGCCGCCTCGGCACCTCCGGCGACTGGTCGCGCTCGATGTTCACCATGGACCCGATCGCCTCCGAAGCGGTGATCGAAGCCTTCGTGCGCATGCACGAGCAAGGCCTGATCTACCGCGGCCAGCGCCTGGTCAACTGGGACCCGGTGCTGAAGACCGCGATCTCCGACCTGGAAGTCGTCAACGAAGAAGAAGACGGCTTCCTGTGGTCGATCGCTTACCCCCTCAGCGACGGCAGCGCCACCCTGGTGGTCGCCACCACGCGCCCGGAAACCATGCTCGGCGACACCGCGGTCATGGTCCATCCGGAAGATGAGCGCTACGCCCACCTGATCGGCAAGACCGTGACCCTGCCGCTCAGCGGCCGGGTGATCCCGGTCATCGCCGACGCCTACGTCGACCGCGAGTTCGGCACCGGCGTGGTCAAGGTGACGCCGGCGCACGACTTCAACGACTACGCGGTCGGCCAACGCCATAGCCTGCCGATGATCAACATCTTCACTCCCGAAGCGGCGGTCAACGACAACGCCCCGGCGAAGTACGTCGGCCTGGACCGCTACGAAGCGCGCAAGGTCGTGCTGGCCGATCTGGAAGCCGAAGGCCTGCTCGTCGAGACCAAACCGCACAAGCTGCAGGTGCCGCGCGGCGACCGCACCAACCAGGTGATCGAGCCCTATCTGACCGACCAGTGGTTCGTGAAGATGGACGACCTGGCCGCGCGCGGCCTGCAATTGGTCGAGCAGGGCGATATCCGTTTCGTCCCGGCGAACTGGATCAACACCTACCGCCACTGGATGGAAAACATCCAGGACTGGTGCATCAGCCGCCAGCTGTGGTGGGGCCACCGCATCCCGGCCTGGTACGACGCGCAGGGCAAGATCTACGTCGGCCGCGACGAAGCCGACGCGCGTGCGCGCGGCGGGATCGGCGCCGACGTCGTCCTGTCCCAGGACCACGACGTGCTGGAAACCTGGTTCTCTTCCGGCCTGTGGCCGTTCAGCACCATGGGCTGGCCGGATGCGGCGACCATGGGCGCGCGCGGGTTCGAGCGTTTCGTGCCGTCGTCGGTGCTGGTCACCGGCTTCGACATCATCTTCTTCTGGGTCGCCCGCATGATCATGCTGACCGACCACTTCACCGGGCAGATTCCGTTCAAGGACGTCTACATCACCGGCCTGGTCCGCGACAAGGACGGCCAGAAGATGTCCAAGTCGAAGGGCAACGTGCTCGACCCGATCGACCTGGTCGACGGCATCGAGCTCGAAGACCTGGTCGCCAAGCGCACCATCGGCCTGATGAACCCGAAGGACGCCGCGCGCATCGAGAAAGCCACGCGCAAGGAATTCCCCGACGGCATCCCGAGCTTCGGCGCCGACGCCCTGCGCTTCACCATCTCGGCGCTGGCCACCCACGGCCGCGACATCAAATTCGACCTGGGTCGCGCCGAGGGCTACAAGAACTTCTGCAACAAGCTGTGGAACGCGACCCGCTTCGTGTTGATGAACACCGAAGACGCGAATTTCTCGGGCGCGCCGCAGCCGAAGACCGATGCCGAGCGCTGGATCCTGGCGCAGTTGGCGAAGGCCGCGGCCGAAGCCGAGACCCATTTCGCCGCCTACCGGTTCGACCTGCTGGCGCAGACCTTGTACGAGTTCGCCTGGAACGCGTTCTGCGACTGGTTCGTCGAACTCGCTAAACCGGCCCTGCAGGGCGAGGACGCGGCCGCCGCCGACAGCACCCGCCACACCTTGCTGTACGTGCTCGAACGGCTGTTGTCGCTGCTGCACCCGCTGATTCCCTTCGTCACCGAAGAACTGTGGCAGCAGGTCGCGCCCAAGCTCGGCATCGCCGAGACCACGATCATGTTGCGCCCGTACCCGCAGGCCGCCGACTTCGGCGCCGACTACGCCCAGGCCGAGGCCGACGTGGAGTGGCTGAAGGCCATGGTCTCGGCCCTGCGCAAGGTGCGCAGCGAGCTCAATGTTTCGCCGCAAAAGAACGTCGGGCTGCTGTTGGCTAAGGGCGATGCCGCCGATCGCGATCGTGCCGCGCGCTTCGACTCGCAACTGCGCTTCCTCAATCGCCTGGAAAGCATCGAGTTCGTCGCCGACGCCAACGACGCGCCGCCTGCGGCCTCGGCCGTGGTCGGCGAGTTGACCTTGCTGGTGCCGCTCGAAGGCCTGGTCGACCTGGGTGCCGAGCGCACGCGCCTGGACAAGGAGATCAAGCGCGTCGCCGGCGAAATCGGCAAATGCCAGGGCAAGCTCGCCAGCGAAACCTTCGTCCAGAACGCCCCTGTCGCCGTGGTCGAACAAGAGCGCAAGCGCTTGGTCGACTGGAACGCTCAGTTGGAAAGCCTGACTGCGCAGCGCACCAAGCTGGGCTGAGCCGGCCCGGGCGTCGTCCCGGCCGTCCCGGCGCCGGTCGTTCAAAAAACCGTGGCTTGGCCACGGTTTTTTTTGTGCCCTCAGTTTTTGGCGAAAGGCAGAAGCTAAATCCCCCCTACCCCCCTTTTTCAAAGGGGGGAAAGGCGTGGCTACTCGACGAGGTGCGAGCACGTGCCGCGTTCTGGATACCGAGACCGGAAGCCCGAGCTCAACCTCGCCTTCCGGCTCCCGATTCCCCATTCCCGAAACTAAAGCGCCGAACCTCAAGCCTCAGCCATGCGCACTCCCCCCTTTGAAAAAGGGGGGCAGGGGGGATTTGCTCTTGCTCCACCCCATCGAACCCCAAGCACCCGCACCAACCCACAATCCCGGCCCTTGCGGCGCTGCAACGCCGCGACCTAGGCTGCCCCTAGTCCCGGGGGAAACAAGTCCATGCGTCTCGTCCTCTTGTTCGGCGCTTGCCTGTTAGCCGCACCCGCCTTCGCCGGCGTCTGCCCGCCTGCCGGGCATACCGCGGCGTCCCTGCAAGCCCTGAAAGCACGCCAGTTCGCCTTGCCCGATCCAGCGGAAAAACAAACGCTGGCGACCGGTCTGATCGGCTGCCTCTCTGCCTCCGATCCGGAGCTCCGCGACGGCATCGCCTTCGAAGCGCTGAGCCAGTGGATGCGCGGCGGCGATTTCGACGCGAGCGCGCTGCGAACGATGCGCGATTCGTTGTACGCATCGCTCGACGGCGACGACCCGCAAGGCTTCGGCAAACCGTTCGCGGCCCTGGCGCTGTCGGAAGTCGCACGCACCGACCGGATCAAGCCGTGGATGACGCCGCAGGAGAGAGCGGCGATGGTCGAACGCGCTGCGGCCTACGTCGAATCGGTGCGCGACTACCGCGGCTATGGCGAAGGCGAAGGCTGGCGCCACGGCGTCGCCCATGGCGCCGACTGGCTGATGCAACTGAGCTTGAATCCCGCGCTCGAACGCGCGCAGTACCAGCGCATGCTGGCCGCGGTCGCGGCCCAGGCGGTGCCGGGCAACGGTCATGCTTATGTGTTCGGCGAACCCGAACGCCTGTCCCGGCCGCTATTGTTCACGGCCAAGCGCGGGCTGCTGTCGGCTGCCGATTGGCAGGCCTGGTTCGCCGCGTTATCGGCGAAGGTCGGCAAACTCGACCGCGCCGACTACGCCGGCTGGCTCGGTCGCCGTCACGATTTGACCGCGTTTCTGAGCGGTCTGTATGTGCAGGCCGATCAAAGCGAGGACGCGTCGATCGAAGCGCTGAAGCCGGCGATCCTGGCGGCCCTGAAGCAGGCGCCGTGACCGCGCGCCGGCGGAACCTGTAAGGCCGGTTATTCCTCGGGAAACAGCTCGATCGCCATGACCAGGGCGTCCTCGCGTCCGCCGCGTGCCGGGTAATAACGCGGGCGGCGGCCGATCTCGTTGAAGCCTTCGTTGTGGTACAGCGCGATCGCGCCGGAATTGGACGGACGCACTTCCAGGAACACCCGTTCGGCGCCGCGGCCGCGGGCGATGTGGACCAGCGCGCGCAACAGCTTGCGGCCGTAACCGTGGCCGTGCGCCTCCGGAGCGACGCAGACGTTGAGCACGTGCGCCTCACCGGCCGCCACACTCATCAGGAAGTAGCCGATGATGCGCTCGCCTTCGGACAGCACCCAGGCCGGGTAATCGGCGCGCAGGCAGTCGCGGAAGATGCCGGGGGTCCAGGGGAACTCGTAGGCGCGGATCTCGATGGCATGGACGACTTCGAGATCGTCCTCGCGCATCGGCCGCAACGCGGCCGGCGCCGTGGCCGGATCGAACTCGGACGCCTGCGCGCTCACCTCGTCGCGCTCCCGCGCCGCAGGGCCCGCAATTGCGGCCATAGCGCGCGTTTGGCGGCGGCATCGCCGCGCAGCGCCTGCGCATCGAACAGCGCCAACACGGTCGGATCGTCGGCGCCGCGACGCGCGGCGCGCAGCACGGCGCGCAGCAAGGCATCGCCGGTGCCCGCGCTTCGTCCGGGGGAGACCGGGCGCGCCGGCTCGGCGCGCTCTGCGGTCGCGACCGCTTCGGTCGAAGCGGCCGGCACCGAGGCCTCGCGTGCAACGACCGCCGGCTCCTCGACCTTGTCCGAAGCCAGCGTCATCACCGAGTGGCCCATCGCCTGCAGCCATTCGCGCTGCTCGGCGCTCCACAACGCGCTCATGGCGGGCCGGCCTCGGCCGGCGGCGTGCGCCGCAGACGCCGATAGACGGCCGAGACCGGGCCGGACAACGCGTACGGCGCGAAGATCGCCAGCAACACGCGCGGCGGGTCGATCGCGATCGCGATCACCACCACCACCACGATCAGGATCGCCAGGAACGGCACCCGGTCGTTGCGCGGGCCGCTGCCCTTGAAGCTGAAATAACGCATGCGGCTGACCATCAGCAGGCCGGCCACCACGGTCAGGGCCAGTGCGCCGTAGCGCAATTGCTCGCCGACCAGGTCGAAGCTGTGGCAGGTCCACACGAAGCTCGCCACCAACCCGGCCGCGGCCGGGCTGGCCAGGCCGATGAACCAGCGCTTGTCGACCTGGCCCACCTGCGAATTGAAGCGGGCCAGGCGCAGCGCCGCGCAGGCGGCATACAGGAAGGCGCCGATCCAGCCGATCTTGCCGGGGATCACCCCGTCGAGCTTGGTCGACTCCAGCGCCCAGTGGTACATGACCAGGGCCGGCGCCAGGCCGAAGCTGATCAGGTCGGCCAGCGAGTCGTACTGGACCCCGAATTCGCTCTGGGTGTTGGTCAGGCGCGCGACCCGGCCGTCGACGCCGTCGAGGATGGCGGCGATGAAGATCGCCATGCAGGCCTCGTCGAAGCGGCCCTGGGTGGCGGCGATGATCGCGTAGAAGCCGGCGAACAGGCCGCCGGTGGTGAACAGGTTGGGCAGCAGGTAAATGCCGCGTCCGCGCGGGCGGGGCGTGTGATGGGGTTCCATAACTGGGAAGTGTAGCGCTTGCCTGTGCCTCGGCAGGATGCTGCAATCGTCGCTTCCCCCGCTCGACCGGCTTTACGCCGTCCGTTCCGTTTGCCTGCCTCGGAGCTTCGCTATGCCCTGCCCGTCCCGCCACTCGCTATTTCGCGCCTTTCCGGCGCTCGCCGCCAGCGCGGTCCTGATCGCCCTGCTGGCCGCGCCGGCGGCTGCCACCGAGCTGTACCAGTGGAAGGACGCCAACGGCGTCACCCACTACTCCGATTCGCCGCCGCCGAACCAGGGCGGGGTCAAGAACCGGGTGATCAAGAACAAGTCCGGCACCGCCACCTCGGCCCAGTCCGCCAGCGAGGATGCCCCGGCCGAAAACGCCCAGTGCCTGACCGCGCGCGGCAACCTCAAGCAACTGCAGAGTTCGGCCTCGGTCGGCGTGGACGCCAACCGGGACGGCAAGCCCGACAACGTCCTCGACGCGCAGCAGCGCGCGGCCCAGGTCCAACTCGCCGAGTCGGCGGTCAAGGCCTATTGCACGCAGCCGGCGGCCCCGACCGCGGCACCGGCGCCGGCGCGTTCGTCGACCGCCAAGCAGGGCGAAGCCTGATCCAGGCCCTGCGGCCTGAGCACCAGTTGCTCATGAGCACGCCCCCGGCGGCCTGATCCAGGCCGCCCATCCCTCCCCGGACCGGCCGCTGCCGCTCCGGGGACCGGCCCGACCCATCCCGACGGACGGAGCCACCGCCTCGGCATGGCAAACTGTTCGCTTTCCACGTACGCGAACCCCAGCCGATGCGTCTGTCGCAATTCCATCTCCACACCAGCAAGGAAACGCCCGCCGAAGCCGAAATCGTCAGCCACAAGCTGATGCTCAAGGCCGGCATGATCCGCAAGCTCGCCGCCGGCCTCTACACCTGGTCGCCGCTGGGCCTGCGCGTGCTGCGCAAGGTCGAGCGCGCGGTGCGCGAGGAGATGAACGCCGCCGGCGCGATCGAAGTGCTGATGCCGTCGGTGCAGCCGAAGGAGCTGTGGGAAGAGACCGGGCGCTGGGAGAAATTCGGCGGCCAACTGCTGAAGATCCAGGACCGCAAGGAAGCCTGGTACTGCTACGGCCCGACCCACGAGGAAGTCATCACCGATTTCGCCCGCAACGAGCTGGCCAGCTACAAGCAGCTGCCGGTCAACTTCTTCCAGATCCAGACCAAGTTCCGCGACGAGATCCGCCCGCGCTTCGGGGTGATGCGCGCGCGCGAGTTCCTGATGAAGGACGCCTACTCCTTCCATCTCAGCGACCAGGACCTGGATCGCGAATACCGCAACATGTACGACACCTACAGCCGCATCTTCACCCGCCTGGGCCTGAAGTTCCGCGCGGTGTTCGCCGACACCGGCGCGATCGGCGGCAGCGCCTCGCACGAGTTCCACGTGCTGGCCGACTCGGGCGAGGACGCGATCGCGTTCTCGGACGGTTCGGACTACGCCGCCAACGTCGAACTCGCCGAAGCGGTGGCGCCGCATGCGCGCGCCGCGGCCGCCGAGGCCCTGCGCAAGGTCGACACGCCGACCCAGAAGACCTGCGAAGACGTCGCTGCGCTGATGGGCATCGCCCTGGCGCGCACGGTCAAGTCGGTCGCGATCGTCGGTGCCGACGGCGAAGGCAAGCCGCAGTTCGTGCTGGCGCTGGTGCGCGGCGACCACATCGTCAACGAGATCAAGCTGTCCAAGCTTGCCGGCCTGGCCGAATACCGCCTCGCCACCGAAGCCGAGATCCTCGAACACCTCGGCGCACAACCTGGCTTCCTGGGCCCGGTCAAGCCGATCAAGACCATCCGCGTGATCGCCGACCGCAGCGTCGCGGCGATGCACGACTTCGTGGTCGGCGCCAACGAAAACGGCTACCACCTGGCCGGCACCAATTGGGGCCGCGACCTGGCCGAACCCGACGAGGTCGCCGACATCCGCAACGCCGTCGCCGGCGATCCCTCGCCCGACGGCCAGGGCACGCTCGGCATCGCCCGCGGCATCGAGGTCGGCCACGTGTTCCAGCTCGGCCGCAAATACGCCGAAGCGATGAAGCTGACCGTGCTCGACGAAACCGGCAAGGCCGCCACCCCGGCGATGGGCTGCTACGGCATCGGCGTGTCGCGCATCGTCGCCGCGGCGATCGAACAGAACCACGACGAGGCCGGTATCGCCTGGCCCGAGGCGATGGCGCCGTGGCAGGCGGTGGTGTGCGTGATCAACCCCAAGAACGACGCCGCGGTGAGCGAAGCCGCCCAGGCCCTGTACCGGGAACTGCTGGCGGCCGGAGTCGATGCCGCACTCGACGATCGCGGCCTGCGCCCGGGCGCGATGTTCGCCGACATGGAACTGATCGGCGTCCCGCACCGCGTGGTGGTGTCCGAGCGCGGCCTGGCCGCGGGCAGTTTCGAATACCGCCACCGCCGCGCCAGCGAAGCCGAGAATCTCGACCGCGCCGCGGTGCTGGCGCGGATCGCCGGATAAGCCCGGCGATTACCTTGCCGCTTACCTCCCTGCCCCAATGGAATAGGTCGGGGAGGTAAGTCCGGGAGGTAAGTCGGGCGAGATAAGTCGGGGATGGCCTGCAGCGGGCACGAGCGGCACCGATCGATTATCGGTAACAACCGGAATACCGCCCGCCCGTACGGTGCGCGCGGTTTATGGCAAATACATTGCAAACCGCGCCCGGCGGCACGACGGGACGGGGCCGCGACGAGACATGCCTGCCTACTACCTTCGTGCAGTTAGCACCGCGGCCAATACCCGATTACATTAATCCACGCGTCGACGGCGAATCCGATGGATTCGCCCCCTATAAGAACGCGAATATCTACACGGACCTTCGGCACATTTACGCGGAGGGAATGTGCCTTTACTATTCCGCCGCGCGCCAGGGACTGGCCAAAATCCGAACCCACTCCCCGGAGGCTCCATGTCGATCGATCTCTCCACGTTGTCCGCGAAAGAACTCGAGTCACTGATCAGCCAGGCCAAGAAACGCAAGACCACCCTCAACAAGCGCAAGCCCATTGCTGCAGTGCGCAAGAAGGTCGCGACCTTGCTCAAGACCGAGGGCTACACCCTCGAAGAATTGTTCGGCGCCGCCGCGCCCAGCAGCCGCGCCACCAAGGCGACGAAGGCCCCCAAGCCCGCTGCCGCGGACCGCAAGGCCCGCAAGCCGCTCGGCAAGGTCGCACCGAAGTACCGCAACCCCGGCAATACCGCGGAAACCTGGACCGGCCGCGGCAAACAGCCGCGCTGGCTGGCCGCGTACGTCGCCGCGGGTCGCAAGATCGACGATTTCCTGATCAAGTAATCGGCGATGCGCAGCGAAGAGGCCGGCCTTGCGCCGGCTTTTTTGTGGGCGCGGGAAAATCCGCGGCCCGGGCTTAGAGATTCCGCCGCGCCGGCAGCAACAGATTGCCGAATATCAGCCCGGCGATCAGCGCCAGCAGGATATTGAGCACGGCCAATACCGCATCCTGGCCGACGTTGACGTCCTGCTGCTGGATCATCGACAACAGGCCGCGCAGGCTGACGCTGCCGGGGACCAGCATGATGATGCCGGGCACGCGGATGATCGCGCCGGGCCGATTACCCCAACGGGCATAGGCATTGCCGACCGCGGTCAGGGTCAGCGCGGCGAGGAATATCCCGGCCGGGCTGCCCCAGGCCAGGCCGACGAAGCGGGAAATCAGATAACCGCCGGCAGCCGCGGCCATGACCTTGGGATAATCGCTGCGATGGGCGCGGAACAACACCGCGAACGCGTAGGCGGCTATCGCGATGCCGCACCACTCGACCCAGGCCTCCTGCGGACGCGAAGCACGGATCTGCGGCTGCAGCCCGATCAGGTCGGTCAGGTACAGCGCGATCACCGTGCCGACCGCGAGTTTCACCACCGTGGTCAGGGCGCCGGCGAAGCGCGCCGTGCCCGAGACCAGGTGCTGGCTGGTCAGCTCGTTGACCGCATTGGTCAGGGCCAGCCCGGGCAGCAATACGATCAGCGATGCGATGATCACCGTGTTCTGGTTCAAGGGCGCGATGAAGCTGGCGACCAGCACGGTCATGCTGGCCGCGAACATCGCCGCGATCGCTTCCAGCGCTTCCTTGAAGCGCGGGCGCGAGCCGGAGATGTCGACCAGCAGGCCGATCATCAGGCCGTTGATCGCGGCCACGCCGATGTCCAGCCACGGCAGCCGCAGCAGGCTCGCGACCGCGCCGGCGGCGAGGCCATAGGCGACCACCTGCATGGCGCGCCAGCGCTTGCTGCGCGGCCGGTCCAGTTGTTCGAGCGCAGCGTGGCCGGCGGCCAGGTCGAGACGCCCGGCCATGACCTCTTCGGCGATGCGGTCGGTCTCGCTGAGCCGGTACAGATCGTTCTCGCCGGGCGGCAGCCGGATCACCCGCGTGGTGTCGCTGTCGCCGAGCGGCCGGTTGGGATCGCTGAAGGTCAGGATCAGGCCGGTCGGGTTGGACCACGGCTCACATTCCAGACGCAGCTTCTGCGCGACCGCCGTCACCGCCCCCTCCAGGCGCTGGGCGGTGGTGCCATAGCTGTGCAAGCGCTCGGCCAGCTCGACGACGAAGGCGATGCGGGCGGCATAGCTGGTGGCGCTGAGCGGATGCGGAGTCGACATAGCGGCGAAGCATCGCATGCGCGCGCGCCGCTGGGCAGACGGGCCGCGCGACCGGTTCGGGCTTCGGTCGGTCAGTCGGTCGGCCGGCGCTGCACGTGACACTCACCTTGCCGTCACTAGCCTGTATTCTCCGCCCGAGGCTCTATGACCGTACCGACCACGCACGCGCCGGAAATCACCGCCGATGGCCAAGCGCCCTCGCGGCTACGCCTTTCCGGATGCTGGACGCTCGAGCACGCGATCCATATCTCCGAAGCGCTCAAGGGCGCCCCGGAAGGCGCCACCCAGATCGACGCCAGCGGGGTCGAACGGCTCGACTCGGTCGGCGTGCTGCAGCTGATGCGCTATGCGCGCCGGCACGAGCTCGATTTCGATACCGCCTTCAGCTTCCACGACAGTCACCGCGCCCTGGTCAGCGCGATCGAGGACGTCGCCGACGAACGCCCGAAGAAGAAACGCGAGTACGGCTTCCAGGCCGCGCTCGCGCGCCTGGGCTTCGCGGTCACCGACAACTGGAAGGAAGTGCTGGCCCTGGTCGCCTTCTTCGGCGAAACCCTGGTCAAGATGCTGCGTCTGTTCAAGGACCCGGGCCGCTTCCGCCCGACCGCCACGGTCCACCACATGGAGCAGGTCGGCCTCGACGCGGTGCCGCTGATCGCGCTGCTGTGCTACCTGGTCGGCGCGGTCGTGGCCTTCCTCGGCTCGACCATCCTCAAGGACTTCGGCGCGACCATCTTCGTGGTCGAGCTGGTCAGCATCGCCTTCCTGCGCGAGTTCGGCGTGCTGCTGACCGCGATCGTGCTCGCCGGCCGCACCGCCAGCGCCTTCACCGCGCAGATCGGCGCGATGGTCAGCCGCGAAGAGGTCGACGCCATCCGCACCCTCGGCATGGACCCGATCGACCTGCTGGTGATCCCGCGCGTGCTCGCCCTGCTGGTGATGCTGCCGCTGCTGACCTTCATCGCCATGGTCGCCGGCTTGCTAGGCGGCCTCACCGTCGGCGCCTACGGCCTGGACATTCCGCCGCAGCAATACCTGGCGCGCATGCACGACACCATGCAACTGCGGCATTTCCTGGTGGGCCTGTCGAAGGCGCCGATCTTCGCCCTGCTGATCAGCCTGATCGGCTGCCTGGAAGGCCTGCAGGTCGAGGGCACCGCGCAGTCGGTCGGCGAACGCACCACCTCGAGCGTGGTCCAGGCGATTTCGCTGGTGATCGTGCTCGATGCCTTCTTCGCGATCTGGTTCATGGAGATGGGCTGGTGAAGCGGGGACTCGGGACTCGGGACTCGGGACTCGCAAGGCGGCTTGCGGGCGCGTGCGTGCCCGACGCGGAGAGAGCGCTGTGACGAGTCCCGAGTCCCGAGTCCCGAGTCCCGAAGACGACGCCCCGATCATCCGCATCCGCGGCCTGGTCAATCGGTTCGGCGAACAGGTCGTGCACGACGGCCTCGACCTGGACGTGCGGCGCGGCGAGATCATCGGCGTGGTCGGCGGCTCGGGCACCGGCAAGTCGGTGATGATGCGGTCTATCCTGGGCCTGCGTAAGCCCGATGCCGGCGAGATCGAAGTACTGGGCATCGATGCGCGCAACCCCGACCCGCGCCTGCGCCGCGAGATCGAGCGCAACACCGGCGTGCTGTTCCAGGACGGCGCGCTGTTCTCGTCGCTGACCGTCGGCGAAAACGTGCAGGTGCCGCTGAAGGAGTACCACAGCGACCTGCCCGATTCGCTGCGCTACGAACTGTCGCTGCTCAAGGTCAAGCTGGCCGGCCTGCCGGCCGACGCGATCGACAAGCTGCCCTCGCAGCTATCGGGCGGCATGCGCAAACGCGCCGGCCTGGCGCGCGCACTGGCGCTGGATCCGCCGCTGCTGTTCCTCGACGAGCCCACCGCAGGCCTCGACCCGATCGGCGCGGCCGCGTTCGATCGCCTGATCCGCACCCTGCAGCAGGCGCTCGGCCTGACCGTGTTCCTGATCACCCACGACCTCGACACCCTGTACGCGATCTGCGACCGCATCGCCGTGCTCGCCGACAAGAAAGTCATCGCCTGCGCGCCGATCGCCGAAGTCGAAAAGCTCGACCACCCCTGGGTGCAAGAGTATTTCCACGGCCCGCGCGCGCGCGCCGCGCAGGTCGCGCGCGACCAGAACCTCGCGGATGCGCCGCCTCGATGAGCGCCTGGGGACTGCCGGCCGACGCGCTGTGGAGCGTGTCGCTATGGGGATTGCTGTGCACCGCCGCGGCCTTGCTGTGGTGGCCGAAGGCGCGCGCGGCCAGCCTGCTCCTGCTCGGCGCGGTGGTGGCCGGCGCGCTGTTGCGCGGGCTGCTCGATCCCATCGCGCTGGTGTCCTTCGCCCTGCTCGGCCTCGCCGCCTCGCTGGTACGGCCGACGCGCGGCAGGGGCTGGCGCATCGCCGGCCATGTGCTGTTCGTGCTGGTCGCCTTCGCCCTGGGCCTGCACCTGATGCCGGGCTTCCACAACCCGCAATGGCTGACCGATCTGCGGCTGACGCCCGATGCCGCGCCGATGTCGCTGTACTTCAATTTCGACAAACCCTTGGCCGGGTTCTGGCTGCTGCTGTGCTGGCCCTTGCTGAAGCGCTTCGGCGAAGGCGAACGCCCGCTCGCCGCCTCGCTGTCGGCCGGGCTGATCGGCGCCGCCGTGGCCGCGCTGCTCTGCCTCGGCCTGGCGCTGGCGCTGGGCGTGATCGCCTGGGCGCCGAAGTGGCCGACCTTCGGCCCGGCCTGGGCGCTCAACAATCTGCTGTTGGTCGCACTGGCCGAAGAGGCCATGTTCCGCGGCTATCTGCAGGAGGCCTTGCAGCGGCGCTGGCGCGAGCTGCGCCACGGCGCGACCTACGCGACCATGCTGTCGGCGCTGGCCTTCGGCCTGGTCCATGCCGGCGGCGGCTGGCGTTGGGTGTTGCTGGCGAGCCTGGCCGGCCTGGCTTACGGTTGGGCCTATCGCAAGGGCGGCCTGTTCGGCGCCGTGCTCGCCCACTTCGGCCTCAACCTCATTCATTTCACCGCGTTTACCTATCCCATGCTGGCATGATGCCGGCCATGAAACACGGCAACGCCCCGTCGTTCAAAGGTGCCTGATGGAAACCAAGGCCAATTACGTCCTCATCGGTGCGTTCACGATCGTCGTGACGCTGTTCCTGCTGTTGTTCGCCCTGTGGGCGGCCAAGTACTCCTCGGAGAAGAGCTGGCGCGAGTACGCGGTGATCTTCAACGAACCGGTCACCGGCCTGTCGGAGGGCAGCACCGTGCAGTACAACGGCATCTCGGTCGGCACCGTGCAGCAGCTGAGCCTGGCACCGGACGACCCGCGCCGGGTCATCGCCAAGCTGCGCCTGCAGGCCGACGCGCCGATCAAGACCGACACCCGCGCCAAGCTGTCGCTGACCGGCATCACCGGCAGCCCGATCATCCAGCTCACCGGCGGCAGCCCGAACAGCCCGGCGCTGGCCGATGCCGAACGCAGCAGCGACATCCCGGTGATCCAGACCGAGGCCTCGGCGCTGCAGAACATCGCCGACACCGCCAACCGCCTGGTCGCGCGCATGGACCAGGTGCTCAGCGACGACAACGTCAAGCACGTGTCGAACACGCTGGCCAACATCGAATCGCTGACCGGTTCGATCGCCGGCCAACGCGAAGACCTGCGCGCGCTGATCACCAACGCGCGCAAGTCGAGCGAGCAGCTCGCCGTCACCCTCAACACCACCAACCGCGCGGTCGAGAGCGTCGACCGCGAACTGGTCGACAAGCTGCCGGGCTTGATTAGCAAGCTCGACAGCACCCTGACCAAACTCGACTCGGCCGCGACCGGCGCCAACGGCATCCTCACCGACAACCGCGCCGCGATCAGCAGCTTCGCCAACGACGGCCTGGCCCAGCTCGGCCCGACCCTGAGCGAACTGCGCTCGCTGGTGCGCGACCTGCGCCGGATCAGCGACCGTCTCGACAGCAACCCGACCCGCTACCTGCTGGGCCGCGATGCGACCAAGGAATTCGAGCCTAAATGAGGCGCTTGGCTGGGTTATCGAGTGCGTGCTTATCGACTGCGTGGCCGGCCGAGCGTAGCGGCGAACCTTCGACTCATGTTGCGAAGACGATCATGACTCAGACTTTCCGATTCAATGCAGCTTCCTGCGGCTTCGCTTGCGTACGTCGCTTCGGTTGGCTCCTCGCGAGCGCGGCCGCGCTGACCTTGGCCGGTTGCTCGTCGATCCTCGGCGAGAAGCCGAAGACGCCGACCGTCCAGTACGCGCCCGATCCGCGCGTGCAGGCCGATCCGTCCTGGCCGAGCGCGAACTGGCAGTTGGCGTTGAGCACGCCGAACGCGGCGCGCATGATCGACAGCCTGCGCATCGCGGTGCGCCCGACCGGCAACGAGATCGAGGTCTACAAGGGCGCGGCCTGGGCCAAGCTGCCGAGCAGCATGATCGAGGACGCGCTGCTGCGTACGCTCGAGGACTCCGGCAAGATCGCCGCGGTCGCGCGCCAGGGCAGCGGCATCGGCGGCGACTACAAGTTGGTGCTCGATATGCGCCGTTTCGAGTCCGACTACGGCCAGGGTGCGGCGGTGCCGTCGGCGACCATCGAGATCAACGCCAAGCTGATGCACAACGCCGATCAGAAGGTCGTCGCCTCGCACACTTTCCTGCAGGCGCAACCGGCCGCGACCACCGCGGTGCCCGACGTGGTCGAAGCGTTCGAGCGCTCGCTGGAAACCATCACCGGCCAGATCGCCGGCTGGACGCTGACCTCGGGCGACGCGCACGACAAGACCCACAAGCGCTGATCGCGTTGCGGCCGTCGCGGCCGCACCCTTCCCCAGGCCGCCGCGGCGCCGGCCTCTCGCGAACATCGCGTGAAGGCTTTGCGCAAGAATGTACGCGGTGACCGGCGACACAAGCCGCCCTGGACCCGCTACCTAGACTGCCCTGGCGCCGTCGTGGCGCACACAGGGGATAGGCATGACCGCACCGTTCTCGCAACGCCGTCGCGCCAGCGCCCGGCGCGCCCTGCTCGCACTTGCGATGGCCCTGGAACTGATCGTCTGCGCCGGTCTGGCCCAGGCCACGCCGCCCGGCACCATCGACTACGAAACCATCGGCGCGACGCCGCTGCATGCGCTCGGCCGCGACGTGCAGGCGCCCGACACCACTACCAACGTCTTGTTCGGTGCGCAGCTGGCGAACCCGCAACCGGTCACCTACGAGCAGATCGTGTTCGCGGTGCGCGATGGCGCCGACCGCAACTTCGACCTCGGCCACCAGAGCGGCTATACGGTGGGCACCAGCGTGCGCGAACTCACCGGCAACGGCCGCTTCCCGGTCGGCCAATATCGTTACTGGGTTTCCTACTACGCCAACGGGCGCTGGACCGATCTGGCGCCGCAACGCAGCTTCGCCGTAACCGCGGCGCCGGTCACCGACCCGACCGCGACGCGCCCGCTCGGCGCCGGCACGAACTGGGTCTATCGCTTCGGCGACGAGTTCGACGGCAGCGCCGTCGATTGGACTAAGTGGGCCGACGACTCTTCGGCCGAGGCCGACCACGGCCACGGCAACCCCGGCAATCAGCAACTGGAATGGAACCAGGGCAAGAACTGTTCGGTCGGCAACGGCGTATTGTCGATGCTCGCCAAGCGCGAGACCGCGACTTCGCCTTCGGGCCGCCGCTACGACTGGACTTCGTGCCTGCTGTCCTCGCACAAGCGCTACAACTTCCGCTACGGCTTCATCGAAGCGCGCATGAAGTTGCCGGCCGCAGCCGGCTTCTGGCCTGCGTTCTGGACCTTCCAGGCCCCCGGCGCGCAGCAATGGAACGAGACCGACGTGTTCGAGTATTACTCCGACAACAAGAGCCGGCTGTACTTGAACCAGTACGTGATCAAGAACGGCGTCGAGCAATTGGACGGCTACATCCACGCGCCCGGCTTCGACCCGAGCGCCGGCTACCACGTCTACGGCGCCGACATCGCCCCCGATGCGACGCGCTTCTACATCGACGGCCGACTGGTGCGCACCACCGCCAACGTCAGCCAGATCGACACCTCGATCCTGATCGACCATTTCGTCTACGCGGGCAAACCGCCCGCGGCGACGACGCAATCGGCGACCACCTGGGTCGATTACGTCCGCGCCTGGCAGCGGCCGTAAGCGGAGGACGCCCGGCCGCGCTGGCTCTTGAGTAGGAGCGGCGCAAGCCGCAACCGCGCCGACTCAACTGCGACGCAAGCCACCGCAAAGCCAAGACCATCTCAAGCCCGCGGCCCGATCACCCGAAACGTCAGGTTGATCCGCTCGCCCACCGGACGCACCGTGCGCGGCAGCGCATGGCGAAAATTCGCCTGTGTAGGCCCCGACATCACCAGCAGGCTGCCGTGCCCCAGTTCCAGCGCACCCTTCAGCTCTGCGCGGCGCCGGTGCTTGAGTGCGAAACGCCGCGTCGCCCCCAGGCTCAGGGACGCGATCACCGGCCTTCGCCCGAGCTCACGCTCGTCGTCGCTGTGCCAGCCCATCGCATCGCGGCCGTCGCGGTAACGATTGGCGAGCACGCTGTTGAAACCGACGCCGAGTTCGCTCATCAGCCGCTCACGGATCGGCGCCAGCGCAGCCGGCCAGGGATGCGGGCGGAAGTCGGCGCCGGAGTACCGGTAGTGCGCCTCGGGATCGCCGATCCAACTGCTGAGCCGCGGCGAATCGTGCTCGCGCCCGAACAGGCGGATGCGGTGCACCTCCCAGCGGATGTCCTCGACCAGGGCGGCGTGCAGGGCATCGGCGGCGTGGCGCTCCAGCCAGTGCGGATCGAAAGCCAGTTCGGCGTCTTCCAGAGGCAGGCGTTGCAAGGGCATGGCGGCACGCTAGCACGCGTCGCGCGGGCCTCGCGATCCGGATCTTGCGCCGGCCCGGCCCCGGCCAGCCGGGCGCCATACGCCCGTCGCCGCGATCGTCCGGGAACGCGTGCGCAACAGTACGCAAAGCGTTTTAAACGCCGGCGCAATGCGACGCCGGTCCGGGCCGATTTGGCGCTGCCGCCGCAAACCCGCGACAATAGGCGGATCGCACGCCAGAGTCCCGCCAGCATGAGCGAACAGCCGATCGATACGGTCCAGCCGTCCGACACGCCAGCCATCGAAATCGAACGCGACGTCATGGAATACGACGTCGTCACCGTCGGCGCCGGCCCGGCCGGGCTGTCGTTCGCGATCCGGCTCAAGCAGCTCAATCCGGAGCTGTCGGTCTGCGTGATCGAAAAATCCAGCACCATCGGTGCGCACATCCTGTCCGGCGCGGTGATCGAGACCGGCCCCCTGGACGCGCTACTGCCGAACTGGCGCGACAACCCGCCGCCAATCTGCGTGCCGGCCACCGACGACGAGTTCTGGCTGCTCAGCAAGAGCGGCGGCCGCAAGCTGCCGGTGCCGCCGGGCATGCACAACAAAGGCAACGTCATCGTCAGCCTCGGCGCGATGTGCGCCTGGCTGGCGCCGCAGGCCGAAGCCCTGGGCGTGGAGATCTACCCCGGCTTCGCCGCCGCCGAGACCCTGCACGACCCCGACGGCCGCGTCGCCGGCGTGCGCATCGGCGACATGGGCATCGCCAAGGACGGCAGCCACAAGTCCGGCTTCACCGCCGGCATCGACATCCGCGCCAAGGTCACCGTGTTCGCCGAAGGCGCGCGCGGCCATCTGACCAAGCGCCTGATCAAACGCTTCAAGCTCGATGCCGACAGCGACCCGCAGGGTTATTCGATCGGCATCAAGGAGTTGTGGCAGGTGCCCGAAGACCGGGTCAGCCCGGGCAAGATCGTGCACAGCTTCGGCTGGCCGGCCGACAGCCACACCTACGGCGGCAGCTTCCTGTATCACCTCGACAAGGGCCGCATCGCGCTCGGCTACGTCAGCGGCCTGGATTACCGCGACCCCGACTACAAGCCGTGGGAGGCCTTCCAACAGTGGAAGAACCATCCGATGGTCAAGCCGCTGCTCGAGGGCGGGACCCTCGTTTCGGCCGGCGCCCGCGCCATCGTGACCGGCGGCTACCAGTCGCTACCGAAAGTCGAGATGCCCGGCGCCCTGCTGATCGGCGATACCGCCGGCCTGCTCAACGTGCCCAAAGTCAAGGGCACCCATCAGGCGATCCGCTCCGGCATGCTCGCCGCCGAACACCTGGCGCAGTCGCTGAGCAGCGAGGGCTTCGACGCCAAGCTGCGCGCCTCCGACGCGATGGCCGAGCTCAAGAAGGTCCGCAACATCAAGCCCGCGTTCAAGCGCGGCCTGTGGTTCGGCATGCTCAACGCCGCCTGGGAAACCGTCACCGGCGGACTTTCGCCGTGGACTTTGAAGAACAAACCCGACTGGTCGTCGCTGCAAAAGCTGGGCGAAGCCGAACAGCCCAAGCGCGACTACGTCGACCGCAGCCTGGCCCCGCGCGATCGCCTGGCCTCGGTGTACTTCGCCGCGACCGAGCACGACGAAGACCAGCCGGTGCACCTCAAGGTCGCCGACACCAACATCTGCATCACCCAGTGCGCCGAGGAATACGGCAACCCCTGCACGCGCTTCTGCCCGGCCGGCGTCTACGAGATCGTCGAAGAAGCCGGCGCCAAGCGCCTGCAGATCAACTCGGCGAACTGCGTGCACTGCAAGACCTGCGACATCAAGGACCCGTACGAGATCATCAACTGGGTCACCCCGGAAGGCGGCGCGGGGCCGAATTACCAGAACCTCTGAGCGGTATTACAGCCAGCAATCCGAAAAACGAAAACGGCGCGATCAGTCATGATCGCGCCGTTTTTTGATTCCATCGTTCGCACGCAACACCATCGGTCTGCATACGTAGAAATGGAACGCGGCTCGGTTACTTCCAATAAAATGTCCAGCGTTGATTCAGTCCGAGGTGGCAGTCCCACATATGCACTCTGGATCCGTTGTACTGCCCGTAGCCGGGATCGTCGAGACAGCGATTGCTGAGCCGGCTGCGGATTTCTCCGCGCAGCGCCCACGACTGATGGGGCAGACCATTGCACTGCCACATCCTGACCGGAGCTCCGTTGTCGGACCGACCATTTGCGACTTCGAGGCAATTGTTACCGTAACCGAGGATCTGCCCTCTCGCACCCAATCGCCATTTTTGCTGCGGATTCGAGTTGCAATCCCACAACTGCACCGGAGTACCGGACGCGGTGCCGGCCCCTTGGACATCGAGGCATTTCCCGTCCTTACCTTTGATTTCTCCACTGAGAGAGTCGAAGAACCATGTCTGATGCGGCGTATTGCTGCTGTCCCAAAGCTGGATAAGAGTGCCATTAGCGGAAGAACCAGCGGCAGCGTCCAGCACCCGTCCACCGCTGGCCACGACAGCCGAGCCATTGAAGTACCAAGACTGATTGCTGGTACCGGCTGAATCCCATAACTGCAGTTGCGATCCGTTCGCGGTACCGTAGGCCGCTACGTCGAGCGCACGGCCACTGCCCACGCCGATGATCGCTCCGAGCTCGTTAGCGAAAGACCACTGCTGGTGGACTTCGCCGCTGCAATCCCAGACTTGAATCGCAGAGCCAGCAGAAGTCGCTTTGCCTCGCACGTCGAGGCACTTGCCTCCGACGCCGACCATCCATCCGGACTTGGCGGTATCGACGACAGTCGATGCGCGGAACGTCGCGATGATGGGCATGGTCTGGTTGAGGGTCTGCGCCGTATCGGCTTGACCGCTGACGCCGCATACGAAACCGCCACAGCTCGTCAGTCGCGGATTGGAGAAAACCCGATAAGAGGTCTGGCCCGGATCGCCGTACGCCATGATGTCGTAGAAATTGCCGCTGCCGGCACCGGCCTTGTAGCCGAACGAATACGCGTAAGCGCCGTACTGCAGGCTGCCGCCCGAGGAGGCCGTCGCACGATCGTGCTGCGCGCCCATGTTGTGGCCCAATTCGTGCGCGAAGGTTTCGTCGCGGCAGAAATAGGTCGTGCCGCCGTCGTTCTGGCGCCCATCGCTGACGACCGAATAACCGTTGGGCGCCGATGACGTGGTGATCGGTTGCTGGCCGCCGCCGAGCAACCATGCGATGCCGCAACCGTCCTGTGCAGTGCGATCGTACTTGCGCACGAACGAGACCAGATCGGCGCCGTATTGGTCGCGCGCCGCACGCAGTGCATTGAAGGCCGGATCGACCGGCGTCGTGCGCGTGCCGGTCATCTTTTCCAACGCGCTGCCGTTGTCGGAGCTGTCCGCATAGTTGACCTGCATGGCGTGGACCATGCGGATACGCGCGGTGATCTGGCTGTTGACGTAGGCCTGATTGGTGACTTCGACCAGGTAGTTGAGCCGGGTGACGGCCTGTGACGCGCCGCCCAAGCCGGTGGCGAAACCGTTGCTGTAACCGACCAGGACATCGACCAGGACCTGGCCGTCGGCCGCGGTCTCGGCGGCGCCGATCGAAGCGCTGGTCGGCGCGACGCTCGATGCCTTCGCCGCCGCGCTCGGTATCAGATAGTCGTCTGCGTTATCGGGGCCGCGCGCGTTGTCGATCAGCGCCAGCTTCGCCGGATCGGTCTCGACCAACCAGGACTTGCCGTCGCGCAAGGTCAACTTCAGCGCGGGCTTGCCGGGCTGGGCGATGCTGCCGAACACGGCGCGTTCGCCGAAAGTGATGATGGCCTCTTGGGCGAGGCCGCCACGTTCGATGCGTCCGACCCAGGTCCAGTCGCCGCTCGGATGTTCGACATGGCGCTCGTAACGGAAGTCGAGTTTTTCGCCCGAGGGCGTGGTGATGCGCAAATGGCCGCCGGCGATCGCGGCGAGCGCGTGCTCCTCGCTCAATTCGACGCGATGCCAGGTATAGGCGCCTTCGGAGAGTGCAGGCTGTTTGGGCGGATAAACGGCCAAATCGCCGCGATCGGGGAGACGTGCGAAGCCGGCCGCGGCGGCCCGTCGCGTCGCAAGCCGCGCCGATACCGGATCTGCGAATGGACTCGGTGCCGTCCCCATTGCCGGAGCGGGCGTCGCCGCTCCGCTCGCAAGCCTTGGACCGACTGAGGAACGACCGGAGTCGGATGACGTGCAGCCGGCCACGAACAGGACCAGCATCCCCAGGAAAGCCAAATTGCGCATCGCGACCAGCCAAATAAAAGCAGCGCCGCATCCTGCATCCGTGGCGGAGATACTTCAATGGCCGTCGAAAACGCACGCGACATCAATTGAGAACCTCGTCTCAATTTTGCGGATGAACTGCTGTACATGGCCTCGCGAGGCCGCCACTGCGCTGTTCAGGCGGCGAGCAAAGGCACTCCGGTCTTGGCCCGCAGTTCGTCTTCGTTCACCCCTGGAGCGGTCTCGACCAGCACCAGACCGCGCTCGGTCACGTCCATCACCGCCAGCTCGGTAATGATGCGATCGACCACGCCCAGGCCGGTCAGCGGCAGCGTGCATTCGGGCAGGATCTTGTGCTCGCCGTTCTTCGCGCTGTGCTCCATCAGCACCACCACGCGCTTGACGCCGGCGACCAGATCCATCGCGCCGCCCATGCCCTTGACCATCTTGCCGGGCACCATCCAGTTGGCCAGGTCGCCCTTGTCGGTGACCTGCATCGCGCCGAGGATCGCCAGGTCGATATGGCCGCCGCGGATCATCGCGAAGCTGTCGTGGCTGCCGAAGTAGCTCGCACCCTGACGCGCGGTCACGGTCTGCTTGCCGGCGTTGATGAGATCGGCGTCGATTTCGCTTTCGGTCGGGAACGGACCGATGCCGAGCAGACCGTTCTCGGACTGCAGCCACACGTCCATGCCGTCGGGAATGAAGTTGGCGACCAGGGTCGGCAGGCCGATGCCGAGGTTGACGTAGGCGCCATCGGTGAGTTCCTGCGCGGCGCGTTGCGCCATTTCATCGCGAGTCCAAGACATTGAGTGTTCTTCCTGTATAGGTGGACGCAAATGGATCATCAGCGGAGAAAATCGGTCTGCCGCGATAGGCTCCGGCAGCTTTCCCGTAATTAGCTGAAAAATCGGATCGGCTAAGGACAGCAGCTGCCTACGCCGAACGGCTACGAGCTCGGAAAGACAGGCGGGAGAGTCTCGACGATCGCTTCGACTTCAAGGCGTCGGTCGACTCGGCACGCGCGAAATCGAAACGACGCGGCCCCTCCTGCTCAGCCAGCCCGCACCGTCCGCTGCTCGATGCGCTTCTCCGGCGTCGCATTGACGACGATGCGATCGACATAGATGCCCGGCAGGTGCACGTGATCGGGATCGATCGCGCCGACCTCGACCAGTTCCTCGACTTCGGCGATGCAGACCTTGCCGGCCATCGCGCAGGCCGGGTTGAAGTTGCGCGCGGTCTTGCGGAACACCAGGTTGCCGGCCTTGTCGGCCTTCCACGCCTTGACCAACGACACGTCGGCCTTGAGCGCGGTTTCCATGACGTAATGGTGGCCGTCGAACTCGCGCGTCTCCTTGCCCTCGGCCACGACCGTGCCGTAGCCGGTGCGGGTGAAGAAGGCCGGGATGCCTGCGCCGCCGGCGCGCAGGCGCTCGGCCAGGGTGCCCTGCGGGTTGAACTCGAGTTCGAGTTCGCCGGACAGGAACTGGCGTTCGAATTCCTTGTTCTCGCCGACGTAGGACGAGATCATTTTCTTGATCTGGCGCGTTTCCAGCAGCAGGCCCAGGCCGAAACCGTCGACGCCGGCGTTGTTGGAGATCGCGGTGATGCCCTTGACCCCGCTGTCGCGCAGCGCGCCGATCAGGGCCTCGGGAATGCCGCACAGGCCGAAGCCGCCGACGGCCAGGGTCTGCCCGTCCGCCACCACATCGTGCAGGGCTTGTTTCGCACTGGGGTACAGCTTGCTCTTCGCGGCGCCGGTGGGCGTCGCGGCGATGGCCTCGGCCATGGGACAACTCCTTTGCGGGATGGGCGCAGTTTAGCCTGCGGCCGGGTCGGGACGTAGCGGACTTTCGGGCAATACCGCGACAATGCCCCGATCGTGTGCCGACGCTAGACTTGCGACATGAGCCGACTCGCCCTGGTCACCGCCATCGCCGCCGCCGGGCAGGACGACGACCTGTCGCCCCTGCTCCAGGCCTGTACCGAACGCGGCATCGCCGCCGAGATCCGCGCCTGGGACGACCCCAGCGTGGCCTGGGCACGATACGACGCCGTACTGCTGCGCTCGCCCTGGGACTACACCGAACGCCTCGACGAATTCCTGGCCTGGTGCGCACGTGTCGACAGCCAGACGCGCCTGCTCAATCCCTGGCCGGTGGTGCACTGGAATACCGACAAGCATTATCTGGCCGACCTCGCCGCACGCGGCGTGCCGGTGGTGCCGAGCGCGTTCGTCGAAACCGACATGGACCCGTTGCCGGCCCTGCAGGAGTTTCTCGCGGCCCATCCGGATGCCGAGGAGTTCGTGGTCAAACCGGCAATCAGCGCCGGCTCGCGCGACACCCAGCGTTATGCGCGCGCGCAGGAATTCGCCGCGGCCAACCACGTCGCGCGCCTGCTCGACGAGGGCCGCAGCGCGATGCTGCAACCCTATCTGGCTTCGGTCGACCGCGACGGCGAGACCGCACTGATGCATTTCAACGGGGTGTTCAGTCACGCCATCCGCAAAGGCGCCATGCTGCAACGCGAGGATGCGCTGAACCTGCGCGCGGTCGAACGCATCACCGCGCGCGAGGCCGGCGACGACGAACGCAGAGTCGCCCTGCATGCGCTGACCGCGATGACCGCGCGGCTCGACCTCGAAGAACCCTTGCCGTACGCACGCGTCGACCTGATCCGCGACGGCGAAGGCCAGCCGCAGTTGCTGGAACTGGAGTTGTGCGAGCCCTCGCTGTTCTTCGCCCACGCCGAAGGCAGCGCCGCGCGGTTCGCCGAGGTGCTGGCCGAGCTGCTGGCGACGATGCAGGTCGATTGAGCCGCTCGCGCTCGCACCGGCGAGCGTCGACACGGCCCTCGCATCGACGAGGCCACAAAGAAGAAACCGGCCAGGCGGCCGGTTTCTTCATGCGCGATCGCGACCGACGGCTCAGGACCGCCCGTACACGTCCTCAAGGCGGACGATATCGTCTTCGCCCAGATACGCGCCCGACTGCACCTCGATCAACTCGACCGGCTCGGCGCCGTTGTTGCGCAGGCGATGGACGCTGCCGAGCGGGATGTAGGTACTCTCGTTCTCGTGCAGGTCGAACACCTTATCGTCGCAGGTCACTTCGGCCACGCCTGACACCACGATCCAGTGCTCGGCGCGCTTGTGGTGCTTCTGCAGGCTCAAGGCCGCACCCGGCTTGACCACGATGCGCTTGACCTGGAAGCGCGGTCCGACATCGATCGAATCGTAATACCCCCAAGGCCGGTAGACCTTGCGATGGAATAGATGCTCCTGACGCCCGGCCTTCTTCAGGCGATCGACGATGGTCTTGACGTCCTGCACCCGGTCCTTGCGCGCGACCAGGGTGGCGTCGGGCGTATCGACGATGACCAGATCCTCCACACCGATGGTGGCGATCAGACGCCGCTCCGAGGCGCGCACCAGGCTGTCGCGGGTATCCAGCGAAATCACGTCGCCTTCGTAACGGTTGCCGTCTTCGTCGCGCTCGGCCACCGCCCACAGCGACGACCAGGAACCGATGTCGCTCCAGCCGCAGCTGACCGGCACCACCGCGGCGCGTTCGGTTTTCTCCATCACCGCGTAGTCGATCGAATCGCTGGGGCTGGCCGCGAATTCGTCCCTGCCGACGCGGATGAAGTCCAGATCGCTTTGCGCCGTCGCATAGGCCGCGGTCGCGGCAGCATGGATCTGCGGCGCATAGCGCGCGAGCTCTTCGAGATAGCGCTCGGCCTTGAACAGGAACATGCCCGAGTTCCAGGAATACGTGCCCTCGGCCAGGTAGGTTTGCGCCGTCGCCAGGGCCGGCTTCTCGACGAAACGGGCCACCCGGTAGCCGTCCTGCCCGAGCGCTTCGCCGCGAGCGATATAGCCATAGCCGGTTTCCGGGTAGTCCGGCTGGATGCCGAAGGTGACCAGCCAGTCCTGCTCGGCAAGCACGGCCGCACGTTCGACCGCGGCCCGAAAAGCCGACTCGTCCTCGATCAGATGATCGGCCGGCAGGACCAGCATCACCGCGTCGGGGTATTGGTCGAGCAGATGCAAGGCGGCCAATGCGATCGCCGGCGCGGTGTTGCGGGCGCTGGGTTCGAGCAGGATGCCGCCGCTGCCCACGCCGATGCCCTGCAATTGCTCGCCGACCATGAAGCGATGCCCCTCGGCGCAAACCGTCACCGGCAGGCCTGCCTGCGGCAGGGCGCAGGCGCGCAGCACCGTTTCCTGGAACAGCGAACGATCGCCGATCAGCGACAGAAACTGCTTGGGCTGGTTCTCGCGCGACAGCGGCCACAGGCGCGAACCGCTGCCGCCGCTCAATACGACAGGATGCAGCATCCCGGCTCCGAAAGATGGGGATGGGCAAGAATAGCCCGGCCGGGCAGCCGGAGGCTTCATGTATCGTGACCGCATGGCCCGTCGGCACGCCGGGCCGCGGCCTATAGAATCCTGCGAACGTCCTATCGGACGCGCGCCGGCGTACCGACGGCGGACTCCGCCCTACCAAGGACAGGCTTGTGGCTCCCGACTCGAACGACGCAGTTACCGACGCTCTGCGCCTCCAGGTTCCGGGCGGAGTCGAGATCCAGGCCACCGCATTCGGCGCACACGCCGTGTCCTGGCAATGCCAGGGCCAGGAACGCCTTTTCCTTAGCCCTCGCGCCAGCTTCGGTGCCGGCAAGGCGATCCGAGGCGGCATCCCGGTGATCTTTCCGCAGTTCGGCGGTCGCGGCAGCGGGCCGCGCCATGGCTTCGCTCGCACTTGCATATGGGAAGTCATCCCCAGCCCGCTGGCGGCTCCAGGCTTGGCGTTCTGTCTGCGGGACGATGAAAACACTCGCCTCCACTGGCCGCACCGGTTCGAAGCCGAGCTGGTCCTGCAACCCAGCGACGACCGGCTGCGCATCGGCCTGACGGTACGCAATGTCGACAGTGCCCCATTCGAGTTCACCGTGGCACTGCACACTTATCTGCGCGTGGCCGATATCGAAGGCACACTCATTCACGGGCTGGAAGACCGGCCGTACCTGGATTCGGCGGACGGCGGTAAACCGGTCGAGGCGACCGATGCCCCGGTGCGCTTCGAGGGCGAGGTCGATCGCATTTACACCGGCACCCACAGGCCGCTGCGCGTCACCGATGGCGACCAATTATTGCGTCTGGAAAGCACGGGCTTTGCCGACACCGTGGTATGGAACCCCGGCGCCGCGCTGACGGCCAGCCTGAACGACCTCGGTGGGGACCAATATCGGCGTTTTATCTGCGTCGAAGCCGGCAACGTACTGGCCCCCGTCCACCTGGAACCGCAAACGGCCTGGGAGGGCGTGCAGACCCTGATCATCGAGCCGCGGGCGGGGACATAAGCCTCCCTGCGCGATAGAACGGTCTCCGCTAGAATTGGCGGTTCTCGGCCGCTCCCGGCCCAGCACCCCCACAAGGAATCCCCGCACGATGAAGATCCTCGTCGGTTACAAGCGCGTGGTGGACTACAACGTCCGCATTCAGGTCAAGCCGGATGGCTCCGGCGTGGTCACCGACGGCGTCAAGCTGTCGGCCAATCCGTTCGACGAAATCGCCCTGGAAGAAGCCCTGCGCCTGCGCGACAAAGGCATCGCCACCGAGGTCGTGGTCGCGACGATCGCCCCGGCCGACGCCCAGGCGCACCTGCGCAACGGCCTGGCCATGGGTGCCAACCGTGCCCTGCACGTGGTCTCGGACCAGCCGATCCAGCCGCTGACCGCCGCGCGCGCCCTGCTCAAGCTGATCGAGAAAGAACAGCCGGACATCGTCATCCTCGGCAAGCAGGCCATCGACGACGACGCCAACCAGACCGGCCAGATGCTGGCCACGCTGTGGGGCCGCCCGCAGGCGACCTTCGCCTCCAAGCTCGAGGTTGCCGACGGCAAGGCCACGGTGACGCGCGAAGTCGACGCCGGCCTGGAAACCCTGGAAGTCGACCTGCCGGCGGTGGTCACCACCGACCTGCGCCTCAACGAGCCGCGCTTCATCAAGCTGCCGGACATCATGAAGGCCAAGAGCAAGCCGCTGGAGACCATCGCGTTCGCCGATCTCGGCGTCGACACCGGCGACACGCTCAAGACCACCCATTACGCGCCGCCGCCGAAGCGCAGCAAGGGCGTGATGGTCAAGGACGCGGCCGAACTGGTCGCCGCACTCAAGGCTAAGGGGCTGCTGTAATGAGCAAGGTTCTGATCGTCGCCGAACATCTCAACGGCAAGCTCAACGCGTCGTCCGCCAAGTGCGTATCGGCCGCGCAGGCATTGAAGCCGGACTCCATCGACCTCGTCGTGCTCGCCGCCGACCCGGCCGCGGTCGCCGCCGAAGCCGCGCAGATCGCCGGCGTCGCCAAGGTGCTGACCGTCGCCAATGCCGCCAACGCCAACGCGGTCGCGCAGGTGCTCGCACCGCAGGTCGCCGCGCTGGCCAAGGGCTACAGCCACGTGTTCGGCCCCAGCACGACCTTCGGCAAGGACCTCATGCCCTGCGTCGCCGCCCTGCTCGGCGTAGCCCAGGTCTCCGACGTCATGGCCGTCGACGGCAGCCACACCTTCAAGCGCCCGATCTACGCCGGCAATGCCATCGTCACCGTCGAAGCCCCGGCCGACCATACCGTGGTCGCCACCGTGCGCACGGCCTCGTGGCCGGAAGCGGCGAAGGGCGGCAGCGCCGCGGTCGAAGCCGCCTCGGTCGAAGCGACTCTGCCGACCCACACCCGCTACGTCGGCCTGGCCGCCGGCAAGTCCGACCGCCCCGACCTGCAGAGCGCCAAGCGCGTCGTGTCCGGCGGCCGCGGCGTGGGCTCGGCGGACAACTTCAAGATCATCTACGACTTCGCCGACAAGCTCGGCGCCGCCGTCGGGGCCTCGCGCGCCGCGGTCGACGCCGGCTACGTGCCCAACGAGATGCAGGTCGGCCAGACCGGCAAGATCATCTCGCCCGAGCTTTACGTCGCGGTCGGCATCAGCGGCGCGATCCAGCACCTGACCGGCATCAAGGACGCCGGCACCATCGTCGCGATCAACAAGGACGGCGAAGCGCCGATCTTCGAGATCGCCGATATCGGCCTGGTGGGAGATCTGTTCAAGCTGTTGCCGGAGCTGGAAGCGGCGCTGGCTTGATCGCGCCAGCGGCCGGGTTGCCCCTCATGCCACGCCACGGCGACGGTCGCCCGGCATGCTGCCGATACGGACATGCCCCCGTATCGGCAGTTGCCCGGACAAGACGCGGCCCCTACGACTCAGGACTCCCGAGCCTTGACGGAACATAAGACCCATCCCGAGCAGAACGGCATCGCATTGTGCGTCGACCTCGACGGCACCCTGCTGAAGTCCGACCTGCTCTATGAATCGCTACTGGCCTTGCTCGGCAAACAGCCGCTATTGCTGTTCCTGCTGCCGTTCTGGCTCTTGCGTGGCAAGGCGGCGCTCAAGCACGAAATCGCCTCGCGGGTCGAACTGGATGCAGGCTCCCTGCCCTACGACGATCGCGTCGTCGAAGCGCTGCGCAAAACCCAAGCGCGGCCGCGTGTGCTGTGCACCGCGAGCAATACCAAGTTCGCCCAGCAGGTCGCCGCACACTTGGGCGTGTTCGATCTGGTCCTGGCCAGCGACAACGGCGTCAACCTGTCCGGTGCCAACAAGGCAAAGGCCTTGGTGGAACGGTTCGGCGAGCGCGGCTTCGACTATATGGGTAACGCAAGCGTCGACCTTACCGTGTGGGCGCGCGCGCGCCACGCCTGGGTGGTCAACGGTCCGCGCGGCCTCGCCGAGCGCGCAGCGCGGGTCGGCACTGTCGCCGAGCAACTACCGCCCACCGCTGCCGGACTCAAGACCTGGATCAAGGCGCTGCGCATCCATCAGTGGCTGAAGAATCTGCTGGTGTTCCTGCCGCTATTGGCCTCGCATCGGTTCTTCGACGCCGAGGCGGTGATCGCTTCGGTGCTCGCCTTCCTCGCTTTCGGCCTGTGCGCCTCCGGCGTCTACGTACTCAACGATCTGCTCGACCTGCCCTCGGACCGACAGCACCCGCGCAAGCGCCTGCGGCCGTTCGCCGCCGGCCGCCTGCCGCTGCTGCATGGCCTGTTCGCAGCGCCGCTGCTGACCCTTACCGGCTTCGCCGTGGCTTTGCTCGCCAGCCCCTGGTTCGCTTTGGTGCTGGTCGGCTACTACGCGATGACCCTGGCTTACTCACTGCGCCTCAAGCGCATCGTCATGGTCGACGTAGTGCTGCTGGCCGGTCTATACACCGTGCGCATCATCGGCGGCGCGGCCGCGATCGGCGCGTCGCTGTCGTTCTGGCTGCTCGCGTTCTCGATGTTCATCTTCCTCAGCCTGGCGATGCTCAAGCGTTACACCGAGCTCTCGGCGATACTCGGTAGCGGCCGCAACACGGCGAGCGGACGCGGTTATTCGGTCGAAGACCTGCCGCTGATCCAGTCACTCGGCGCCGCAGCGGGCTATCTCGCCGTGCTGGTGTTCGCGCTTTACATCAACAGCCCGGAAAGCCTGACGTTGTACGCACGGCCGCAGGTGCTGTGGGTGATCTGTCCTTTGCTTCTGTACTGGATCAGTCGGCTGTGGATCATTTCTCATCGCGGCGCGATGGACGACGATCCGGTGGTATTTGCGGTCACCGACCGCGCCAGCCAGATCGTGATCGCGCTGTGCGGCCTGCTCGCGCTGGGCGCGATCGGATGACCGAGCCCGGCCAGTCCTGGGGCCGTTACCCGCTGGCGCGCCAGCGGATCCTGTCGCTGACCGACCGGCGCCGCGCGTTGCCGGTGTTCGACGGCAGCGCACTGCCCCACGGCAACGGCCGCAGCTATGGCGACAGCTGCCTCAACCCCGACGGCACCCTGTTGCATGCGCGCGGCCTCGACCGCTTCCTGAGCTTCGATCCCGCCAACGGCGTGCTGCGCTGCGAAGCCGGGGTGACCTTTGCCGAGATCATCGCCGTGGCGCTGCCCAAGGGCTGGTTCCTGCCGGTCACGCCAGGCACTCGCTACGTGACCGTAGGCGGAGCGATCGCCAACGACGTACACGGCAAGAACCACCACGGCTCCGGCAATTTCGGCCACCACGTGCGCTGCTTCGAACTATTGCGCAGCGATGGTAGTCGGCAGCTGTGTACGCCCGAGGACGATCTGTTCGCGGCGACCGTCGGCGGCCTGGGTCTGACCGGCGTGATCGTCTGGGCCGAAGTGCAGCTCAAGCGAGTGCCCGGCCCCTGGCTCGAAACCGAATCGATCCGCTTCGACCACCTCGACGATTTCTTCGCCCTATCCGCGGAGTCGGCGCACAGCCACGAATACACCGTCGCCTGGATCGACTGCCTGGCCCGCGGCCGCTCGCTCGGACGTGGCCACTTCCTGCGCGCCGACCATTCGCCCGGCGACACCGCCCTGCGGCCGCCGCCGACGAATGCTCGACTAGCGATACCATTTACGCCGCCCATGTCGCTGGTGAACCGACTCAGCCTACGTCCGTTCAATTGGCTTTACTACCATCGTCAGTGCACACCGCGGCAACGCGCTGCCGTGCATTACGGCCCGTATTTCTACCCGCTCGACGGCATTCGCGACTGGAATCGGATGTACGGCCCGCGCGGCTTTCTGCAGCACCAGTGCGTGCTGCCGCCGGAGACCGCACGCGACGGGATCGCCGCCCTGCTCGGCGAAATCTCGCGTAGCGGCAGCGGCTCGTTCCTCGCCGTGCTCAAGGAGTTCGGCGAGATTCCCTCTCTTGGCCTGCTGTCGTTCCCGCGCCCAGGCACCACCCTGGCCCTGGACTTCCCCAACACCGGGCCGGAAATCTTTGCCTTGCTCGACCGTCTCGATGCCGTCGTCGCCGAAGCCGGCGGCGCCGTGTATCCGGCCAAGGACGCGCGCATGTCCGGTCCATTGTTCCGCAGCGCCTATCCGCAGTGGGAGCGCTTCAGCGCCCACATCGATCCGCAGTTCTCGTCCGGCTTCTGGCGCCGGGTGATGGAGTAAGCATGCACAGAGTTCTGATCATCGGCGCGACCTCGGCGATCGCCGAAGCCACCGCCCGCGTCTATGCCGCACGCGGTGGCGCGCTATTCCTCGTCGGCCGCGATCTCGAACGCTTGAACGCCATCGCCGCCGACCTGGCCGTGCGCGGTGCGGCCAAGACCGCCACGTACGCGCTCGACGTCAATGCCTACGAGCAGCAGCAAGCCGCGCTCGACAGTGCCTGGGCCGAGTTCGGCGAGATCGACCTGGTCTTGATCGCCCACGGCACCCTGCCCGACCAACCGGCTTGCGAGGCCTCGGTCGAGCTGGCCTTGCGCGAGTTCTCGACCAACGGCCTGTCGACCATTGCCCTGGCCACGGCGATCGCGCCGCGGCTCAAGGCCGGATCTACCCTGGCGGTGATTTCCTCGGTCGCCGGCGACCGCGGCCGCGCCAGCAATTACCTGTATGGCAGCGCGAAGGCCGCGGTCAGCACCTTCCTCAGCGGTCTGCGCCAACGCCTCAATGCAAGCGGCGTCAATGTGCTGACCATCAAGCCGGGCTTCGTCGACACGCCGATGACCCAGTCGTTCAAGAAGGGCGCGCTATGGGCCAAGCCGGACGAGATCGCACGCGGCATCGCCGGTGCGGTCGACAAGCGCCGCGCCGTCGCCTACCTGCCGTGGTTCTGGTGGGGGATCATGCAGGTGATCAAGAGCATCCCTGAATTCGTCTTCCGCCGCATCAAGCTTTGAATCGCACACCGATGAACGACAAGCACACCAAAATCGTCCTCACCGGCGCTGCCGGCCTGGTCGGCCAGAACCTGATCGTCGAACTGAAGGCACAGGGCTATACCCGTCTGGTCGCGATCGACAAGCACGCGCACAACCTCGACATCCTCAAGTCGCTGCATCCCGACGTCGAAACCATCCATGCCGACCTGGCCGAACCCGCCGAGCGGGCAAAGTGGGAGCCGGCCCTGCGCGATACACGTTGTCTGGTGCAACTGCACGCGCAGATCACCGGAAAGCACGGTGAACTCTTCACCCGCAACAACCTCGACGCCACCCGCATCGTTCTGGACGCCTGCAAACAGCAGCAGGTGCCCTACTTGGTTCACATCAGCTCCTCGGTAGTCAATTCGGTGGCCGACGACGACTACACCAATACCAAGAAGGTGCAGGAGGCGATGGTCGTCGACAGCGGCCTGCGCCATTGCGTGTTGCGGCCGACGCTGATGTTCGGCTGGTTCGACCCCAAGCATCTGGGCTGGTTGTCGCGTTTCATGGCCCTCACGCCGGTGTTCCCCATTCCCGGCGATGGCAAATTCATGCGTCAACCGCTGTACGAGCGTGACTTCTGCCGCTGCATCGTCAAGTGCATCGAGCGTGAACCGGAAAGCGAGGCCTATGACATCGTCGGCGACACCCGTATCGACTACGTCGACATCATCAAGACGATCAAGCGCGCCAAAGGGCTACGTACCTGGATCGTGCATATCCCGATCGGCTTTTTCGCCTTCCTGTTGCGCACCTATGCGCTGTTCAGTCGCAAACCCCCGTTCACCGCCGACCAGCTCAAGGCGCTGTCCGCCGGCGACGACTTCAAGGGCGTGGACACTCGGGCCGTGTTCGGCGTAACCCAGCATTCCTTCGAGGACGCGGTGCTCGAGAGCTACTGCGACCCCACTTATAGCCACATCGTCCTCAAGCGTTGAGTCTCCCACCATGACCGCTAGCAAGAAAAAGTTCGCCATCGTCGGCGCCGGCCCGATGGGCCTGATGGCCGCCATGGACCTGCTCGTGCAGGGGCATGAAGTCGACATCTACGAGCGCGACGACCGCATAGGCGGCATGTCGGCCAGTTTCAACTTCGACGGTCTGAAAATCGAGCGCTACTACCACTTCATCTGCAAGACTGACTACCCGCTGTTCGAGCTGCTAGCCGAGCTCGGCTTGTCGGACCGCCTTAAGTGGACCGATACCAAAATGGGCTACTACTACGAGGGCAAGTTGTACAAGTGGGGCACTCCATTCGCTCTGTTGGCCTTCCCTAAGCTCGGCCTGATCAGCAAGTTCCGTTACGCACTACACGTCATGGTGACCAAGGGCATCCAGGACTGGACTGCGCTGGACAAGGTCAGCGCCACCGTCTGGCTACGCAAGTGGCTCGGAGAACGCGGCTACGACGTACTTTGGCGCCGCACCTTCTATCTCAAGTTCTTCGAGTACACCGAGAACCTGTCTGCCTCGTGGATCGGCACGCGCATCAAGCGCATTGCCCTGTCCCGGCGCAGCCTGCTCAGCGAGAGCCTCGGCTATATCCAAGGCGGCTCTGACACCCTGCTTGAAGTGATGGAGAAATTCATCCTTGAACGAGGCGGACGGATCCATCTCAAACAAGGAATCGACCAGGTCAACGTCGAGAACGGCTGTGTCGCCGGCGTTCGCATCGCAGGCGAGGATCGTGCCTACGACGCAGTGCTATCGACTGCTCCGATCCAATATGTGCCGCGCATGGTCCCAGGCCTGCCGCGCGAGTTCGCCGATGGCATCCGCAAAATCGAGAATATCCCGGTTGCCTGCGTCATCCTGAAGCTCAAGCACGCCGTGAGCGAGAATTTCTGGATGAACATCAGCGATGCAAGCATCGAGATTCCGGGTGTGATCGAGTACTCCAACCTCAATCCGGGTACCCGCGACGGCGAACATATCCTGTACGCACCGTTCTACATGCCCAAGACCCATCCCAAGTGGTCGCTACCGAACGACCAACTCATCGACGAGGTCATCGGCTATCTGTCCAAGATCAATCCGGCATTCCGGCAGGATTGGGTTCTCGCCCGCCATTGCCACCGCTACGACTTCGCTCAGACCATCTGCCCGCCTGGTTTCCAGGAGATGCTGCCGCCGATGAAGACTCCGGTGGAAGGCTTCTTCATGGCCGATACGTCGTATTACTACCCAGAAGACCGCTCAATCAACGAGAGCATCGCAACGGCTCGGCGCCTAGTCGAGGCGGCAACTAAACAGCCCAATGGCACCGCCTCGGGTAGACACTGAATGATCAGCCGACGCTTCTTGGCCTTTGTAGTGGCTGGCGGCACGGCCGCCTGCGTCAATTTCGGGTCGCGCATACTCTTCAGCAAGCTCATGCCTTATGTGCCGGCGATAGTGCTGGCGTATATCGCCGGCATGATCACGGCATTTGCACTGAACCGGCTATTCGTATTTACCGAAGCCAACAACGAGATCAAGAACCAGGCTTTCTGGTTCCTATTGGTCAACTTGGCGGCGGTCGCTCAGACCGTCGCGATCAGCCTCGCCTTCGCGCGTTGGGTATTCCCGGCGTTGACGATGAATTTTCATCCCGAAGCCATTGCTCATGCGATCGGCGTAATCGTGCCGGTGTTTACCAGCTATATCGGCCATAAGCACTTTACTTTCCGCACCCAGCCTTGAGGCCGGGCTCAATGCGAAGCGAGACAGACCACCTACCCTCGGCGATCATCGCTGAGGCGTCTGCGGCCCGGGTTGCCAAAGTGGCACCTGCCTCAGCAAGGGAATCGCACCGGTGATCGCCTTACGCGCATCGGGATTGTCGAGATAGTAGTATTCGGACATGTTCTCGTTGACGGCGGCCGAAGGATCCTGCGAGCTAAGTAAAGCCGCTTGCGCCGCTGCGACTTTCGGATAGCCCTCGCGCAAGGACCGGATACGCCATGACGTATTGGCGTAATACATCTGCCCAGCGAACACTATCAGTACTACAGATGCAAAACGCTCGATTCTCCGGGGCATATGTCGGGAGAGTATGGCCCAAGCGGCGAGGGGGATCAGCGTTGTGAGGAAGCCGTAATGCAGCTCCAGCCATGGCGTCCAGGGCTGCGCTACCGCGCGCGACACCGCTACCACGAGTATCGTCGCCACGGTCTGTCCCAGCACCGCCAGGATGACCAAGTGCTCGAAGGCATGACGCTCGCGCCGCCGATAACTACCCCAGAACAGCCACAAGGCCAACAAGCTGGCCACACACAGAATCGCCAGCGCTGCTATAAGTTTCACCGTACCCAGCGGAACCGCAAACACTCCCATCCAAGACTTGGACATCCCAAGCACAAATGGAGGAAGGTTTTCGGCCAGGCCATTTTCGGACTGCGAGGTCGCACCAGACGGGCGCCAAGTGGCGATCAATCCGCCGAGGGTTAAGAACCAAAGAGCAACCGACGAGAGTCTCGCGAATCTTCGCGTGTTCGACTGCCGGCGAAGCTCCCAAGCGCACAGCAGCACCAAGGCAGCGCCGAGAAGACCAGAACTGATGATTCCGTTGGCTCCCGACCAGGCGCACAGTGTCAGGCATATAAACGCGTACTCCACGCCATGATGCATCAGGCCGCGCAGATACCATATGGCGAACCATGCACTCAGCGAAACGAAAGCAACCGAGGACACGAACTGAAAACTGAAGCCCCAAGATACGGCGTTGAAGCCACCGCCCAATAGAATCAAGGGGATCACCGCGTCGCCGAAAGACCTGCGGCCGTCGCGCATCAAGCAAGCGATCTGCATCCAGCAGTAAGCAGTCACCGCGGCGAATGCCATGTTCAGCATCATCAGCAAACGGAAGTCGCCACCACTCGACTTGAGCAGCAAATAGTGCAGCAACTTCTGAATAGGGATGCGGTGATCGTTATGCAGCCCGAAAACCCAATCCAGCGTCAGAAGCGATCCTGCCGGCAGGACCGCCAGATAAGACCAGTCATCGCTGAAAGGGTACGACTTCAACAAAGGAAACATCAGCGCCACGAAAACGCCAAGCGTCGCCAACAAGGTCAATCGTGGCGCCGCTTTTTCCAACGATGCGTAATTCATTTCGTTCCCGTTGAACCCTACTTCGACCCCGAAGCACAGCATGATCACTCGACCGCCACTTCCCGACCCAAGTCGCACTGGAACAGCTCGTCGCCCTTGTCGAGAACCAGATACAGACGATAAGTCCCTACGGGAATATCCTTGATCAGACCATAGCGATCGTAACCGGAATTACGATACCTTTCGCCGCCCTTGGCTGCAGCGACGTCGTCTCTGCGTTGGGCGAAATTGAGCGCGACGAAACCATCGAACGCAGGGCTCCCGGTTACCGGCTTCCATTCCAGCAGCATACGCTTTACGGGGCCTTCGGCCGGGAGGGCGGCCCACCCCGAAATCTTCGTCGGCGCGCCCTTCTTGAGTACCTTCGCCGACGACGCAGCGCCGTCCTGCCCAAGATAATCAAGCGCGCATTCGCCGCCGGCAACGGACGCCGTGGTGATAGCGGAGGCCGTCCCATCGAGAAAAGCGACATCGTCGCCATCCTTGAACGAGCGAGGCTGAGCGGGTGCTTGTTGAGCAGCACCGACAACGGATTCCACTGCGGTGCCACCGGGCCCCTTGATCGCCACGTATAGACCAGCCAAGGAGAAGCATCCGACCAGGGTTGCGACGAATCCGAATAGAAACCTGTTGTCTTTCACTCATTACCCCTCTTGCAAGTACTCTCTATTCCGAATGGTCCGCATCCGCCAACAATCGTGTCATTCCCGCTTCGTTTAGGAATCCTCCTGCTCCCGCGAGTCCATGGCATCTTGCTGTTCTTCCTCGGCAGATTCCGCAGCTTCCGGCGGCTCAGATCGTTCGATGTCGGATGACAGGATTACCCGTGGTGCGTCGTCGCTCGAGTGGAGCTCTTGGTCTGTCTCGTCGAGTCCCAAACTGGAGTCCGACGACTCCGTCAAAGCGGCCGGCCCCGAGGAGTTCTCGATTTCGTGTTCGGTGGTCGCTTGCGGCTCGCCATCACCTTCCGCTTGCACCTCTGTCGTGAGCTCCGCAGGAACAGCACCTTGTTCGGCAGCGGACTCTTCGACTTCCGGCGTGGTGCCGTAGCCCACCAACTCCACATGCACGGGACTTGCCTTGATAAAGAATTGCAAGGCGCACAGTTCGACCAGTTCACGAGGTTCTACGTTAGAGATGCTAATCCGATCGAACTTCAGACTACCGTCGGCCGGCAATCCCGCATTCAGGACTCCTGACAGCGGCGGATCCACATTCGCTTGTACATGGCGCACACCATAGCCCGTTTCCTGCAGCATACGAATCGCGCCGTCGAGGGTAAAGAAGCGAATATGGGTGATGTCCAGCAAACCCCACTTCTGATAATCGAAGCGACCATCTACGAGATCGGATATTAATGTGATATTACGCACATTCGGAATGCTGATAACGACTTCAGCATTCTTTGCCAGGAAAGGCCTGATCTGCAGCAACGCCCGCCAAGGGTCGTACATATGTTCGAGCACATCGGCAAGCAACACGGCGTCGACGCTACCGTGGGAGAGGCCCTCGGCATGCAGGTCGATATCTTCCAGCTTCTGGGCGAATACCTTGTCGATGCGCTGAGCCGCGATCGCGGCCGCAGCGGACTCCGGCTCGACGCCCCAAGCCACGAGCCCCGGGATAGTCTGCTTCAGCAGGGCCGAAGTCGCGCCGCTGGCGCAACCGATATCCAACAGCAGCTTGCGGTCAGCCGAAAACAAACCGGTCAATTCGCTCCTGGCTTGCCCACGATAAGAGTCCTCGAACTCTTCGCCGGAGATGGTTTGTCCCAGATGTCGCTCCCACGTATACATAGTTGTCTCCGAGCAAACATCAATGGTAACGATCTTCAGTTCTTCGCTACTGGCCGGGGGCACGATCATCAAAGGCTAACCTCGATTCTGCGACTGAGACCTCATACCTGGTAAGGCAATCCCTTTCGCCACGCCTCGCCCCCTCGGCCACAAGCCGACTTTCGGCACGAAAGTCGCGGAGGTCAGTAGCGCGCCCTCAGAACCATTACAGCCTGCGGCAGATAATTTCTGTCGTCGATATAGTCCAAGACTTCGAAGTACTTGGACCAGTGCGCCCTCACATAACCTTCTGGAATGATCGCTTCGCCATAGGTCTCACCGGGAAGCTCCGGTCCGCCGCTACTGGGCTGATACAGATACTGCCCTTCGTCGTACTCCTTCCGGGCCTTGTCCGCATCCACGAAGGATTGCTGCAGACCCCGATGCCACTCTGTCGCTGGAGGAGCAGCTCGCAGGGACTCGCAAAAGTCGATGAAAGTCCTGCCTTGCGTAGTCAGTACCAACAGCCCGCCGGGAGCGACGATGCGCGCGAATTCCGCGATCCATGCATTGGCAGCCTTCGGGCTGAGATGCGAGAAGACCGAATAGGCGAAGATCAATTTGAACATCCCATCGCGCAGGGGCGTCGGTGGCAGCAGATTGCATTTGATCAGCTGGCCGTACACTCCAGTGCGCTTGCAGATTTCGATCGCGTCGAACCAGGGGTCGATTCCATACAAGCGATCCCAAGGCAGGTCGCGATAGAAGTAGCGCATGTAGCGCCCCCAACCGCAGCCGAAGTCGAGCACGTTGTCGCTGTCGCCCAGCGTCACTCCGTGTTTGGTCATATGCTCGTGCATGACCCGATAGAACACCGATGCTTCGGTCAAGGCATGTTCGTTGGAGGAGCCGACGAAGCCCGCCTGAATCTCGTCGGGCGGAAAACCCGGCAACTGGAACCCGTTCCAGTCCCTATCGGAGACTGAGCCGATCAACGCCTGATACCACTCATCGATGCTGGTGCCACGCGCCGCTTCGTAAAAATCCGATGGCTTCACACTATTCTCCGCTTAGTCGTCGTTGGACAGATCGTAGTAACAGCGATATTGGTCAGACATCATCAGCTCGCGGAACGAGGTATTCTTCCGAAGCAACGGATACTGAGGATGCCGCCTGAACTCTTTGAAAAATCCCTTCAGAAGCGTTTCGGTTTCCGGCTCGGACAGATGAGTCGAAGCGGAGAACGTGTTGCTGGTATGCATCCGGTAGAAGTAACCCGGCAGGTCCACCATCAACAGCGGAGTATGAAAGCTGGCCCTGAGCACGAAATCCCAATCGTGACAGAGCCTTAGCTGGGAGAAACCGCCCAATTTATTGAACAACGCCCTGGTGAATACCAAGTTACCCGTTGTTACGCATACGTTGTACTTGAGCAAATGGACCATGAGCGGATCCGACGACTCGAAACACTCTTCTTGTCGACGATACACTTCTGCGGCCACCGGATGATCTTCGGACAGTTCTCCGCCGTCCTGATCGATTACCGTCACGCGACCGAACGCCAGCCCCGATTTTTCCTTCTCCATTGCGCTGATCAGCGTGGCCAAGCGATTGGCCGGCCATGCATCGTCGGAGTTAATTATCGCGATGTACTCTCCGCTTGAATTCGCGATACCGAAGTTGATCACGTTGAAGGCATCAGCATTAATCGGCATGCGATACAGACGCGCCTTGCCGGACGCATCGAATTCGGCGAGGACCTTCTCGGCGACCTGATAGGTCCCATCCGGAGAACAGTCGTCGATCACGAGCAACTCGAAATCGTCGAAGCTTTGATCCAACACACTGCGGATAGCCTGCTCGACATACCGCTCATGCTTGTAAGTCGGCATGATGACGCTGATCTTAGGCCGGGCGACCTTCTCGATACGAGTCAGGGCATTGTGGCACACCATGAGATTTGCGTAGCCATAACGGCGATCTGGCTCAAGGAACGCGCCCTCGGCCCACTCGTTCCACGCATTGATGAAGACCATACGCTCGCCGGGCGGCGCTTGGCGCACACTCTGGTCGATCAAGGCATTCAACCATTTTCGGAAATCCTTGGGGCTGGATTCGGCAAAAATGTGAGCGCGTTTGCCCTTACGAGCCGTGTTGTCCCAACCCGGCATAGCGCAACGATAAAGCCGATAGTCGGGATAGGTCCGCACCGACTCGGTCGCTACGACGTCCCGATAGTCATAGATGGTGACTTTCGAATCCTCATCGAAATGTTCGTAGCCGCCCTGCTTCTCAGACACCTGTACGCCATGCGGTGGAAACTCCACACCCGCATCGAAGCCCAGCGAAGTAGGATCTTTGAGGCCGAAGCTCTGGGCCGCGACCATGTGGATCTCGCCGACACCTTGTTCGATGCAGCGTTGGCGCCAACGCATCAAGGTTTCCTTAACATCCGGAAGGATAGCGGCGCGATAAATGATCATTACAGGTTTGCCATCGACGCGCAGATAGCGCGGATCGCGAAATGCCCGAATGAGATCGTCGATGATCGCAATGTCGTCCTCGGGCGAATGATTCTGGGCGATCAACACGTCCTGTTCGGAACCGTCCCAACGACGGCTCCAGTTCTCGTTGGCCCAGCACAGACAAAAACCGATATCGATCGAAGGATCCTTGAGAAAGGCCTCGACCGGCGACTCCAGCAGACGATGTCCGTCGAACCAGTAGTAGTGGAAGCAGAACGCCTCGATACCATGCTGCTTGGCCAGCTTGGCCTGGTCGCGCATGATTTGCGGATTGCGCAAGTCGTAGTAGCCAAGTTCGCCGGGCAAACGCGGCTGACAATGGCCTTCGAACATCGGCATAGCCTTGCCGACATTGGTCCATTCGGTGAAACCCTTGCCCCACCATCGATCGTTCTCGGGAATGGGGTGGAATTGCGGCAGGTAGTACGCCACCAACCTGACGCCCACATCCGGTGCGGCTTGCAGTGCGGGTGCCGCGATAAACTCACGATCGCGCTTGGTCAGTACTTCTACCATTTGCCGCTGGAAGGCCGAAGCATCCTGTATCGACCGACCGGCCAGACTCTGGACGTCCCGTTGATTCCCAATCACGCGATTGGCAAGCGCCATTATACCTTGCTCGCGCCATACCCCGGCTAGCTTACGTGCGGCGCTCAACACCAACCAAAACCGTTGCATGTTGACCACGGGCTTGAGCGCAAAAATGCCGGCCGCACAGGTCGGATCGAAACGAATCGCCCTTGCATTCGGCGGAATGTTGACGAGGAACGACACCAGATCCCCCGGAGGCCGGGGCTCCGGATGGAGCATCAGTTTGCCGGCCTCGCCGATGCCTTCGCCGAGATCGAAGTACATGGCAGGGTCGATCCATTTGGAACTACCAACCTTGGTCTCGAAGACGAAGCGGCACGCCCCGGATGGGAAGCATCCGCCGCCTCTGGGCCTGATGAGAAATTGCGGGTCGGCGGAAAGGCTTTCCCAAATCCCATCTGATTCCTGCCCGATAGCGCGGCAGTCGTAGTACGGCTCAATCCTTATCTTCACCAAAACCCCCAAACGCGACTACTGCGCTGCCGAAAACTCTTCAGAGACGATCTTTCCGTGCTCCAGCGTGATCACTCGATTGCACACGCTGCGTATCAGATCAAGATTATGCGACGCCAGGACGATGATCTTGGCATTGTCTATTAGATTTTTTAGCCGCTTTTCGGCCTTGGCTGAAAACTCGGCATCGCCGACGCTCAACCACTCGTCCATCAGAATGATGTCAGCGGCCACCGCCGTAACGATGGAAAATGCCAGACGCATTTGCATGCCGCTCGAATATACCCGGACCGGAAGATCCAGATAATCGCCCAACCCGGAAAATTCGGCAATATCGTCGCGCAAACTCTCTATCTGCTGGCGGCTCATACCGTGCAGCAGCCCTCGCAGGGTAATATTCTCATGCCCCGAAGCGTCTTGCTCGAAACCCATCGCGGGATCGATCAGGCTCGCGATCGAGCCGGAAATCTCGATCGCCCCCTCGCTAGGGGAATAAATTCCGGCGAGCGCCCGCAAAAGCGTCGTCTTACCCGAGCCGTTATGCCCCCACAGGCCGACGCGATCACCGGGAGAAGCTTCAAGATTAATTTCGTTCAGCGCCCGAACGACAGTGATGTCTTTCGAGTTGGCGGCGATTCTGCCGCCTGTAGCGGCATTGATGACCATCTTCTTCAGGGATCGGCTCGACACTCCATAAAGCGGATAGTCGAGGGTGCAATTGGTGACTGAAATCTTCGCCATGAATTAGACCCAGTACGCAACGCGACGGCGAAACCGCGCGAACATGAAAAGACCGACCACGGTTACGACCGTGGTCAAAGCTATCGCATTGAAGTAATAGAGCGGCTTTGCGGCATAGCCGAGCATCGGCGCGCGAATAATCTCGATCAACCAGAAGAACGGATTCGCCTCGACGATCATTACCCGACCGCTAAGCGCTCCGGGCTTCCAGATGATGGGCGTGAGAAAGAACGCGAACTGAAGTATGTTCAAGATTATCTGCTGCATATCGCGAAAACGCGCGCAGAAGGTACCGAGCAAATAGCCAGAAGAAACAATGAAAACGGTCAATATCAACAACCCGATCGGCAGCAGCAACAGCTCCCACCCCGGATTGACTTGATAGATCAACAGGAATGGAATCAGCGCCGCAAGGTTGTGTGCGAACAGCAGCAAACTGCGGGTCGTCGCTCGCAGCACGTGCACTGTTAGCGGCGCGCCCGTCGATTTGATCAGATTCTCTGAACTGATGAAGGCGTTCGAGGCCTCGGTCAAGCCTCCGGAAATCAGCGACCAAGCGATCAAGCCTGCGGCAAGATTCGGCACGTAATCTGCAGCCGCCATATTGAACAGCCGTGCATACAGCGGCCCCAAACCGGCGATCACCACAATCATGGTGATGGTGATCCAGAACGGGCCGATCATCGATCTGCGATATCGCTGACGAATGTCCTGTGTAGCCAACATCCACCACAGATCTACATTGAAGAACCCTTTGCGGAGATCCTCCCAAACGCTACTGGCAACCTTCACGGGCTCAACCCCTTGTTCAAATCCGCGATCAAATCGACACCGTCCTCCACGCCCACGCTCAGGCGCACCAGGTTGTCGGTGATGCCCAGCGCGGTGCGGCGGTCCGGCGGAATCGAGGCGTGGGTCATCATGGCCGGGTGGTTGACCAGGCTTTCCACGCCGCCGAGCGATTCGGCGATGGTGAACAGTTCGCAGCGCTCCATCATCCGGCGCGCGCCGTCGAGGCCGCCCTTGACGTAAATGCTGACCATGCCGCCGAAGCCGTGCATCTGCCGCTTGGCGAGCTCGTGCTGCGGGTGCGATTCGAGGCCCGGGTAGATCACCTTCTCGACCGCCGGGTGGGTCTGCAGCCATTCGGCCAGCGCCTGCGCGTTCTCGCAGTGGGCCTTCATGCGCAGATGCAGGGTCTTCAGGCCGCGCAGGGCGAGGAAGCTGTCGAACGGGCCCTGGACGGCGCCGACCGCGTTCTGCAGGAAGGTCATGCGCTCGGCGAGGTCGGCGTCGTCGCCGACCACGGCGATGCCGCCGACGATGTCGGAGTGGCCGTTGAGGTACTTGGTCGCCGAGTGCATGACGATGTGCGCGCCGAGTTCGAGCGGGCGCTGCAGGATCGGCGAGGAGAAGGTGTTGTCGACCACCACCACCAGCCCGCGCTTGCGCGCGATCGCGGCGATGGCGGCGATGTCGACCAGCTTCAGCAATGGGTTGGTCGGGGTCTCGATCCAGACCAGCTTGGTCTCGGGACGGATCGCGGCTTCGAACGCGGCGACGTCGCTGAGGTCGACCCAGCTGAAATCCAGGCCGGCGGAACGGCGGCGGACGCGCTCGAACAGGCGGTAGGTGCCGCCGTAGACGTCGTCCATCGCGATGACGTGGCTGCCGGCATCGAACAGCTCGAGGATGGTCGAGGTCGCGGCCAGGCCGGAGGCGAACGCGTAGCCGTGGCTGCCGCCTTCGAGGCCGGCGATGCAGCGCTCGTAGGCGAAGCGGGTCGGGTTGTGGCTGCGCGAGTACTCGAAGCCCTGGTGCTGGCCGGGGCTGCTCTGGGCATAGGTCGAGGTCGCATAGATCGGCGGCATCACCGCGCCCGTGCTCGGGTCGGGCGACTGACCGGCATGGATCGCGAGGGTACCCAGGCCGAACTTGCGGGCCCCGTCTTCCGGCTGCTGTTGGCTCATTGAATGCTTCCGATTCCGCTCATTGGCGCAACCGGGAATTCTAACATTGCCGCTGCGACCGGCCGCCGCGACGCCGCCTCACTTCAGGTCGGATGCAGGCGGGATATGCAGATGGGCGGCCTGGCACCGACGGCGGCCCCGAGGCGCGCCGGCACAAGCTGAATGCGCGTTTCACCGGTATCTGGGCGGATGCGCCCACCGGTGGACGGGAGCGGCCTGAGCCGAGCCGCAGCCGAGCCAACCCCTTCGAGTGTGCTTTCGCCTCACCCGACAGGGGTCGCGGCTCGCGCCGCTCCGCCCCCCAAAAACCGGCCGGACGACCTCCGCCCGGCGTGCGGGCGGAAGGCCTTGGCGCTTACTGCACGCGGCGACGCAGGAAGTTGAGCAGGTCGATGCGGGTGATCAGGCCCAGGAAGCGCTCGCCGTCGACGACGATGGCGACGTGGCCGCGATCGAACACCGGCAGCAGCGATTCGATCGGCTGGCCGACCGGGATCTTGTCGAGCTTGCTGACCATGGCGGTCGAGACCGGGTCGCGGAAGCGCGACTCGTCGCCGTACACGTGCAGCAACACATCGCTTTCATCGACTATCCCGACGATGTGCTCGCCGTCCATCACCGGCAGCTGCGAGACGTCGTACAACTTCATGCGTTGGTAGGCGGTGACCAGCAGGTCGCCCGGCCCCACCACCACGGTGTCGCGCTGCGAGTACGGGCGCAGGATCAGGTCGCGCAGGTCGCCGTGCTGTTCGCGCTGGATGAAGCCGTTGTCGAGCATCCAGTAGTCGTTGTACATCTTCGACAGGTACTTGTTGCCGGTGTCGCAGACGAACACCAGCACCTTCTTGGGCTCGGTCTGCTCCTGGCAGTACTTGAGCGCCGCCGCCAGCAGGGTGCCGGTCGAGGAGCCGCCGAGGATGCCCTCTTTCTCAAGCAGGGCGCGCGCGGTCAGGAAGCTTTCCTTGTCGCTGATCGCATAGGCCTTCTTGACCCGGGTGAAGTCGGAGATCGGCGGCAGGAAATCCTCGCCGATGCCCTCGACCAACCAACTCGCCGACTTGTCCGACAAGGTGCCGCGGTTGATGTATTCCTCGAGGATCGAGCCGACCGGGTCGGCCAGGACCAGCTCGGTCTTGGGCGAGAGCTTGGCGAAGGCGCGCGACAGGCCGGTCATGGTGCCGGAGCTGCCGCAGCCGAAGACGATGGCGTCGAGTTCGCCGCCCATCTGTTCGAGGATTTCCGGGCCGGTGCCGAATTCGTGCGCGGCCGGGTTGTCGGGGTTGCCGAACTGGTTGATGAAGTAGGCCCCGGGCGTCTCGCGGGCGATGCGCTCGGCGAGGTCCTGGTAGTAGTCCGGGTGGCCCTTGGCCACGTCCGAACGGGTCAGCACGACCTGGGCGCCCATCGCCTTGAGGTTGAAGATCTTCTCGCGGCTCATCTTGTCGGGGACCACCAACAGCAGCTTGTAGCCCTTCTGCTGGGCGACCAGGGCCAGGCCGATGCCGGTGTTGCCGGCGGTGCCTTCGACCAGGGTGTCGCCGGGCTTGATCTTGCCGGCCTTCTCGGCCGCTTCGATCATCGACAGGCCGATGCGGTCCTTGATCGAACCGCCGGGGTTCTGCGATTCGAGCTTGAGGTACAGCTCGCAGACGCCGGTATCGAGGCGCTGGGCCTTGACGATCGGGGTCTGGCCGATGAGTTCGAGTACGGAGAAATGAATGGCCATGCGAATCCTGTAGGCCGCGACCATGCGGCGGACCCGGCCATTCTAGCGAGGCCTCGGCGGACTGCGCTGCGGCGTGGACGCGTTCGGATCGGATCGGGGGCGCGGGTCGTCGACGGCGGCCACGTTTCGCGCGCAGGGTTCGCGCCTCGACCGTGCGAGACGGGATCAGGTTTAGGGAGATCAGGTTTCGAAGATCCGGTTTCGAAGATCAGGTTTCGAAGATCCGGTTTCGCAGGATCAGGGTTTCGAAGGATTCGGTAGCCGCGAGCGGTGGCGACCGACGAGGATGGCCGCCACCGCCCGCGCTAGACCTGGAGCCGCCGACCGCAGGCGGGTCGGGGTCCATACGATCAACGCCGGCAAGCTCCTTGCCGACGGGCGCCGCACCGGCGTCGCGCCGATGCCGCCTGGATCAATGCTGTTGGTCGTACAACTGGGTCAAGCGGTCCTTCGCAGCCAGCTTCTCGCGCTTCATCTGCCCCAGGGTGGTGTCGTCGATCGGCAGTACGCCGAGTTCGGCGTCCATGACCTTTTTGTCGAGGTCTTTGTGGCGCTGGTAGAGCTGTTTGAATTCCGGATTGCTCTTGATGAGCGCGTCGATTTCAGGCTGCGGTTGTTCTTCGAACATGAAAGCCTCCTTCAGCACGAATGCAAACGCCCCGGCCGTCAGACCAGGGCGTTGCGGGGGACCGTGAGGATCATCAGGCGCGGTGCGGCGTCCACTTCACGCAACCCGGCCGCATGCAGATGTGCGGCGGCGGGGTCCTGCGGAAAGGGCGTATCGGTCATCGGCCTGGCTCTTCGCCAAGCGGTCGAAGAACCGCTTGGGTATCTGACCCTACTCCTGTGCCCGGGATCGGGCAAGGGCGCCTGCAACCGTTTTCAGGGTGCGGACAGACTGAGCGCCAGGCGCCCAACCCATCTGTAAATCATTGTTTTATCTGAAATTCACTGCCGGACCCGCCAACATGAACAGCCATGGACAGGGCCGCGGTGGAAATGCTGCCCCGGCCTGCACCGTTCGTCGGAAGCGCAGCCGCCCGATACGGCAAGGCGCGGGGCGGACGGGCATGCGGTCTCGCGGCGCCGCGATGGCGACGCGGCATTCGGGGCCTACCCCGGCACGATCTGGTCGGCTTACTTCTTCTTCGGCTTCGGCTTGGACGGCTTCGGCGGGGTCGAGGACTGGCCGAGCAGCTCGGCTTCCTTGCGCGCCAGCTCGGCGTCGCGTTCGCGCGCGGCGCGCAGCTTGGACGCCTGCTGGTTGGCGACGTTGTCGAGCAGGCCCTCGGCCTCCTGGCGCGCCAGTGCTTCCTGGTCGGCGGCCTGGCGCAGGCGCTCGGCCTCCTCGGCCTGGATCTGGGCCTGCACGCGCAGGCGTTCGGCCTCGGCGCGGGCGCGATCGGCGTCGCGACGGCTGGCTTCGACCAACAGCTCGCTGCGCTCGCGGTCGAGGCGGTCGACCTCGCGCTGGGCCAGCTGGGTCCGGGTCACGACCTCGGCGGTCTCGACCCGGCGATCGGCGATGCGCAGGGCCCACAGGCGGTCGCGGCTGCGGGCCTGGCGCACCGCATCGATCGCCTGGCGAGCGCGCAGGCGCTCGAAGGCGCCGAACGCGGCAGCGTCCGGATTGGCCTCGATCGCGGTGACGCGCTGGGCGAGCCGGGCGACCTCGGGGTCGTCGGCAGGCGCGGCGAAAGCCAGGCCGCAGGCCACGGACAGGGCCGCGAGCGCCAACAGGCGCATAACGCGAAGACGCGCGCTCATCGGTCGCCTCCCTGCAGGCGACTGCGCAATTCTGCGATCTCGGTCCTGCGCTGGTTGAGTTCGGCCTGGGTCAGGGTCTCGCGGCTGTGGGCATAGGCCAGGTCGGCCTCGGCCGCGGCCGCGAGCGCCATGCGCCGTGCGTCCTCGTCCTTGCCCTGCGACAGCGCGGCCTGGGCCGCGCTCAGCGCGGTACGCGCGGCATTGAGGTCCTGCGGCGCATATTGGTCGGCGTCGGCGTCGGCCGCGCGCATGACCGCCTGCTGCGCGGCGGACAGTTCCCCGGTCGGCGGAGGCGTGGAGGCGCAGCCGGCCAGCCCGGAAGCGAGAACTGCGGCCAGCAGCGGCAATCGAATTTGTGCGAAGCTTGCGGTCATTGGGGAGCGCCGTACGGAAGGGATGTCGCACGGACATTGTCGGAAGCCGGCAGCGTGCTTGCAACGGCGCGCGCCGTCAACAAGGGGTGTGAATGCATGGACATCGGCTATTTCCTGAAGCTGATGACGGAAAAAAACGCGTCGGATATGTTCCTGACGACTGGCGCGCCGGTGTACATCAAGGTCGAGGGTCGACTGTACCCGCTCGGCAATACCGGTCTGCCCCCGGGCATGGTCAAGAAGATCGCCTATTCGTTGATGGACGAGGGCCAGGTGCCGCTGTTCGAGCGTGACCTGGAGTTGAACATGGCGCTAGCCCTGCCCGACGCCGGCCGTTTCCGCATCAACGTTTTCAAGCAGCGCGGCGAAGTCGGCATGGTCATCCGCGCCATCCGCAGCATCATTCCGAGCATCGAAGAGCTGCAGCTGCCGCAGGTGCTCAAGCAGATCATCATGGCGCCGCGCGGCCTGGTCCTGATCGTCGGTTCGACCGGCTCGGGCAAGTCGACCACGCTGGCCTCGATGATCGACCACCGCAACAGCAGTACCGCCGGGCATATCCTCACCATCGAGGACCCGATCGAGTACCTGCACAAGCACAAGAAGTCGATCGTGAACCAGCGCGAGGTCGGCCTGGACACCCACGCCTTCCACAACGCGCTGAAGAACGCGATGCGCGAAGCGCCGGACGTGATCCTGATCGGCGAAATCCTCGACGCCACCACCATGGAGGCGGCGATCGCCTTCGCCGAAACCGGCCATCTGTGCCTGGCGACGCTGCACTCGAACAACGCCGACCAGACCCTGGAGCGCATCCTCAACTTCTTCCCCGAGGCCGCGCACAAGAACGTGTTGATGAACCTGGCCCTGAACCTCAAGGCGGTGGTGTCGCAGCGCCTGGTGATCGGCGTCGACGGGCGCCGCCTGCCGGCCGCGGAAATCCTCATCAACACCCCGCACGTGCGCGATCTGATGCGCCGCGGCCAGGTCCACGAGATCAAGCAGGCGATGGAAGAGTCGCTCGAAGAAGGCATGGAGTCGTTCGACCAGTGCCTGTTCCGCCTCTACAAGGAGGGCCGGATCGAGATGGAGGAGGCGCTCAAGGCCGCCGACTCGCGCGACGGCCTGGCGCTGAAGTTCCGCCTGTCCGAAGGCGGCACCGGCGAGCACGACCCCTACGCGGACATGTACGACGCGACCGCCGCGCAGCACTGACGCGGGACGCAGCACGCAATGCAAAGCCGGCCGTCGCGAGACGGCCGGCTTTTTCGTGGGGCTTGGAAACAGCGCGACCGCTCGGGCCGCGGCGCCGGCTTCAGGCCGGCGGGCAGTCCGGCTGGTTCTCCGGACGCGCCGCATCGAACTCCGGCAAGGCCAGGCAAGCCGCTTCGATCCGCAGCAGGGTCGGGAAATCCTCGAGCGGCACGCCGAAACGGCGCGCGTTGTAGAGCTGCGGCACCAGGCAGCAATCGGCCAGCCCGGGCAGATCGCCGACGCAGAACGTGCCGGTGGCCTCGTCCTCGATCAGCATCGTCTCGAGCGCCTTGAAACCCTCGGAAATCCAGTGTTTGACCCAGCCGTCGCGCTCGGGCTGCGGCACGTTCCAGGTGCCGTCGAGGTACTTCAGCACGCGCAGGTTGTTGAGTGGGTGGATTTCGCAGGCGATGGTCTGGGCGATCGCACGCACCCGCTGGCGCTCTCGCGCGGTCGTCGGCAGCAGGTTCGGACGCGGCCAGGTCTCGTCGAGGTATTCCAGTATCGCGATCGACTGGGTCAGGTTGCGCTGGCCGTGCTGCAGCACCGGCACCAGGCCCTGCGGGTTGAGTTCGCGATAGGCGGCGGCGTGTTGTTCGCCGCCGTCGCGGACCAGGTGGACCGGCACGATCTCGTAGTCCAGGCCCTTGAGGTTCAGGCCGATGCGCACCCGGTACGAGGCGCTGGAACGCCAGTACGAATACAACCGTAATTGTTCGCTCACCCGATGCGCCTCGATTGCCTTGCCCGATCGGCAGGACGCAAACCTTACCGGTTGCGCCGTGCCGTCGGACGACCTCTCGTCGTACGCGCCGCTGCCGTCAGGCGGAAGGACGTTCCATGCGCTGCTCGATCGCGCCGAAGATGCTGCGGCCTTCGGCGTCGAGCATCTCGATGCGCACGGTGTCGCCGAACTTCATGAAAGGCGTCGACGGCTTGCCGTGCTCCAGCGTCTCGACGGTGCGCTTCTCGGCGAAGCACGACGCGCCCAGGCTGGTGTCTTCGTTGGCCACGGTGCCGGAGCCGACGATGGTCCCGGCCGACAGCGGCCGGGTCTTGGCGGCGTGGGCGACGAGCTGGGCGAAATTGAACTGCATGTCGATGCCGGCTTCGGGCGCGCCGAACCATGCGCCGTTGATGTGGGTCAGCAGCGGGCGGAGGACCTTGCTGTCGATCCAGGCCGGGCCGAGCTCGTCGGGGGTGACGAACACCGGGCTCAGCGCCGAGCGCGGCTTGGACTGCAGGAAGCCGAAGCCTTTGGCGAGCTCGTTCGGGATCAGGTTGCGCAGCGATACGTCGTTGACCAGGCCGATCAGCTGGATATGCCCGGCGGCGTCCTCGGGCGTGGCGGCCATCGGCACGTCGTCGGTGACGATCACGACCTCGGCTTCCAGGTCGATGCCGTAGTCCTCGCTGACCACCCGCACCGGATCGCGCGGGCCGTAGAAACCGGCGCTGACCGCCTGGTACATCAGCGGATCGACGTAGAAGCTTTCCGGCACCTCGGCGCCGCGGGCGCGGCGGACGCGCTCGACGTGCGGCAGGTAGGCGCTGCCGTCGACGAATTCGTAGGCGCGCGGCAGGGGCGCGGCCAGGGCGGCGAAATCGACCTCGAAGGAATCCGTGGCGCGGCCCTCGTTGAGCGCGTCCGACAGGGCGTTGAGGCGCGGCGCTGTATTCGACCAGTCCTCCAGCGCGCGCTGCAGGGTGTCGGCGATGCCGGTGGCGCGCACGGCGCGGGTCAGGTCGCGCGAGACGACGATCAGCGTGCCGTCGCGGCCGCCTTCCTTCAGGGATCCGAGTTTCATCCAGGCCTCGATGTCGATGCAGGGCGCCGCAGCGCGATGGTTTCAATTGTAACCACTCGCGCGCCGGTAATCACCGCCCGGCGGCGGCCGGGCCCATTCGGGCCGACCGGATCGCCTGCCGCGAGGGGCGCGCCCCGGGGTCCGCGGGCGCCGTTTCGAGCCCCGGCAGCCTACCCCGAAAAAAAGTTTCGCGGCCGTGATGGGTCCGGCCGCCCTTTGCCGGTTTGTTGAGTTAAGCGCGGCGTGGTCACGCCCGGGTTCGCCGGGGCAGGCCCAGCCAGTTGGAGCCGGAACAGGGAGTCGACGATTCCCCTGGCGCCAGCGAGTTGAGGGCATGGCCCTCTGCGACCGCGTGATTCCTCAATCATGCCTTCGGAGTTCCATCATGAAATCGCAATCCGCTCTCGTCCTGCGCGCCCTGCCCGCCGCCCTCGCCCTGTGGTTCGGCGCCAGCGCCGGCGTCCATGCCCAGGCCCTCACCATCGACGTGGTCAATCCGATCAAGGACGGCCGGGTCGTGTTCGAAGCGATCGGCCCGGCCCAGGTCGGCGGCGCCAAGCAAGGCCGCGTGTCCCTGCGCATGGGCATCCGCAACGACGATGCCGTGCCGCTGACCATCACCAAGGTCGAGATCCTCGACCAGCTCGCGTCCAACTTCCTTGCCCCGGTGCAGATCGACCCGGGCAAGACCTATGCCTTCCAGAACTGCAAGTGCAATTACTTCAATGCCGATCCGGACGCGCCGAAGGTGCCGTCCTCGTACCCGATCGTGATCACTGCGCCCTACCCGAGCACGGTCAAGGTCGCGGTCTACGTGCAGGGCTTCCGCAACCCGGTGATCAAGAACCTGTCGTTCGCGCGCGCCACCAACGTCAACGGCCCGCTGCGCTACCCGGGCAAGGTCACCGACCTGCGCGCCAACGAAGCCTGGCAGACCTCGAGCAACCACCCCGGCGGCAGCCAAGCCTTCGGCCTCGACACCAGTGTGACCGGCTGGACCGGCACCACCTGGGACGCCAAGCGTCCGGGCGCCGATCCGAACAAGGCCGAAGGCCAGCGCGCCTATGGCCTGCCGCTGTACGCGATGGCCGACGGCATCGTCTGCAGCGCGCTCAACGATTTGCCGGAATGGAAGAACTACCCGCGCGTCAGCAAGGAGATCGAACCCGAACCGACCGCACCGAGCACCGGCCAGTACTCGGCCGGCGGCAACTTCCTCAAGATCAAGAGCGGCGACGAGATCGCTCTGTATGCGCACATGCAGCCAGGCTCGATCCCGGCCGAACTGCTGGTGCCGGGCGCGACCATCAAGCAGGGCCAATACCTGGGCAAGGTCGGTTACTCGGGCAAGTCCAGCGGCCCGCACGTGCACGTCCACGTCACCCAGGAAAGCACCAGCACACCCTGCGACGGCAACGACCTGCGTCCGCGGCCGATGACCTTCGCCCAGATCCAGAGCCTGACCTGGGGCGAAGCCAAGGCCATGGCCGGCGCCAACAGCATGGACCCGACCGACTGGACCCCGCTGAGCAACCACTCCGCGCCGCATCCCTACAGCCTGGTCTATCCCTCGAGCACGGCTTATCCCTTCGATGCCGCCGAGACCGACGCCAAGACCTTCCTCGGCGTGTGGAAGGCCAGCAGCGAGATCGAGCTGCGGGTCAATCGTCCAAGCTGGACCGCGTTCACCCAGAAGTGGTCGGAGCTGTCGGCCGACGGGTTCCGCCTCGAACAGGTCGAGAACTACGTCGAGAACGGCGACCGCCATTTCGTCGGCGTGTACAAGCGCGGCAGCGGCGCCGGCGCCCTGTACAACTTCGACAACTGGGACGACTTCACCGCCAAGTGGAAGGAACTGTCCGACGACGGCCAGCGCCTGCTCGACCTGACCACCTACCTGAGCGGCGGCAAGCGCCACTACGTCGGCGTGTTCCGCGCCGGCAACGGCAACGCCGGCCTGTGGAGCCACACCGGCTTCAGCGCCTTCGCCAATCAACGCGAGATCGCCAAGGGCCTGGGCCTGCGCCTGATCGACATGGAAAGCTTCGACATCGGCAACGGCCAGCGCCAGTTCGTCGGCGTGTACCGCGAAGGCACCGATAACCACGCCCTGTGGCGCTCCAACAGCTGGGCCGCGTTCACCAGCAAGTGGGACGAACTCAGCGACAACGGCCTGCGTCTGATCGATGTCGACAGCTTCGTCGAGGACGGCGTGCGCAACTATGTCGGCGTGTTCCGCGCCGGTTCCGGCGGCTATGCGCTGGAAGCGGTCAAGAGCTACCAGACGCTATACCAGTCGGCCGAGAAGTACGCGACCAAGGGCCTGCGCCTGGTCGACGTGCAAGCGGTCGAGTGATCGGCGAGGACCGCATCGGCCACCCCTCGCGGCCGTAACCACCGTAACGAACCGACACGCCGCCTTCGGGCGGCGTGTTTTTTGCGCAACCCCCGCTCAGCGCGCCGCCACCTGCACCCGCGGCGCGCCCAGCTTCGCCGCCTGCAAGCGCCGCAGCAGTTCCGATTCGCTGGACATCTCGCGCCGCAACACCGTCTCGGCCAGTTGCAACTGCGCGGTCGCCGCGCGCGCATCGCCGCGCGCCAGCAACACCTCAGCGTAAGGCACGCGCAAGCGCGCGGTCTTGACCTGCTGCGCACCGTAAGCGGCGCGACTGTCTTCGATCGCGTTGGCCCAGGCCCGCGCGGCTTCGTCCCAGCGCCCGCGGCGTTGCGCCAGCTCGGCTTGCAGCCCGGGAATCCGCGCCAGCATGAAGGCGTTGTACTCGCCGCGACCCAGATCGATCGCCGCCAGTTCGGCCTCGGCTTCGTCGAGGCGGTCGCGGCTCATCAGCCATTCGACCCGGGTCAACGCCACCATCAACAGGCCGGCGTGATCCTCGCCGTAGCGTTGGCGCCACACACTCGCCGAGCGCTCGACCAGCGGCCGCGCCTCCTCGCTGCGGCCGGCGCGCGCGAGCACCAGGCCGAGGCCGTTCTCGGTGCGCAATACCCGGCGCTCGTCCGGCCCCAGATGCTCGCGACGGATCGACAAGGCCTGACGCAGGCGACGCTCGGACTCGGCCAGATCGCCGCGCTCCAGCGCCAGGGCCGCGTAGTTGTTGAGGATCCGGGCGTAATCGAGGCTGCGCTCGCCGGCGACCACGGCCATGATCTCCAGCGCGGCGCGATAGTGTTCGCCGGCCTGCCGGTAGTCGCCGAGGTCCTGGGTCGCATTAGCCAGATCGACGTGGATGTTGGCGACCATGTCGCTCTGCTCGCCGTACAGGTCGCGCGCCAGGCTCAGGTTCTCGACCAGCTCGCGGCGGGTTTCGGCGACCCGCCCCTGGCCGAACAGCACGCTGGCCAGGCCGAACTGGTTGACCTGGGTGGCGACCGGGTCGCTGCCCGTCTCGCGGTTGATCTCGAGCGCGTCGCGATAGGTCTGCTCGGCGCGCTTGAGTTCGCCGCGGCGCCGGTAGAGCTGGGCGAGGCGAGCGAGCATCGCCGCGCGCTCGTCGGGCGACTGGCGCAGGCCGCGTTCGCTGCGCAATTGCTGCGAGCGCTCGAAACTGCGTTCGGCCTGCGCGTACTGACTGTCGGCCACCTGGGCCAGGCCGAGGGTGTCGTAGGCATCGGCGAGGCCTCGCGGGTCGCCGTCGCGCTCGCGCAGGGCCAGCGAGCGGCGCGCGGCGGCGACGGCCTGGGCGCCGTACTGGCGATCGCTGAGCGAACGCGACAGATCGGCGAGCGCCTGCGCGGCCTGGTCGGGCCGGTCCACCGCCGGGTCGAGGAACTCGCGCGCGGCCTGGTCGAGCAATGCTTCGGCGCGCTGCGGCTGGCCGAGATTGCGGTAGGCGCGGCCGAGCACCGCGCGCAGGCGCGCGCGGATCGCCGGGGTGTCGTCGAGCCCTTGTTCGATGCGCGCGGCCGAAGCGTCGAGCACCTGCCGCGCGCTCAGGTCCTGCCCGGCCTGCGCGCCGCGCATGCGCGGGTCGGCGGCATCGAAGGCCGAGACCAGGAAATCGCTGACCTCGCGCGCCACCGAGGCCTCGCGCTCGGCGCGCGCGCGCTCGGCGGTGACCCGCCAGACGAAGCCGCCGGCCAGCGACAGCACCAGCGCCGCCGCCGCGGTCTCGCGCCAGTGCCGGCGCAGGTAACGGCCGAAGCGGTAAGGCAGCGTCGGTGCGCGCGCCGATACCGGGCGCCAGGCGAGATGGCGGCCGATGTCCTGCGACAGCGCTTCGACCGAGGAATAGCGCTGCCGCGGATCCAGCGCACAGGCGCGTGCGGCGATCGCATCCAGGTCGCCGCGCAGGCGCTCGCGCCAAGGGCAATCCGGCCCGGCCCATTCGCTCGGCAGCGGCACCGCGACGTCGCGATCGCCCAGCCCGCGTTCGATCGAACGGCAAGCCAGCAATTCGGTCAGCAACACCCCGAGCGCGAACACGTCGCTGACCACGCTGACCCGCGCGCCGCCGAGCAATTCCGGGCTCGCATAGGCCGGGGTGCAGAAGCTGCCGTAGGAGGCGTTGTCGTCGCCGGCCTGGTGGTCGAGCACCTGGGCGATGCCGAAATCTAGCAGGACCGGCTCGCCGTCGTCCTGCACCATCACGTTGCCGGGCTTGAGGTCGCAATGCACGATCAGACGCTGGTGCGCGCTCTGCACCGCCGCGCAGATGCGCTGGAACAACTGCAGGCGCTGGCGCAGATCGGGCTGGCGCTGCTCGCAGTATTCGTCCAGATCGCGGCCGAGCACGTACTCCATGACCAGATAAGGCTGCCCGCTCGGCGTGGTGCCGCCGTCGTAGAGGCGAGCGATGTTGGGGTGCTGCAGTTCGGCCAACAACTGCCGCTCCACCGCCAAGCGGCGGGCGAATTCGGCCTGGTTGAAGCCGCTGCCGCGCAGCAGTTTGATCGCCACCTGCTGGCGGAACAGACCGTCGGCGCGCTCGGCGACGAACACCGTGCCCATGCCGCCGCTCGCCACGCGTTCGATCAGGACCCAGGCGCCCAGGCGGTCGCCGGCCTGCAGTTCGCTGTCGGGCAGGCCCGCGACCAGATCGCTCAGCGGCTGTAGCGCACGATCGAAGTGCTCGGTCTGCGCGCCGAGCAACTGCATGGCTTCGGCGATCAGCGCGGGGTCGTCGCTGATCGCGTGCAAGGCTTCGGACCAGCGCTCGGCCGGCAGCTCGCATACCGCATCGAACAATCGGCGCAGGTCGTGCCAACGCTGGGTTTCCATGTCGCCTCCTGTCGCGTCCGCTCGCTCAGCGCAATTGCTGACCGAGCCAGGCGCGGGCGAAACGCAGGTCGCGTTCGACGGTCGGCACCGAGACTTCCAGCACGCAGGCGATCTCGCTCTGCTCCATGCCGCCGAAATAGGCCATTTCCACCGCCCGCGCCGAACGCGGATCGCGCTCGGCCAGGCGTTCGAGCGCATCGTGCAGGGCCAGCACGTCGAAACCGACCGTCTGCCCGCCGTGCAGGTCGGCATGCGACAAGGTCAGCATCACCGGACGCGCGCCGCGCTTGGCCGCCGCCTGCGCGCGCGCCTGGTCGACCAGCACCGCACGCATCTTCAGCGCCGCGAGCGCATAGAAGTGGGCGCGGTCCTGCCACTCGACCTCGCCGCCGATCAGGCGGATCAAGGCCTCGTTGACGAGCGAGGTGGGCTGCAGGGTGCGATGGCCGTTGCGCGCGCCCAGGCGTGCGGCGGCCATGCCGCGCAAGGTGTCGTAGACCAGGGCGAACAGCTGATCGCGCGAAACGACGTCGCCGCCGCGCCAGTCATGCAGCAATCGAGTCAGATCCTCGCTCATGTGCGCTCCGCAACGCGGCTTTCGCCGCCCCTGCGCCGCGGATGGTAGCCGAGTAGCGCGAACTGCGGAGACCAGGCGGTCACAGCTGCGATCAGTCGCGACGGCCGGCAGCGTACCGCGGCGCCTGCGCTGCGACGGGTTCGCGCACAGGCTGTGCCCGCCATCGGCCACGATCTACGCCCGCACCGGCGCTACAGTGGCGCGCTGCGCCCCTTACGCCCAGACGCCATGCCGACTGCCCGCGCCATCGACACCAGCGACCGCCACCCCATCCGCGCCTTCCTCGACCTGCGCTGGGGCGGCCCGACGATCATGCTCGACGGCCGCGCGATCGACGCCGCCGCCCTGCCGGGCTTCGTCGCTCTGGATGCGGACGGCGCGATCGCCGGCCTGATCACCCTGCTCGACGATGCCCTGCAGTCGGAAATCGTCACCCTCGACGCGGTACAAGCCCAGGCCGGCCTGGGCACGCACCTGCTCGAACTCGCCGCCGAACGCGCACGGGCGCTCGGACTGGGCCGGCTGCTGACCCGCACCACCAACGACAACCTCGATGCGCTGCGTTTCTATCAGCTCCGCGGCTTCCGCCTGCATCGCCTCGCCGCCGGCGCGATCGACCTGGAACGCGAGGCCGACCCGGCCATCCCCCTGCTGGGGCGGCATGGCATCCCGCTGCACGATGAGATCAGCCTGATCAGGGTCTTGGGCGCGGACTAAAAACGCGGATTGGCGGCACTGCCATGGGAGGCGGTGCGGGCCACAGAAACAAGAAACCCGCCTGATGGCGGGTCCGTACCCCACGAACAAGAAATCCGCCTTGCGGCGGGCTCATCTTCGATAAAAACAAGAAACCCGCCTTGCGGCGGGTTTCAGGTCGCCGATTCGAGCCGTTAAGCAGGAATCGGACTTGGGTATGGCAGCCCCGGATGGATTCGAACCACCGAATGCCTGAGTCAGAGTCAGGTGCCTTACCGCTTGGCGACGGGGCTATGGAACCGATATTAACGCAAAAACGCGACGCGAAAAAAGAACTATTAGCGCTTCGAGAACTGCGTTGCGCGGCGAGCCTTGTGCAGACCGACCTTCTTACGCTCGACTTCACGGGCGTCGCGGGTCATGAAGCCTGCCTTGCGCAGTTCGCCCTTCAGGGTTTCGTCGTACTCGACCAGCGCGCGGGCGATGCCGAGACGGATCGCGCCGGCCTGGCCGGTGATGCCGCCGCCGGCGACCGTCACATTGACGTCGAACTTGTCGGTCGACTGGGTCAGCTCGAGCGGCTGGCGGACGATCATGCGCGCGGTTTCGCGGCCGAAGAACTCTTCGATCGTACGCTGATTGATGGTGATCTTGCCGTCGCCCTTGCGCAGGAACACGCGAGCGGTGGAAGACTTGCGGCGGCCGGTGCCGTAATTCTGCTGGATAGCCATGGTCTTTACCTTAGATGTCGAGCGGCTGCGGCTGCTGGGCGGTATGCGGATGCTCGGAGCCCTTGTAGACCTTGAGCTTGCGATACATGGCGCGGCCGAGCGGATTCTTCGGCAGCATGCCCTTGACACCGATCTCGATGACGCGTTCCGGGTGGCGCTCGAGCGCCTGGCCCAGCGTCTCGCTCTTCAGGTTGCCGACGTAACCGGTGAACCGGTAGTACATCTTGTCCTGCAGCTTGTTGCCGGTGACGGCGATCTTCTCGGCGTTGATCACCACCAGGTAATCGCCGGTATCGACGTGAGGGGTATAGACGGGCTTGTGCTTGCCGCGCAGACGACGCGCGAGTTCGGAGCACAAGCGGCCGAGCGTTTTGCCCGACGCGTCGACGACGTACCAGTCGCGCTGGACGGTCTCGTTCTTGGCGGTAAAAGTCTTCATGACAACTCTTTATGTAGGCACAGTGGTCGGGCTGGTTCCGCCGTTTCCCGGTGCGGGAAGGGCGTCGGAACGTCGCCTCGCGTTGTGATGACGGAACGAAAGAGGCGGAATGATAGCGGGCCGCCCGGGATCGTGCAAGCCTGGGTTGGGCCCGTGCTAGCATCGATGGTCATGCCGCACGACCGTCGCCCGCCCTCCGCCGATCCCCTGGTGGCTCTGGCCGACCGCTGCGTGCAATGCGGGCTGTGCCTGCCTTCCTGCCCCACCTACGGCCGCGACCGGCTCGAAGCCGAGTCCCCGCGCGGGCGCATCGCCCTGGCCCGGGCCTGGGCCCTGGACAGCATCCCTCCGACCCCCACCTCCGACGCCCACCTCGATCACTGCCTCGGTTGCCGCAGTTGCGAGTCGGTGTGCCCGGCGGGCGTGGATTATGGCCGATTGCTGGTCCTGGCCCGCACCCGCCAGAGCGATCGCCGACCGCCGGCCTGGCGCCAGCGCCTGATCGAAGGCCTGGCGGCACGGCCGCGCTGGCTGGCCGCGGCCCTGTCGCTGTACCGGATCGGCCACCCCTGGCTGCCCGAGGCCTGGCGTTCGTTGCCGCGCCCGCCGCGACGGCTGCCGATGCCGGCAGCGCGCCCCCAGGCGGCCGCACAGACCCGCGCCGGGTTGTTCGTGGGCTGCGTGGCCGGTTCTTACGAGAGCGCCCTGCGCGCCGCCACGGTGCGCCTGTGCGCCTCGCTGGGCGTCGCACTCGACCCGGTCGCCGGTCAAGGCTGCTGTGGCGCCCTGCATGAGCACGCCGGCAATGCTGCCGCGGCCCTGGACCTGGCCCAGGCCAACCGCAGCGCCTTTTCCGGCCATGCCACCGTCCTGAGCCTGGCCAGCGGCTGCCACACCGCACTGGCGCATGCGCTGGCTCCGCAAACGCAGGTGGTGGACGCCATCGCCTACCTCGACCAGGCCGGCGCCGGCCTGCGCTTCCGCCCCTCGCTACAGCGTGTCGCCGTGCACCTGCCGTGCACCCAGCGCAACGTGGTCAAGTCGGCCCCGGCCTTGCGGCGCTTGTTGGCGCGGGTGCCGGCGCTGCAGGTAGTCGAACTCGACGCCGGCTACGGCTGCTGCGGCGCCGCCGGCAGCCAGATGCTGACCGACCCGGCGCGCGCGGCCGAGTACCGCGCGCCCTTGCTCGAACAACTCGCGCACAGCGGTGCCACGCTGTTGCTCAGCGCCAACATCGGCTGCCGCCTGCACCTGGGCGGCGGCACCGCGATCCCGGTCCAGCACCCGCTCGAGTTCCTGGCCGGCCTGCTCGACGGCGCCGCCGCCGAGCCGGCGGCCGATTAACCGACTTCTACGCCGGCCTCGCCTTAGAATCGGCGCCATGACGACCCGCGAACTCAGCCCTCTGGACCGCGTGCTCAGCGAAGCACAGCGCGCGCTCGATACCGTATTCGGCGCTCCCGGCGCCGAACGCCCGAACCCCGCCGGCAACACCGCCGAACTGGTGCTCGAACCCGACGAACGCCGCCATTCGGCCGGCCTGATGCGGATCAACCACGTCGGCGAGGTCTGCGCCCAGGCCCTGTACTGCGGCCAGGCCGCGGTCGCCCGCGACGAATCCACCCGCGGCCACCTGCTCGAAGCCGCCCAGGAAGAGACCGACCACCTGGCCTGGTGCGCCGACCGCCTGCGCGAACTCGACAGCCGCCCGAGCCTGCTGAACCCGCTGTGGTACGCCGGCAGCTTCGCCATCGGGGCCCTCGCCGGCTTGCGCGGCGACGGCTGGAACCTGGGCTTCGTGGTCGAGACCGAACGCCAGGTCGAGGCCCATATCGACGAGCACCTGCAGTCCTTGCCCGAAGGCGACCAGCGCAGCCGCGCGATCCTGCGGACCATGAAGGCCGACGAGGCGCGCCACGCCGAGAACGCCGAAGCCGCCGGCGCGCGGATCCTGCCGATGCCGGTGCCGGCGCTGATGGCGGCGGCGTCCAAGCTGATGAAGGCCGTGGCTTACCGGGTGTGAGGCCGCGGCCCGCGGGGTATGTACCTCTCCAGCCCTTAGTTTTGAACCCCCTCTCCCGTTCACGGGAGAGGGCTGGGGTGAGGGGCTAGGCCTTCCCCGCGCTGGTGAAGGGTCCAGGGCTCTCATGCCCTCACCCTGGCCCTCTCCCGCAGGCGGGAGAGGGAGACGAGCGGAAGCCCTACCCACTTCGAGCCCCTGCCCCGAGGCAGGAAGACGAGCGGCCTGGGCTTCCTGCCTGATCGATCAACCCCCTCTCCCGTTCACGGGAGAGGGAGACAAGCCGGGCGGCGGGGAGGGTCCGGCGACCTCATCCCACAACGAAAAAGGCCGGCTTTCGCCGGCCTTTCGCATGCACCCCGTAGCGCTCAGTCGACCAGGTTGCGGCCGTGGTAGAGCTCTTCGATCTCGCGGCGCAGGCGCGCTTCGATCTTCATGCGCTCCTTGAACGAGAGGTTCTTGGCCTTTTCCTCGAACAAGTAGGTGTCGAGGTCGAATTCCTTCAGGTGCATCTTCGTGTGGAAGATATTTTCCTGATAGACGTTGACGTCGATCATCTCGTAGCGCGACTTGATGTTCTTGGCCAGGTAGTCCTGGATCGAGTTGATCTTGTGGTCGATGTAGTGCTTCTTGCCCTTGATGTCGCGGGTGAAGCCGCGCACCCGGTAGTCCATCACCACGATGTCGGACTGGAAGCTTTCGATCAGGTAATTCAAGGCCTTAAGCGGCGAAATCACGCCGCAGGTCGCCACGTCGATATCGGCCCGGAAGGTCGCGATGCCGCTGTCCGGGTGGGTCTCCGGATAGGTGTGGACGGTGATGTGGGACTTGTCCATGTGCGCGACCACGGCGTCGGAGATGATCTCCTTGCCGGCCGCCTTCTTGTCGATCACCGGTTCCTCGGAGATCAGGATCGTCACCGAGGCGCCCTGGGGGTCGTAGTCCTGGCGGGCGATATTGAGGATGTTGGCGCCGATGATTTCCGCCACATCCGTAAGGATCTGGGTGAGGCGGTCGGCGTTGTACGCCTCGTCGATGTATTCGATATAGCGCCCGCGCTCGTCTTCCGAGGCGGCAAAGCAAACATCGTAGATATTGAACGAGAGGGCCTTGGTGAGGTTGTTAAAACCCTGCAACCGCAGGCGCGGCAACGGCTTGACCACTGTAGGAATATCCGGACGGACGGCGAGGGCCGCGATTATGAGGCAATTGGCCCCGGGGGGAAACGCAGCCGGGTTTTGGACTGCGTCGATTACAAAAGCGTGACCGTCTCTGCGCTTCCATCATCGCTCTCTATCGGACCGGGAGTTTCAACGGCAGGATTTGCTCACGCGGCCGTATCGCCCTAAGCTCGGCCGAAAGCCAAAGCCCATTCCCAATGTCCGCCAACCCGGTAGCCCCCTTGACTGCATTGCGCAGAACCAATAGCCCGTTGTTGCCGGACGGCGCAACGATCGAACGCTTCCTGGCCCATTGCCACCGTCGTCGTTACCCGTCCCGCACGGACGTGTTTCGCCCCGGGGATCCGGCCAGCACGCTGTATTACGTCGTCTCAGGCTCGGTGAGCATCATCACCGAGGAAGAGGACGGCCGTGAACTGGTCCTGGGCTATTTCGGCCCCGGCGAGTTCGTCGGCGAGCTCGGCCTGTTCATCGAGAGCGACCATCGCGAGGTGATCCTGCGAACGCGCAGCACCTGCGAACTGGCCGAAATCGGACACGAGCGCCTCTACGACCTGCTGCTGACCCGGCTCTCGCTGGACGCGCCCAAGCTGCTGTATGCGATCGGCGCGCAGATTTCCCGGCGCCTGCTCGACACCAGCCGCAAGGCCGGCCGCCTGGCCTTCCTCGACGTCACTGACCGCATCGTCCGTGCCCTGCACGACCTTGCCAAGGAACCCGAGGCCATGAGCCATCCGCAGGGCACTCAGCTGCGGGTGTCGCGCCAGGAGCTTTCGCGCCTGGTCGGTTGCTCGCGCGAAATGGCCGGTCGTGTACTGAAGAAGCTGCAGGCCGACGGCAAGCTGCACGCCCGAGGCAAGACCGTCGTCCTCTACGGGACCCGTTAAGGGCCCGGTGGGACGCATCGCGCCCTCCTCCGAGACCGCACCGACGGTGCGGCTCGCGGAGTTGGGCGATGCCAGCGATGTCGCCGAGCTGCTCAGCCAGCTCGGCTATCCCTGCACCCGCGATGAGGCCCTCGAGCGCATCGCCGTGCTGCGCGAAGACCCGCGCCACGATCTCCTGCTGGCCGAACTCGACGGCCACGCCTGTGGCCTGATCGCCAGCCACACCCGCTATTCGCTGACCCGCGGCAATCTGCTGACCCGCATCACCGCCCTGGTGGTGGCCCAGTCCTGTTATCGCCAGGGTATCGGCCGCCTGCTGCTGCGCGAGGTCGAGCGCCGTGCACGCCGCGACGGGGTCGGCCGAGTCGAAGTCGCGAGCAATATCCGCCGCACCGACGCCCACGACTTCTACCGTGCCTGCGGTTATTCCGACGGCTCGTCGGTCAAATTCGTGAAGACGCTGGGCGATTGAGGCGCCGGGCTGAGGCGCCGCCGTAGCCGGATTCACTCCTGAATATCCAGGTTGCGCCGTGTCGGGCGGCATGGCGGTCGCGGCTCGCGCCGCTCCTACCCTTGTTGCGCCGCTTCTGGGTAGGAGCGGCGCAAGCCGCGACCACGCCCCACCCGTGCCGGCGAATATTCACCGGCTGACGGCTACTTCGCCGCCGACGACACCGCATCCCCGCTCCGCCCCGGGCAACCCCAGTTCAGGATCGGCGTGCCGGCCGGCAGCACACGCCGGAACATCTCCACCCGCGCCGCCTTCGGATTGACCACCACCGGCTTGCGCGCGGCCTTGAGCAGCGGCAGGTCGGCGCTGCTGTCGGAGTAAGCGGCCTCGACCGGCCCGGTGAAGCCGGACTCGCGCAGCATCTTCATCTTCATTTCGGAATGGCAATGGCGACGGGCGCCGAGTGCGCCCAGGCGCGGGCCGACCAGGGTGCCGACCACCGGCACGTCCTCATGGGCGACGAAAGCCAGGATGGCGCGCGCCAGTTCCGGCGGCGCGCCGGTCGCGATCACCACGTGGTCGCCCTGTTCGCGGTGGTGATGCAGCACGTCGAGCGCGATCGGCAGCAGCCGTTCGCGGATCTGCGCGGTGTGCAGGGCGACGTAGCGGTCGATCATCGCGTCGAGCGAGCCCACCCGGTGCATGCCGATGGTGCCGACCCAGACGAAGGCCGAGATGCCGAGGCGGCGCGTCTTCAGCCAGGCCACCATCGGCCCGGCGACCGGCGCGATCAACAGCGCCAACAGCATCCGCCACCACGAGCGCTTGATCAGCCAGGCGAACAGATGGCTGCCGGAGTCGCCGTCGTACAAGGTGTGATCGAAATCGAACACGATCAGCGGCGCGTCCGCGCGCACCGCCGGAAAACGCGCGGGCCGGACCGCGCTCACGCCGCGAACAACCGCCGCAGCGCCGCGCCCGGGTCGCGTTCGCGCATGAAGCTTTCGCCGACCAGGAAGGTCTCGACGCCGGCGCCGCGCATGCGTTCGACGTCGGCCAGCGTGGCGATGCCGCTCTCCGTCACCAACGTGCGGTCGCGCGGCACCGCCGCGCGCAGCGCGATGGTGGTGTCCAGCGAAACCTCGAAGGTGCGCAGATTGCGGTTGTTGACCCCGATCAGCTCGCAATCGGTCTGCAGCGCGCGTTCGAGCTCGTCGATGTCGTGGACCTCGACCAGCACGTCCATGCCCAGCTCCATCGCCAGGCCGGCCATTTCGATCATCGGCCCGTCCTCGAGCGCGGCGACGATCAGCAGGATCGCGTCGGCGCCGATCATGCGCGCTTCGTAGATCTGGTAAGGGTCGACGGTGAAGTCCTTGCGCAGCACCGGCAGCGAGCAGGCGCCGCGCGCTTCGCCGAGGTAGGCGTTGCTGCCCTGGAAGAAATCGACGTCGGTCAGCACCGACAGGCAGGCGGCGCCGCCGGCCTCGTAACTGCGGGCGATCTCGGCCGGCTTGAAGTCGGCGCGGATCAGGCCCTTGGACGGGCTGGCCTTCTTGACCTCGGCGATGACCGCGGCTTCGCCGGCGGCGTGCTTGCGCTTGATCGCGTCGACGAAGCCGCGCGCCGGCGCCTGCGAGGCCGCGCGCGCGCGCAGGTCGGCGAGCGAACGCACCCGGCTGCGTTGTTCGATCTCCTCGTGCTTGCGCGCGAGGATGGTGTTGAGGATGTCGCTCATGCCTTGCCCTTGCTCCCGTACGCGCGTTCGACCTTGGCCACGCGCAACTCGAAATGTCGATACCAATGTTCGCGCCCGTAGGCGCGGGTGGCGGCGTGTTCGGCCTGCCGTTTCCAGGCGGCGATCGCCGCCTCGTCGGACCAATAGCTTACGGTGATGCCGAAGCCGTCGCTGCCGCGGGTCGACTCGACCCCGAGGAAGCCCGGCTGGCTCGCGGCGAGTTCGACCATGCGCTCGGCCGCCTCGCCGTAACCGGCGTCGTCCCCCTCGCTGCGCTGCGAGCTGAAGATGACCGCGTAATACGGCGGTTTCGGTAGTTCGGCGAAGCGGGCGGACATGCTGGCTCCTGGGGTCTCAATACAAGGCAAAGGCGGGAGCAACGGCAAATCCCCCCTGCCCCCCTTTCTTGAAGGGGGGAACAGCAACGGCAGCGGTAGCCACTGCGGCGGAAATCACCGAATGCAGCGAGGTCGGCACGCCTCTTGAGCCACAGCGCAGCTCTTCCCCCCTTTGGAAAAGGGGGGGTAGGGGGGATTTGCTCTTCCCGCGCCCCATCACGCCCCCGCCAGTTCCCGGGTCAGCGCGACGAACTCGTCGAGCTTCGCCCGCGCGGCACCGGAGGCCAGCGCGCTGCGGGCGCGCTCGATGCCGTCGGCGATGCTCTCGGCCACCCCCGCGGCGTACAGCGCGGCGCCGGAATTCAGCGCGACGATCTCGCGCGGCAAGCCGTCGCGGTTTTCCAGCGCCTGCAGCAGCATGGCCTTCGATTCGGTCGCATCGGCCACCCGCAAGTTGCGGCTGGCCGCCATCGCGATGCCGAAGTCCTCCGGGTGCACTTCGTATTCGCGCACCACACCGTCGCGCAATTCGCCGACCAGGCTGCCGGCGCCGAGCGAGAGCTCGTCCATGCCGTCGCGGCCCCACACCACCAGCGCGCGTTGCGCGCCCATTTCCTGCAGTACGCGCACCTGGATGCCGACCAGGTCGGGATGGAACACGCCCATCAGGATGCTCGGCGCGTCGGCCGGGTTGGTCAGCGGGCCGAGGATGTTGAACAAGGTGCGCACACCCATCTCGCGCCGCACCGGCGCGACCACCTTCATCGCCGGGTGATGCACCGGCGCGAACATGAAGCCGATGCCGGCGCGGTCGATGCACTGGCTGACCTGCTCGGGCTGCAGCTCGATCGCCGCGCCCAGGGCTTCCAGCACGTCGGCGCTGCCCGACTTCGACGACACGCTGCGATTGCCGTGCTTGGCCACCTTGGCCCCGGCCGCGGCGACCACGAACATGCTCGCGGTGGAAATGTTGAAGGTGTGGGCGCCGTCGCCGCCGGTGCCGACGATGTCGACCAGATGAGTGCGGTCGCTCACCTGCACCGGCCGCGCGAATTCGCGCAACACCGTCGCCGCGCCGGCGATCTCGCCGACGGTTTCCTTCTTGACCCGCAGGCCGGTGAGGATCGCGGCGGTCATGGTCGGCGAGATTTCGCCGCGCATGATCATGCGCATCAGATCGACCATCTCGTCGTGGAAGATCTCGCGGTGCTCGATCGTGCGTTGCAGGGCTTCTTGGGCGGTCAGAGGCATCGTGATTCGTGTCCTGGCAGGCGCGGCCTCGGCCGCACCATGGCGGTTATCGGGTCAGGAAGTTCTTCAGCAGCGCGTGGCCGTGCTCGGTCAGGATCGACTCGGGGTGGAACTGCACCCCCTCGACCGGATACTCGCGATGGCGCAGGCCCATGATCTCTTCGAAGCTGCCGTCCTCGTTCTCGGTCCAGGCGGTGATCTCGAGCGAGTCCGGCAGGCTGTCGCGCGACACCACCAGCGAGTGATAGCGCGTAGCCCGGTAGGCGTCAGGCAGCCCGGCGAATACGCCGCGGCCTTCATGGCGGATGCGCGACGTCTTGCCGTGCATGATGGTCTGGGCACGGATCACGTCGCCGCCGTAGGCCTGGCCGAGGCTCTGGTGGCCGAGGCAGACGCCGAGGATCGGCACGCGCGGGCCGAGCTCGCGGATCACGTCCAATGACACGCCGGCATCGTTCGGCGTGCCCGGCCCCGGCGAGATCATGATGCGTTCCGGCGCCAGCCGGTCGATTTCGGCCACGCTCAGGTCGTCGTTGCGGATCACCTTCACTTCCGCCCCGAGCGCCTGCAGGTACTGCACGAGGTTGTAGGTGAAGCTGTCGTAGTTGTCGATCATCAGAACGGACATGACGCGCCTCGAATGCGGGTGATACCGGAAAGCTGCGCGATCGCGGGCCATGGGGCCGCCATCGTGCCGGTGGCGTGTTGCGGGAGATGCGGCGCGCTCGCACGCGGCCGTCCGTAGCGGTACGGTTTGGCCGCGCCGGCGAACGGCAGCCCACGATTATCCCGCCTCGGTGAGGCCGGAGACAGGGGTCGGGGCTGGAAAAGCACTCCCGCGCCGGGGAGGCCTCGGCCGCGCTTAGCGGCCGGAAAGTACTGGCCGCGCTCGGCGGGTGGAAAGCCTCGGCCGCGCTCAGCGGCCGGAAAACATCGAATCGTAGGCGGGGTCACGCAGGGAGTCCTCGTAGGGCGGCAGGAAACGGACGACGGCGGCACGCCACCATCGCCAAGCCTGGCCGGCTTTCGGGGAGTTCTGCGGGATTGCGCGAACGGTCATGCGGCTACTGTAACCGCTGGACGCCGGTCTGTGCGAGGGCGGCCGGGTCGGCCCCGCCGGCGGGCGGCGGGCGGGATCGGGCCGCCGTTGGGACGGAGGTCGCGGCCCCTCGCAATGGCCGCATCCGCCCGGAGCCCGTTCACTCGCGCCCGCACGGAATCGGTTTGAGTCCGAAGTATTCGGCCGCGCCGGTATCGTCGCGCCTGATGAAGTGACAGCCGGTTTCGTCGTCGCATTCGCCGGCATGAATCGCCAGCCGCCAGCGCACCGCCGGCGACTCTCCGCAGTACACGCCGGTGCCGATGCGCACGAAGACGATCGTCCACAGGCCGGCTGCCAATGCGGTCGCGATCGCGACGCCCATTGCCCATCGCAACCAGGTTCTGGGTGCGCTCGGTCGATTGAGTGTTGATGCGGACATGCCTGGGCTTCGATAGCGCGGCGAAGAACGCGCGAGCGCGGAGCATAGCCCGAGTGTCGCCATCGCGCTGCGCATCGGTCTGCGCTACTCGCCGCCACCGACGCCCTGCCCCCGCCGCCCGAATGTGTGCCAGTTGGCAATAGAGAGAAACGAAGCAGTCTCCGACCGAGCCGACCGATAGCGTGAATGCCGCCGGCCGCTCGCCGCGGCATCGCTCCGGCGCCTTCGTTGCGCTCCGCAACCCGCCCCCTACTGAAGGATGGACGTCATGCACGCTCCACGTTCCTCGTTACTCCGCTGCGCGATTCTCCTGGCCGCTTTGACCGTCGTCCCCAGCGCGACCGCGCGCGGCCCGGACCGGATCCGCTCGCCGCTGCTAGCGCCCGGCGACGCCGCCGCCTCGGCGCAGTGCTATCCGTTCGTGCAACCGAGTCCGCAAGTCCTGCGCACCTCGGGCAAGAAAGTGTTCGCCTGGTATTTCCCGCCGTTCCAGCTCTCGACCCACAACGAGCTCGACAGCAAGAACTGGTACGAGCGCTGGCTCAGCCCGACCGGCGCCAGCAGCGGCAACCTCGAATACCTCAGCACCGGCGGCTTGCTGCGCGACCGCCCGCTGCCGATGCCGAAACGGCCGGAGCCGAACTGGAAGCAGCTGAACTTCGAGGTCGAGATCCGCCAGGCCATCGCCATGGGCCTCGACGGTTTCATCCTGGAAATGTCGTACCGGCAGGTCCATTCCGACGACCGCTTCAACCGCGTGCGCGACATGCTGGCCGCGGCCAAGGCGGTCGATCCGGAATTCCGCATCCTGCTCGCACCGGGTTTCCCGAAGGGCGCGCAGGACACGCCGGACGAACTGGCGCAGACCCTGCTCGCGGTGATCGACCACCCCTCGGTGTTCCGCCTGCCCGACGGCCGCGTGCCGCTGGCGACGTTCTCGCCCGAACGGCCGGCCAAGGACGGCGGCAAGCCGATCCTGTGGTGGCAGCAATTGCTCGACCTGCTGCGCGCGCAAGGCGTCGAGCCGGCGTGGTATCCGATGTTCCTGTCGCGCACCGCAATGAATTCGATCCCGGACATCGCGCAGTGGCGCACGACCATGGCCGGCTATTCGATCTTCGAAGGCAAGACCGCCAGCCAGGCCCCCTCCAACGTCAGCGAGGCGGTGGAGGCACGCAAATACGGCCTGGACTGGATGGCGCGGGTCGCATTCCAGGACATGCGCGTGCGCAAGAGCGCCGAGAAGGTCGAACTGCGCCATTGGGAGTCGTCGAACAGCGCGACCTTGCGTGCGCTGTTCGAAAAGGCCATCGAGAGCGATGCGCAAATGCTCAACATCCTGACCTGGAACGACTACGGCGAAACCCAGGTCGCGCCGTCGCGCGATCGCGGTTATGCGGTGACCGACCTGCTCGCCTACTACACGGCCTGGTTCAAGACCGGCCAGGCGCCGCCGATCGCGCGCGATGCCTTGTACTACTTCCATCGCCAACACCGGACCGACGCGCCCTACGACACCGCGAAACAAACTGCAGGCCCTTTCACGATTCCGTCCGGGCCGGCCGCCGAGAACCAGGTCGAATTGCTCGCCTTCCTGACCGAACCCGGCCTGCTCAGCATCCGTCAGGGCAGCGATTTGCGCAGCGTGCCGGCCGCGGCCGGCATGACCTCGTTCAAAGTGCCGCTGGTCGCGGGCACCACGCCGCAGTTCGAGTTGAGTCGCGGCAACCAGGTGATCGAGTCCCTGACCAGCGCGACACCGGTGCGGGCCTCGGTCGATTACCAGGACATGACCTACTACGCCGGCGGCAGCATCGAGTGCCTGCGTCCGCTGTAATCCAGGCAGCCGCCTGACATTGCGAGCGTCTTCAGCGCGATGCGGACATCGCGCTGAAGACGCGATCGGCCGCGGTCAACGAGTACCCGGCTCCGACGGCAGCACCAGCATCACCCGCAATCCCGGCGCGTTGTCGCCGAGGCCGATCTGGCCACCGTGACGCTGCACGATCGCGCGCACCAGGCTCAGGCCCAGGCCGGTGCCGGCCGAGCCGCGATGGGACTCCATGCGCTGGAAACGGTCGAACACCCGTTCGCGGTCGGCCTCGGGAATGCCGGGGCCGCGGTCGTCGATCTGCACGACCAGGTTCTGGCGCTCGCGCCGCAGGCTCAGCGCGACCTCGCTCGCGGCGGGCGCGTACTTGACCGCGTTGTCGAGCAGGTTGACCAGCATCTGGAACAGCTGATCGGCATCGCCGCGCAGGCGCGTTTCATCGGCGCCGACGAGGTTCGCGCTGACCGCGATGCCGCGCTCGGCCGCGATCGGTGTGTACAGCTCGACCGCATCGCGCACCAGTTCGGACAAATACAATTCCGGCTCGTCGTGCACCGGCGGCTGCGCCTCGATCCGCGCCAGGCGCAGCAGGGCACCGAAGGAATGCAGCAACTGGTCGGTCTCGCCGATCGCCGCGTCGAGTTGCGCACCGGCTTCGCCCGCGCCCTGGCGTCGGCGCAGCTCTTCGAGGCGGTTGCGCAGACGGGTCAACGGCGTACGCAGGTCGTGGGCGATGTGATCGGTCGCATGGCGCACGCCGCCGAGCAGTTCCTCGATGCGGTCGAGCATGCCGTTGAAGCGGCGCGCGAGCCGGTCGAAGGCGTCGTCGCTGCCGTCGAGCCGTGCGCGCAGACCGAGTTCGCCGCTGCCGACCCGGCTTGCGGTGTCGTCCAGATGGCGCAGCCGGCGCGAGACCCAACGCGACGTCATCCAGCCGATCAGCGCGCCCAAGGTCGCTGCAACCAACAAAGCGGCCAGCGCGGTGCGCAGCATCAGGGCGAGGAAGCGGTCCTGGCTGCGGGTGCGAGTGCCGGTCAGCAGGGTCGTGCCGTCGGGCAGCCGCTGCACTTGTGCGACCACGCGCAGATCGCCGTCGCCGCCGTGTTCGGTGAACTCGACCCAGCGCGCGCCCTGGCGATGCCTGGGCAGGTCGCGGTAGTCGCCGGCGACGACACGGCCGTCGGCGGCGGTCAGCGCATACACCGCATCCGGGTCTTCGTCGTTGGCGATGCGTTCGCGAAGTTCGCCGAGCAAAGCGGCGCGGCCCTCGTCGCGGTACACCTCGACCAGACCGGCTGCGTCCACCCGCACCAGTTCGCGTGCATCCTGGGTCAGCATCGCCGATACCGCGTAATGCACGCCGATGCCGAGCAGCACGAAGGCGAGCAGGAACGAGACGGTCACCGCCAGCGCCAGGCGGGCGCTGGTCGAGCGGGGGCTCATGCGCATGTGTCGTGCCCGCACGAAGTACAAATTCCGCCTGCCCGCCTTTTGCAAAGGAGGGAGCTCACGGCGCTGGGCGTCGGGATGGGCGCGAGCGTATGCAATCCGCTCACGCGCCCAACCGATAGCCTGCGCCGCGCACGGTGTGCAGCAACGGCCGCGCGTGGCCCTGGTCGATCTTCTGGCGCAGGCGGCTGATGTGCACGTCGATGACGTTGGTCTGCGGGTCGAAGTGATAGTCCCAGACCGCTTCCAGCAACATGGTCCGGGTCACTACCCGCTCGGCCTGGCGCATCAGGTATTCGAGCAGGCGGAACTCGCGCGGCTGCAGTTCGATGCGCTTGTCGCCGCGACGCGCTTCGCGGCTGAGCAGGTCCAGTTCGAGATCGGCCACGCGCAAGCGGGTCGGTTCGCTGCCGCCGGCCTGGCCGCGGCGCAGGATGCTGTCCAGGCGCGCGCTGAGTTCGGCGTAGGCGAAGGGCTTGACCAGGTAGTCGTCGGCGCCGGCGCGCAGACCTTCCACGCGGTGATCGACTTCTCCGAGCGCGGTCAGCAGCAACACCGGCGTGCGGTTGCCGGCGCCGCGCAAGGTCTGCAGTACGACCAGCCCGTCGAGCCCGGGCAGCATGCGGTCGAGCACGATGCTGTCGTAGCGTTCGGTGGTGGCCAGGAACAGACCGTCCTTGCCGTTGCCGGCGTGGTCGACGGCATGGCCGTCCTCGCGCAGGCCCTTGGCGATGAAGCCGGCGGTGTGGGGGTCGTCTTCGACGAGCAGGACGCGCATGCCGACTCCGGAATCGCTGACGTTGCGTGAGGCGGGACTGAAAAAGAATACCCCGCCGGCGGCTGCCGGCGGGGCGTGAAACCCACGCCGACGATGCGTGGGGCTCGGGGGAGCGGCGAAGGATCAGTTGGCGGCGGGTGCCGCGGCGGCGGGAACGGTCTTCGCCGCCTTCTTGGCCTGGTGATGCTTGTGCTTGACGGTCTTGGCGGCGGGCGCGGCGCTCGAAGCGGTCGTCGCCGGCGCGGCGGCGAACGCGGAACCGGCGAACGCGGTGAGAGCGACGGCGATCAGGGCATTGCGGACGTTCATGGGTGGCTCCTGGAAACGGTCTGGGACGGTTCGTTTGGGATTCCTGCCGGTGGGGGCGTCCCCATCGCGAAGACAGGTTGCGCCGGCGGGCTTCACCACGAGCTTTCCGCTGCATGAACTTTTTTTAATGTGGCGCGGTGTGGGGAAGCGGCACCGGCCGCGCAGCTCGTCCAGGCCGGATCGCCACGGCATACAGCTCCATCGGTCTCGGGCATGATTCGGGCGAGACTCACCGCCTACAGGAGCCGACTCATGATCTGTCGCATCTGGCACGGCCGTACCCATACCGCGCGGGCCGACGCCTACGCTGTCTTCCTGCAGGAACGCGCGGTGCCGGATTACCGCTCGATACCCGGCAATCTGCAAGTGCAGATCCTGCGGCGCGAAGACGGCGAGGCGACCCACTTCCTCACCGTCACCCACTGGGAATCGGAAGCCGCGATCCGCGCCTTTGCCGGCGAGCATCTGCTGCAGGCCAAGTATTACGACGAGGATCGCGATTTCCTGCTCGAATTCGAGCCGCTGGTGCAGCACTACAGCGTGGTCTGAACCCGCGGCGCCAGACAGCCGCTCAATCGCGTCGAAAACAGCAGCGCAGCTTCTTGTAGGAGCTGCGCAAGCTGCGACCGCGTCAAACCGCCGACCGGCGCGGGTCGCGGCTCGCGCCGCTCCTACCCCAAAGCGGTTTCGGGCGATCGGGCATTAACCGGCGAAAACGGCAGCGCAGCTCGTTGTAGGAGCTGCGCAAGCTGCGACCGCGCCAAACCACCAACCGGCGCAGGTCGCGGCTCGCGCCGCTCCCACCCCAAGGCGGATCCGCGCGCTGCTTACAGCCCGCGCGCAGCCTCGCCTACGGCACGGAACAGGGCGCGGCCCTTGTTCATCGTCTCTTCCCATTCCTTCTGCGGGTCGGAGTCGTAGACGATGCCGGCACCGGCCTGCACGTGCAGGCGGCCGTCCTGGATCACGGCGGTGCGGATCGCGATGGCGGTGTCGGCGTCGCCGTGCCAGCCGATGTAGCCGACCGCGCCGGAGTAAACGTTGCGCTTGATCGGTTCGAGCTCGCGGATCACTTCCAGCGCGCGGATCTTCGGCGCGCCGCTGACCGTGCCGGCCGGGAAGGTCGCGCGCAGCACGTCCATATAGCTCATGCCCGCCTTCAGACGGCCGGTCACTTCGCTGACGATGTGCATGACGTGGCTGTAGCGCTCGATCACGAACTGCTCGCCGACTTCGACCGTGCCCGGTTCGGACACGCGGCCGACGTCGTTGCGGCCGAGGTCGATCAGCATCAGATGCTCGGCGCGCTCCTTCGGGTCGGCCAGCAATTCGGCTTCGAGCGCATTGTCTTCCTCGACCGTCTTGCCGCGCGGACGCGTGCCGGCGATCGGTCGCACGGTGACTTCACCGTCCTGCAGACGCACCAGGATTTCCGGCGACGAGCCGACCACCTGGGTGCCGCCGACATCGAGGAAATACATGTACGGCGACGGGTTCAAGGCGCGCAGCGCGCGATAGACGTCGACCGGCCGCGCCTTGAACGGCACGCTCAGGCGCTGCGACAGCACGACCTGGAAGATGTCGCCGGCGCGGATCAGTTCCTTCGACTTCTCGACCGCGTCGATGAAGCCTTCGCGGGTGAAGCCGGAAACGAAATCGCCTTCTTCGAGCCCGGCCGGGTCCAAGGTTTCCGGATAGCTCGCGCCGCCGATGCGCAGCCGGTGCACGAGCTGGTCGAGACGGCGATTGGCGCGGGCGAAAGCCTGCGGCTCGCGCGGGTCGGCGTGGACGATCAGGTACAGACGGCCCTTGAGGTTGTCGAATACCGCGATCTCCTCGCTCTGCATCAGCAGGATGTCGGGAGTGCCCAGCTCGTCGGGTTTGTTGTTGCCCGTCAGGCGATGCTCGATGAACTGGATGCACTCGAAACCGAACCAGCCGACCAGGCCGCCGGTGAATCCCGGCAAGCCGTCGATCTTGGGCACCTTGTATTCGGTGCGCAGGCGCTCGACCTCGGCCAGCGGGTCGTCGACCACGCGGCTGTCGATCAGCTCGCCGTGCTCGGTGACGAATAGAGTGTGGCCGGCGAAGGCGTATACGCGCTGTGCGGGCAGGCCGATGATCGAATAGCGGCCGAAGCGTTCGCCGCCCTCGACCGACTCGAACAGGTAGGTGTGCGGGCCGTCGGCGAGCTTGAGATAGACCGAGAGGGGGGTGTCGAGGTCGGACAAGACCTCGCGTACGACCGGAATACGGGTGTAGCCGTTAGCAGCCTGTTGCTGGAAGAGTTCGTGCGAAATCACGCGGCAGTTCCTTCATGGACGAGTGGGCAGGAGCGACGATGGCCGACGGCCACCATCGCCAACCCACGTCGGCACAAAGGAAATGCGGGTTCGCCCAGGCTTTCATGGACGCTACTGTAGCCGCTTCGCCGGCGCCGCGCGACGGCCTCAGCCGCCGGCTGCCCGGGGCGATTCTTCCAGGGTCGGCGCCATCGCCGACAACAGCGGGCAGGCGACCGGCAGGTGCATGCGCACGCGGCCGGCCACGCAGTCGATGCGGAAGTGGTGCGAGCAGACCGGTTCGCCGTCCAGGTTGAGGGTCAGCGTCCGCGGCGATTCGATCTCGACCCAGCGCAACTGCACCCGGGTGGCGACGCGGTCGAGCGCGGCATGCTTGCCTTCGGTCAACAGGGTGCGCACGGTCGCGCCGACTTCGCCGGACAGGTCGGGCACCACGGTGACGTCGAGCAGGCCGTCGTCGATCAAGGCGTCCGGGCACAGGACCTGGCCGCCACCGGCCTGCTTGCCGTTGCCGATACCGAGCGCGATGAAATCGCCCTCCCACTCGAAGCCCTCACCGTGAATACGGGCGCGTACCGGCTCGATACGGCCCAGTTTGGAAATGCCGGTGACCAGATAAGCCAGGCCGCCGAGCATCTTCTTGAGGCCGGCGTCGGTCTCGACCGTCACCTGGGTGCCGAAGCCGCCGCTGGCGAGATTGGCGGCCCAGTGCAGGCCGTCGGGTGCTTCGAGACGGATCAGGTCGATCGGCTGCGGCGGCCGGCGTGCGATCAGATCCAACGCCTGCGTCGGGTCGGTCGGGATCAGCGCGGCGCTGGCGAAATCGTTGGCGGTGCCGAGCGGCACCAACCCGAGCGAGGGCAGCACGTCGGCGGATTCGTCGCGGTGGGCCAAGGTGGTCGCGACCTCGCTGAGCGTGCCGTCGCCGCCGGCCGCGACGATGGTATCGACGCCGTCGGCGATGGCCTCGGCCACATAGCGCTCGGCGTCGCCGCCCTCCCAAGTGACGCGGACGTCCAGGTCGATACCGCGCTCGCGTGTCGCGACCACGGCCTCGCGCAGGTCATCGTCGCCGGCCGATTTGCCGTTGAGAATCAAGCGCCACCGAGGCTTGGGCATGGAGAAGGGTGTCCGAGCGGGAAGCCCGCGAGGCTAACAGCGCCGGGGAAATTTTCGGTGAACGCCCGTACGTGTGGGTACCGGGCCATGGCTTGCGACGACGACACGCCCTGTCGAGGACGTCTGGACCGCCGAGCTTCCGAATTCGCCACTTTTGTCACACGCCGGTCATCGTTGACCCGGAGTATGAGAGTCCATATCAGGGACGACGGGCGGAGGCTGGATTGCCTCCAATTATTCCAGGACGCGGGCCGCAAGGCCCGCGTCCTTTTGCTTTGGGCGCTTTGCTGGGCTCGAACACACCCTGCGCCATTCGCCGTAGTCCCGCATCGCCGACCGTTGCCGTTGCCGTTGCCGTTGCCGTTGCCGTTGCCGTTGCCTTAAAGATTTTGCTGTGGCTGTGCGTCGCCGCGCACTAGCGAAGGCAATGAAAGACCCGGAGGGCGGCGCGCAGGGATGCGCGCCGTTTTTCATCGGGACAGGGATGTCCCGTATGTAGATCCCTGCGTATGCACCGCTCGTGCGGGCCTGTGATTCAAAGAGAGCATTTTTCTTTGGTTAGGCGGTCTCTAAGCTTAAGTGCATCACCCACCGAAGGGTTCTGCACATGGGCCACCACTACACCCACCTGAGTCCCGAAGAGCGCGGCGCCATCATGGCCTGGGTCCGCCAAGGTC
>NZ_JBQJIN010000029.1:0-73727 GCF_052078695.1 Lysobacter sp. CA196 | reverse complement strand
TCGGGACTCAGGTGGGTGTAGTGGTGGCCCATGTGCAGAACCCTTCGGTGGGTGATGCACTTAAGCTTAGAGACCGCCTTGCTTTAGACAAAAGAAAGTAACCCGCCGCTTTAGTGGCGGAAGCTTTGGCGTTTGATCTAGATCTTGATCTTGCTGGTTAGATGCGCCGCAAGTCGCGACCACGTCCCGTCGGCCTCCGGCGCAGTCTTCAAGCAAGAGCAAAGCTTCCGTCCGCTAACGCGGCCGGGTTACTTTCTTTTGCTAAGCCCAAAAGAAAGGTAACCAAAGAAAATGGCTCTCCTTGCAAGGGCACAAGCCCGCGCGAGCGATGTATACGCGGGGATGCTCCAGACAGGCCATCCATGGCCTGCTTGCGCACGGCCCGCATCCTTGCGGGCCGCCCTACGGGTCTTCTCTTGACCGGCAGAGCGGTAAAGCCAAAAAGCAAAGCCACAAAGAAAAGCCACAAAGAAAAGCAGATCAAAATCTCGGCAACGGCAACGGCAACGGCAACGGCAACGGCAACGGCAACGACCACAGCATCGTCTGTCGCAAGATGCGCAACCAGCGCCGGCCGCCGAGCGAACGCGGTCGCGACTTGCGTCGCTCCCACCCCGCGACGATTCAGGCCTTCGACCGATGACGAAGGCGTTGCGGACTCTGCGCATCCCGTGGCCGCGACTCACGTCGCTCCTACACGGGAAAGCCCACGGAAGGCGCATCACTTCGTGTGTTCCGGCGACCGTCCGTCGGCCGGGCATCGATTTGTGACGACAAGCGCAAGCGCCATCGCAACGGGCGCGGAATTCGTCGCAATCGTGTAGTCGTTTAACGGCCACACTCCGCAACGTTCGAGGTCCGCCCGGACCCTTACCCGCCCGCCATCACCGTTACGGAGACAGCCAGTGAACCCCATGCTCAAGGGCCTGCCCGGCCAGGGCGCGATCGCCTCGTTGTTGATCGCCGCCGTTCTCGCGCCCGCATCGGCCAGCCAGCGCACGCTGCAGCTGTCCGAGGACGGCACCCTCAGCAAGCCGGTGCCGGCGCCCAAGGCGACGCCGTTGGCCAAGGCCGCCGCGCTCGACCGGGTCTGCGACAGCGGCGCCAAGTGGATGCGGCTGGGGTTCAAACAGCTCAAGCTGAGCGGCTACGACTCGCTGGTGTTGACCAGCAGCGGCGGCGACCGCCTGGTGTTCGAAGGCAGGCACTGGAACGACCGCAGTTTCCACACTCGCGCGATGCGCGGCGAATGCGTCGACATCAAGCCGTATTTCAGCCAGCCCGACAGCGCCTTCCAGCTCGACCGCTACGAATACGGCACGACCGCGCTGGAACTGGCCAGCGTGGTGGTGGCCGGCGCCGGCGACATTTGCGACACCAGCGGCACCGCCTGCAAAGGCACCTCCGACCTGATCGTCTCGATCAACCCGACCGCGGTGTTCACCGCCGGCGACAACGCCTACGACAGCGGCACGCTAAGCGAGTTCAACAACCGCTATGCGCCGACCTGGGGCCGCTTCAAGGCGCTGACCAGCCCCTCGCCAGGCAACCACGAGTACTACACCGGCGGCGCCAGCGGTTACTTCGATTACTTCAACGGCGTCGGCAATGCCGACGGCCCGGCCGGCAATCGCAGCAAGGGCTATTACAGCTGGGACGTGGGCGATTGGCACTTCATCGCCTTGAACACCATGACCGGCGGCACCGTCTCGTCGACCCAGATCACCTGGCTCAAGAACGATCTTGCCGCCAACACCAAGCCCTGCACCGCGGCGTATTTCCATCATCCGCTGGTGAGCCGCGGCAGCTACAGCGGCTACAGCCAGGTCAAGCCGTTCTGGGATGCGCTGTATGCGGCCAAGGCCGATCTGGTCCTGGTCGGCCACGACCACAACTACCAACGCTACGGCAAGATGAATCCGAGCCAGGCCGCGGCCGGCGACGGCATCCGCCAGATCCTGATCGGCACCGGCGGGCGCGCGTTCTACGACATCGACGGCAGCCATGCCTCGCTCGAGGCCAGCAACGACAACACCCACGGCGTGCTCAAGCTGACCCTGACCGCGACCGGCTACACCGGCGACTTCGTGCCGCGCGCCGGCAGCAGCTACACCGATCATTTCAGCGGCACCTGCAACAAGGGCGGCAGCCCCTCGCAGTCGCTGACCCTCAACGCGGTGCGCGACGTCACGGTCAAATCCGGTGGCACCCGGGTCAACTCGACGGTGCTGTACGCCGACGGCAGCGACGGCGGCCAGCAACTGCGTGGCCTGATGGGTTGGAACGTCAGCAGCGCGGCGGGCCTGAACCTGACCTCGGCGCAGGTGAAGCTGCAGGTCAGCGATCGTTCCACCGGCGTCTACGACTTGTACCAGGTGACGACGAGCTGGAGCGAAAGCAACGCGACTTACAGCGGCGCCACCCTCGGCACCAAGCTCGGTTCGGTCACCCCGAGCGCGACCGGCGCGCAATACGTCAGCCTCAACGCCGCGGGCCTGCAACTGGTGAAGAATTGGGCCGCGGGCACGGTCGCCAACAACGGCGTGATCCTGGTGCCGGCCTCCGGTGTCACCGACGGTGTCGACTGGTCTTCGCGCGAAGGTGCGAATGCGCCGCAGCTGCTGCTGAGCTACACCACGCCCTGATGGGGCCACTTTGAAGCAGCGTTACAGCGACCGGCGAATGTTTCGCCGGCCGCTTCGATGGACGTCCTGGTTCCGTCGCGACGAACCAGCCTCCAACGCCCGCAGCAAGCCTGCGGGCGCTGGACACCGGACGATGCCGCTGCCGATATCGGCAATGGCGTTCGCGTTGCGGTAGAGCGAGTGCCGGGTCGCTGCGTGTCGCGGGTCAGCTCATCGCCTGCAGCATCGTGCGCGAGCCGACGCCCGCGCCGATCATGAGCTTGACCGATTCCTTGATCCGATCCGCACCGCCGAGTTTGACCGCGGCGATCAAGCGTTCGCCGATGGTCTTGCTCTCGTCGGTGGAGTGCGCCTGCGCGCCGAGCACCGCGAAACCTTTCTCGGTCAGGCGATAGCGCAAGGCCATGTGGACGAAGGCCACACCGTTCAAGGACTCTTTCACGCAGGCGGTGCTGCGCAGATAGCCTTCGTCGAGCAACCATTCGAACGTGGCGCCGCAAGCCAGTACCGCGGCGGCCATGTCTTCGCGATTGGCCGGGTCCAGGCCTGGGATATGTCGCGCCGATTCCTCGGCGTTGAAGCGGGCTACGACGGGATGCTGTTCGAGCGCCGCTGCACAGATGCGCGCAGTGGCAATGCTGAAAACTTCGATATTTTTCATTGATGACGCCCCCTGACGTCCTTGCTATTTACGAGAGGGTTACGTCAACGCCGCGTGATGGAAAAAGTGCGTAAGGATTTGAATATCAAGACGATTTATTGATGTGCGTCTCGTTGGATCTGTGACTGCGGCTGTGCGCGGATCGCTAATCTGACCCCCTGCGGCAGATGCGCGCCAACAGCGGCACCCGGGCTGGCAAGGTGCGTCACCCGAGCCGGATCAAGCGCACAAAACGGCACAACTCCGTCGCAGTCGACGGCGTCAGGATTGTGTCGGCAGCAGCTCGATCACGGTGTCGTTCGCATCGGGCAACTGCTTCGGCAACTCGACGATCAACTGCCGGCCCTCGCGCCGCGTCGTCAAGGCCGCGCCGCCATCGAGCAGGCGCGCGCGTCGTGCGCCGTCGAGGCCCAGGCGCAAGCGGCCGTCGGCCGGGCGCTCGAACACGTGCAGATACATGCGGTCGGGTTTCGCGGTGATGCGTCCCCAGGCGACCGCGCCGAGCGGACTGGCCTGGGTGGCGTAGACCGACTCGCCGTTGCGGCGCAGCCAGGCGCCGATCTGTTCGAGCCGGGTCACGCTGGCCTGCGGCACGCTGCCGTCGGCTTGCGGCCCGATATTGAGCAGGAAGTTGCCGCCCTTGCTTGCGGTGTCGACCAGGTTGCGCAGCAATTCGCGGGTCGACTTCCAGTTATCGTCGAGCGCGCTATAGCCCCAGGTGCCGTTCATGGTCATGCAGGCTTCCCAGTCGACGCCGGCCATGCCCTGCGCCGGGATCGCCTGCTCGGGCGTGGTGAAGTCGCCGTGCGCGCGATCGAACCAGCGCAGGCTGCCTTGCGGATCGTCGTAGCCGAGCGAACGATACAGGCGGTTGTTCATGACGATGCCGGGTTGCGCGGCGCGCACCATCGTCATCAATTCGCTGGCGCGCCAAGTCTCGCCTTCCGCGCCGGGGTTGGAATAGTCCCACCACAGCACATCGATCGGGCCGTAGTGCTCGACCAACTCGCGCACCTGCGCCTGCAAGAACTCCTGATAGGTCTTGAGGTTCGCACGTTGGGCGTAATCGGGGTCGTCCCGCTCGGTGGCTTTTTCCAACGGATGCGGCAGAGGGTGTTCGAGGCGGGCGAAATCGCGATACGGGTAGGCCGGGTGATGCCAGTCGATGACCGAGTGATAGAGGCCGACCTTGAGGCCTTCGGCGCGTGCGGCGTCGACGATCTCGCGGACCAGGTCGCGGTCGACCGCGTCCTTGGCATCGAAGCCGGTGACCGCGCTGTCGTGCAGGGCGAAGCCTTCGTGGTGCTTGCTGGTGAACACCAGATACTTCGCGCCGGCGTCCTTGGCCAGCCTGGCCCATTCGCGGGCGAAGCCGGGCTTGGGCTTGAACAGCGGCAGCATCTGCCGCGCGTACTCGTCGGTCGGCACGTGGGCATTGCGCTGGATCCATTCGGCCGAGCCCTTGATCGGCTCGCCGTTCCAGCGCCCGGCCGCGCCCGAGTACAGGCCCCAGTGCACGAACATGCCGAAGCGGGCTTCGCGCCACCAGCGCATGCGCGCATCGAACGCGGCCTGGCTTTCGCTCGGCGCCGCCACCACCGGCGCGGGCGCGTCGGCGGCCGGCGTCGCCGCCGATGCGCTGCCGGCCATCGCCCACAGGGAGGCGAACAACGTGGCGATGAGGGGCGCTCGATGTGTCAAGCGATGCTTTGGGCGATGCAGGGGGCGACGCGCAAACGACATGCTCTTGCTCCGGCGGTGACGAACCGCAGGCATCGAAACAGACCGATGCCGATGCGGTCAACCATTGCGGCGCGGCGAACGCGTTCCGTGCGTTCGTTTTTTGACGCGATGGCCGATCTCTAAAAAATTCCAATGCGCGTCAAGGCATCGCATAAGCGCGTGCGTGGATCGAATACGCATGCGGATTCATCAGCGCATGCCTGTGAGCGACGCGCGACTGCGACTAGACTCGGATCATCGAAATCTGCCGCGGATCGCATCGGTCGCGGCCGCAACGCGAGGAATTCCATGGATCGACGCCGTTTCCTGATCGCCGGCGGTGCCGGTGCGGTGGCCTTGAGCGCCACGCCCGTCGTCTCTGCACAGAGCGCATCGCCGCAGGCGCAGTCCGGGGCTTCGTCGCGGCCGCGGCCGACCCCGCAGCAATCGGCCTGGCAACGCGAGGAGCTGGCGCTGTTCGTGCATTTCACCGTCAACACCTTCACCGACCGCGAATGGGGCGAGGGCGACGAAGACCCGCAGGTGTTCGCGCCCACCCGGCTCGATGCCGGGCAGTGGGCGCGTGCGGCCAAGGCCGGCGGTTTCCGCAGCCTGATCCTGACCGCCAAGCATCACGACGGTTTCTGCCTGTGGCCGACCGCGACCACCGCGCACAGCGTGCGCCACAGCCCCTGGCGCGATGGCCGCGGCGATGTGGTGCGCGAGTTCGTCGATGCCTGCCGCGCCGAAGGCCTCGGCGTGGGGTTCTATCTGTCGCCGTGGGACCGGTACGAGCCGCGCTACGGCAGCGGAAAGGCCTACGACGATTTCTACATCGCGCAACTGACCGAGCTGTTGAGCGGCTACGGCCCGGTGGTCGAAGTCTGGTTCGACGGCGCCAACGGCGAGGGCCCGAACGGCAAGCGCCAGGCCTACGATTGGCCGCGCATCCATCGCACCGTGCGCGAACTGCAACCCGATGCGATCGTGTTCTCCGATGCCGGCCCCGACGTGCGCTGGATCGGCAACGAGCGCGGCGTCGCCGGCAGCACCTGCTGGGCCTCGGTCGACCCGGCGCGCGTACCGTATGCCGGCTTCGACCGGCCCTGGGTCGGCGAAGCCTTGCAGCAGGGCGACCCTTACGGTTCGGTCTGGCGCCCCGGCGAAACCGACGTCTCGATTCGTCCCGGGTGGTTCTGGCACGCGGCCGAAGACGCGAAGGTGCGCAACGCGCAACAGCTGATCGACTTGTACTTCAGTTCGGTCGGCCGCAACAGCAAGCTGCTGCTCAACGTGCCGCCGACTCGCGAAGGCCGTTTCCATGCCACCGATGTACTTAATCTGGCCGCGTTCGGGCAGCGCCGCCAGGCCTTGTTCGCCGGCGGCAATCTGCTCGCGCCGGCCCGGGTGCGTGCGAGCGCCAGCGCCGACGGCCACGCGCCCTCGCGGGTGCTCGACAGCGAGGCCGAGTCGTATTGGTCGCCGACCGCCGATGCGCGCAGCGGCTGGATCGAGTTCGAACTCGAACGCGAGATCGAATTCGACCTGCTGTGCCTGCAGGAGGCCATCGCTCACGGCCAACACATCGCCAACCACCGCGTCGAACACTGGCGCGACGGCGCCTGGCATCCGTTCGCCTGGGGCACGACCATCGGCTACAAACGCCTGGAGCGTTTCGACCCGGTGCGCAGTCGGCGCGTGCGCGTGAGCATCGAGCATGCCTACGACACGCCGCGCCTGGCGAGCGTGGCGCTGTATCGCAGTCCGGGTTGAGCGCCGATGTAAAAACCGCGTCTTCGCTTTAGGGGTAGGAGCGGCGCGAGCCGCGACAAACTGAAGCGATGTATGTAAGCGCGATGGCCGAAGCTCGGATGCCTCGAGCTACCCGATTGTCTCCAGCTTCGGACGCTGGCGTGGTATTCGGCTATTTCGGTTGGTCGCGGCTCGCGCCGCTCCTACCCTGAAGGCAAGGCGCGCAGCCCCGCAAACTGAACTGAAATTCAGCCGCACCCGTGCTAAGGTGCGCGCCAGAAGGGGAGTAGCTCCCGCTGTCGTATCGTCATTACGGGCTTCCCGCCCCGGTGCGACAGGCGTCCGGACCATGGATCGAACGATCCGGCCGTACGCGGGCAAGACCTTCGCCGCCAGCGGCGAAGCTCCGTCCTCCCCGATCCCTTCGGATGAATGACGCCTCGCGGCTGCGGTCACGCAGTCCGCCTTCAGCTTTTCATCTCCGGGAGAACCACATGCAAACCATCGGAAGTCCGATGCTCTGGGGCGCCTTCGTCGCCTTCGTCGTCGTCGCCTTGCTCGTCGATCTGGTGCTGATGCGCCACGGCGGGCCGCACAAGGTGACCTTCAAGGAAGCCGCCTGGTGGAGCGTCGGCTGGATCGGCCTGGCGCTGGCGTTCAATGCCGGCCTGTGGTGGTGGGTGACCCAGCAGTCCGGCGCCGAGATCGGCAACCGCATCGGCCTGGAATTCCTGACCGGTTACCTCGTCGAGAAGTCGCTCGCGGTCGACAACATCTTCGTGTTCCTGATGCTGTTCTCCTACTTCGCCATGCCCGAGGAACAGCGCCAGCGCGTGCTGGTGATCGGCGTGCTCGGCGCGATCGCCCTGCGCGCGATCCTGATCTTCGCCGGCGCCTTGTTGCTCGCCAAGTTCCACTGGATCCTCTACGTGTTCGGCGTGTTCCTGGTGGTGACCGGCATCAAGATGCTGCTCGCCGCCGGCAAGGCGCCCGACCTCGACAGCAACCCCTTGCTGAAGTGGATGCGCAGCCATCTGCGCCTGACCGACGGCTATCACGACGCAGCGATCTCGATCCAGCGCGATGGCAAGCGTTGGTACACGCCGCTGTTCGTGGTGATCGTGTTGATCGGCGTGACCGACGTGATCTTCGCGGTCGACTCGATCCCGGCGATCTTCGCGATCACCGAAGACCCCTTCATCGTGCTGACCTCGAACGTGTTCGCCGTGCTGGGCCTGCGCGCGATGTTCTTCCTGCTGCAGGGCATGGCCGACCGCTTCCATCTGTTGCCCTACGGCCTGGCCCTGGTGCTGGTGTTCATCGGCACCAAGATGCTGCTGATCGACGTGTACAAGGTGCCGATCCTGGTGTCGTTGCTCGGCGTCGCCGCGATCATCGGCGCTGCGATCGCCCTGAGCCTGCTGCGGCCGGCAGCGGCCAAGAACGGCTCGACCGGTTCGACCGAGGTCTGATGCGGTCGGCCCGATAAGGATCGGGACATGGCGGACGGCGACGCCGATGAGTACATTGGCGTCGCCGTCTTCGCGAGGGAAGGACATGGCCCGCACCGCCGCCGCTCAGGCCGCCGCCAAGGCGACCCGCAAGCCGTCCGCGAGCAAGCGGGCGGCTTCGGTTTCACCCGCGCCGCCACGACCGCTTGCCGAACGTCTGGCCGACGCCCTGGCGCAACTGCGCGCCGCTTCCAGTGCGAGCCATCGCGCTGGCCTGGCGCGCTATGCGATCCCCACCGAGCGGGCCTTCGGCGTGCCGATGGCGTCGATCCAGGCCATCGCCAAACGCTGCGGCCGCGACCGCGAACTGGCCGAGGCACTGTGGGACAGCGGCTGGTACGAGGCGCGCCTGCTCGCGTCCTACCTCGACGACGCGGCCGCAGTCAGCGCCGCGCAGATGGATCGCTGGGGCCGCCAGTTCGACAATTGGGCGGTATGCGACACCGTCTGCTTCGCCTTGTTCGACCGCAGCCCGCACGCCTGGCGCAAGATCGAGCAATGGGCCGGGCGTCGCGACGAATACCTCAAGCGCGCGGCATTCGCGCTGCTCGCCAGCAAGACCGTGCACGACAAGGCCGCACCCGATGCCGCTTTCCTGCATGGTTTGGAACTGATCGAAGCCGCGGCCGGCGACGAGCGCAACTTCGTCAAGAAAGCGATCAACTGGGCCCTGCGCTCGATCGGCAAACGCAATGCCGTGCTGCACGCCGCCGCGCTCGCGGTGGCGAAGCGCCTGGCCGCCTCCACGGACGCCGCGCCGCGCTGGGTCGGCAAGGACGCGTTGCGCGAGCTCAACAGCGCCGCGGTGATGGCCCGCGTTGCGGCCAAGGCCGCGCGCACGCCGGCGCGGAAAGCCGCAGCGAAGGCGCCGCGCAAACGCTGAGGCCCTCGAAGCCGGCGCGCTCATCCGAGCGACATCGCGCATTCGCCGCGGCCATTGCCTCATCGCGTACCGTGCATTAGCGTCGCAACCTCGACGCGGCTGTCGGCGCGAGCGTCGGCCCGCCTCGCCTCGCCCCGCCCTCACGCTCCGGTCTTCCGCATGCTCGCTTCGATCATCGTCGCCAACCCCAATCCGCACAGCTTGAGCCATGCCATGGCCCAGGTCGCGCAGCGCACGCTCGCCGCGCGCGGTTACGAAATCGCGTTCCACGACCTCAATGCGGAAGGTTTCGATCCGGTCCAGCCCACCGGCGAAAGCGCCAACACCGCATCGGCCGATGCCTTGGTCGAACGGCATTGCGCCGAACTCGCGCAAGCCGATCTGATCCTGATCTTCCATCCCAATTGGTGGGGCCAACCGCCGGCGATCCTCAAGGGTTGGATCGATCGGGTGTTCCGGCTCGATACCGCGTATGGCTATCCGCCGGGTGTGTCCTATGAAGGCGTGCCGATCGGTCTGTTGCGGGCGCGCCACGCGATCGTCGTCAATACCTCGAACACCCCGCCGGAGCGCGAGACGGCGATATTCGGCGATCCGCTCGAAGCGATCTGGAAGCACTGCGTGTTCGGGCTGTGTGGGGTGGACAGTGTGATCCGGCGCATGGTCGGGCCGGTGTCGGGCAGCAGCGCCGAGCAGCGCTCGCAATGGCTGGCCGAGGTCGAAGCCATCGTCGCCGAAGTGGCGTGACGCTGCTCAACTGCGCCGCCATTTCTCCGCCACGCCCTTGAAGAAGCTGTAGCAGAAAGTGCCGTCGGCGCGGGTGGTGCGGCGCAGGTCGGCGAGGCCGGCGTCGAACTCGGCCGGCGTGCTGAGCCCGGCTGCGATCGCCGCATCGCGCACGCCTTCGACCATCGCGCAGAAAGTCTTGTCGGTGAAGCCGTCGACGAGCGCGGGGCGGCCGGCATCGGCATAGACCATGCGCGGCGACACCGCGACCCGGTCGAAGCCGACCGCGACCAGCAACGGGTACAGGCTGCGCCCGATCAGGGCGTTGCCGCCGGCGCGGCGTTGCAGTTCGACCTGGCAGTCGATGGTCGCGCGCGCGGCCGGGCTGTCGGGATGGAAGCAGATCGTGCCGTGGTCGCCTTCGATCACGGTGATCGTGCCGCCGGGCTTGAGCACGCGGTCGAGCAGGGCCAACGCCGCGAGCGGACGCGGCAGGTGTTCGAGCACGAAGCAGACGAAGACGTGGTCGAAGCTGCCGTCCTCGAACGGCAGCTCGAACAGATCGGCCTGCAGGAACTCGACGTTGTCGAGGCCGGCCGCGGCGGCGCGCCGGCGCGCTTCGTCGATGGATTCGGCGGAACGGTCGATCGAGGTGAAGCGCGCCTTCGGGCTGCGCCGGGCCAAGGTCAGGGTCTGTGCACCGACGCCGCAGCCGACTTCGAGCACGCGACTGCCGGGGGCATAGACGGTGTCGGCGTGCAGCAGGTCGGCCAGGGTGCCGGCCTGATCCTGCAGGCGTTCGTGTTCGCGTGGGTGATAACCGTGGACGTAGCTGGAGTTGGAATTCATGGCGGCGGCACCGAGAAGGGAGGCTGCAGTCTCGTGCGGCCTCGCCGGTGCGTCTTGAAGCTTATTGCGGCGGCGCGGTGCCGTCGTCGCGCGGCCGGCGGGCCGATGCCGCCATCCGCCAGGCGCCCGGAGTGAACCCGAACTGGCGCGCGAATGCTCGCGTCATATGGCTCTGGTCGGCGAAGCCGCTGTCGGCGGCGGCATCGGTCAGGCTCCAGCCGCGCCGGATCAGGTCGCGGGCGCGCTCGACCCGTTGCTGGATCAGCCAGGCATGCGGCGGCAGGCCGTAGGCACGCTGGAAGCGGCGCAGCAGTTGGTACTTGGTCAGCCCGAAAGGTGCCGCCAGCTCATCCAGGCTCGGTGCATGCAGCGGGTCGTCGGCGAGCCGTTCGCGCACCTGGGCGAGGTCGGCCGATACCGCCAGGGCCGGCGCCTCGGTGCTGTGGCCTGCGAGCAATTGCGCGCAGACCCGTACCAGAGCCTCTTCGCAGGCCAGGGCGTCGTCGTCGTGCGTGTCGCCGTCGTTCCAGCGGTCGAGACCGGCGAACAAGCGCAACAGCGAAGCTTGCAATCGCGCGTCGCGGATGACCGGGCGGACCAGTTCCAGCGAGCCTGCCGACGACGACGACGAGCCGCAGGGCGCGCGCATCGAATGCAGCAACTGCGGATCGAGGTAGAGCATGCGCCAGCGCCGCGAGCCGCCGAGCGGACGGCCGTCGTGCACTTCGCCGGGGTTGGTGGTGATCAGGTCGCCGGCGCAGGCGTCGACCTGGCCGCGTCCGCTCGCCGAGCTCTGCGCACCGCGTTCCAGCAGGCCGAGGCCGTAGGTCGCGTGCCAATGGCGGCCGAACGCGCGCGCGCTGTCGATCTGGGTGCCGTACACGCCGGCCCAGGGCGATGCGGTGACGCGGCAGCGATGATCGGTACTCGCGGACATACGCCGCGATCATCGCATCCCGGAGGTTCGCTGAGTGCGCGCGCGGCGACCGATCAAGCGGCTGGGTTGCCGATGCGGCGGCGTATCGGGCGCCGCCGCATCGTCGGTCACGGTGCCTCGGCAGGATCGGGCAGCGCTTCGTCCTGGTAGATCGCCACGTGCGGCACGCCGTCGGCGCCGATCCAGCCGCGGTACATGCCTTCGGTGTTGAAGGGCAGGGCGAAGCGGCCGTCTGCGCCAAGCGCGATCGCACCGCCGTCGCCGCCGGCCTTCGGGATCGCCTCGTTGATCACCGCCTTGGCGGCTTCGCCGATGCTCTGCCCGGCGTACTGCACGCGCGCGCAGATGTCGTAGGCGGCGACCGCGCGGATGTAGTACTCGCCCCAACCGGTACCGGACACCGCGCAGCGCGCATTCGCATAGGTGCCGGCGCCGATGATCGGCGAATCGCCGACGCGGCCGTAGCGCTTGTTGGTCATGCCGCCGGTCGAGGTGCCCGCGGCGAGCCGGCCGTCGGCGTCGAGCGCGACCGCGCCGACCGTGCCGAAGTGCTTGGCGGTTTCCAGGTCGGTGTGGGCCTTGCCCGAAGCTTCTTCCTTGAGCGCCTTCTGCAACTGCTGCCAGCGCTTCTCGGTGCGGAAATAGGACGGATCGACCAGGGTCACGCCCTGTTCGCGGGCGAAGGCTTCGGCGCCGTCGCCGACCATCATCACGTGCTTGGACTTCTCCATGACTGTGCGCGCCAGCAGGATCGGGTTCTTGACCCGGTGCACGCCGGCGATCGCGCCGGCGCGCAGGCTGGCGCCGTCCATCACCGCCGAGTCGAGTTCGTTCTGGCCGTCGTGGTTGAACACCGCGCCGCGCCCGGCATTGAACATCGGCGCGTCTTCGAGCACGGTGATCGCCGCAGTGACCGCGTCCAGCGCCGGCTTGCCGGCCTTCAGCTGCGCATGGCCGGCGCGCAAGGCGGCTTCGAGCGCCGCGCGCGCGGCGGTTTCGTCGGCCGGGGTCAGGCCGGCGCGTTCGACGCCGGCGCCGCCGTGGATCACCAGCACCGGTTTCGTCGCCTTGGTCTTGTTTGCAGGCGGCGCGTCGGCGGCGTGGGCGAGCGTCGCCGAGCCGAGCAACAGCCAGGCGAAACAATGATGACGCAGGGCAATGTTCATGTTCGGCTCCGGACGGCCACGGCGAGGGGCGAGAGTGATCAGGGCAGGGGCGAAGCCGTCGGCGCTGCGTTCGCATCGCGTCGGATCAGGCGCCCCGCCTCGACATCATAAAGCGCGGAGAAGGCCGGGCGCTCGACGCGGAAATCCGCCAGGTGCAGCAGGCTGTCGGCGCCGACACCGCGCACCGACACTGCGCGCAGGCTCAAGGGCTGGCGCGCGGCAAGGACTTCGGCCGGCGGCGGACCGACCAGCCAGGCATGACCGCCGTTGCCGCTGAAGACGCGGCCGGTGCCGTCGCCGTCGATGCATAGCGCGGTGTATTCGTCGACGCCGATGCCGACCAGGTCGTCGCGGCCTTGCTCCTGCGCCAGCCGCGCCAGCATCGCGATCAGGCGGCCGAGCCGCTCGCGCTTGCCGAAATGGCTGTCGGTAAGGACCCGCTCGAGATAGGGCAGGTGGAGGAAATCCGCGACCATGGTCAACTGCGGTCCGGTCGGGTCCTGCAAGGCGTCGGCCGACGTCAGGCTGCCGCCGTCCAGCGCGCCGTAGGCATACGCGCCGAGAATCGCCAGGCCGGCGCTGGTGCCGCCGATCGGCTTGCCGGCGCGCACGTGCGCATCGAGCGCGCGGTTGAGCGGCGTGCCCTTCCAATAGCGCACGTAGTTGGACTGATCGCCGCCGGCGAGGAAGATGCCGTCGGCCTGGCGCACGATCTCCAGCACCTGCGGGTCGCTGGCGGCACGACGATCCTCGAACACCAGGGTCTGCGCCGCGGTGATGCCGCCGATGTCCCGGAAGAACTCGTCCTGCGCCTCGGTACTGCCGGAGGCGCGCAGGATCACGATGCGGCCGCGGCCGGCGCGTTCGATCATCCAGCGGAATGCCGGATATGGCCAATCGCCGCCGCCGACCAGCATCGCCCCGGCGCGGGTCGGTGCCGGCCGCGGCACGGCGAGATCGCCGATCTGGTAATAGCGATAACCGTCGCGGCGCGAGTCGTCTGCGCTCGCGGCGAACGCGCAGCAGCAGCCAACGGCCAGGACCGCGGCGAGCGCGCCTCGGCTCAGCGTTCGACCCAACACGGACCAGCGGGAGCACAGGCGCATCGTTCGACTCCGGCTGGGTATGAGATGCCAAGACGAACCAGCGCCGGCTTTCCCCCATGCCCGTTTGCAAATTCGCGCCCGCGCGCGCAATCCGCCGATCGGCCACCGCGGCCGCCGCGGAATGGACGGCGGAATCGGCTAAGGTCGCGGCATGAACGCCGCCCTCGACGCCTGGTTCGCCCGCGAGATCCTCGTGCACGAAGAGGCGCTGGGGCATTTGCTGCGGCGCTATTGGCCGCATCGCGACGAGCTGCACGACCTGCGCCAGGAGGTCTACGTGCGCGTCTACGAGGCCGCCGGCAAGGCCTTGCCGAGCCAGCCCAAGTCGTTCCTGTTCGCGACCGCGCGCCATCTGATGACCGACCGCCTGCGCCGCGGCAAGGTGGTCTCGATCGAGCCGGTGGGTGATTTCGAGGCTTTGAACGTCTTGATAGACGAGGTCTGTCCGGAGCGCCGGCTCGGCGCGCGGCAGATCCTCAAACGTCTCGCCGAAGCCTTCGACCGCCTGCCCGATCGCTGCCGCGAAGTGGTGTGGCTGCGCCGGGTCGACGAGTTGTCGCAAAAGGAAGTGGCCGAGCGCCTGGGCATCAGCGAGAAGACCGTGGAGAAACAGATGGCCAAAGGGGTGCGCCTGATCGCCGAGTATTTCTACGGCGGCGAACCCGCGCGTGCGGAGCTGCCGCGCAAGCCGCAGGCCGACAAGGAAACGGAACATGGCAAGCAGCAGACAGATTGAGCGCAGCGCGGCGCAGTGGGTGGCCAGGCGCGAGGGCGGCGATTGGTCGGCCCAGGATCAGGCCGAACTCGATGCCTGGCTCGCGGCCTCGACCGCGCACCGGGTCGCGTTCCTGCGCCTGGATGCGGCTTGGGCGCAGAGCGACCGGCTGAAGGCGCTCGGTGCCGGTACCGCTTCGGACGGCGTGCCGGCGCGCGGGCAGTGGCGGCATTCGAACTTCGACCTGCTGGCTTCGCGCGCCGAGGCGACGGCGGAGCCGCCGTCGACGCCGTCTGCGACCGGTCGAGACGCCGGCACGCTGGTGTTCGCGCCGCGTCGCGCGGCAACGCGCGGCGACCGCGGCTGGCGCTATGCCGGCGTCGCCATGGTCGCGCTGCTCGGCATCGCTTCGTTGTGGGGCTGGCAGCGGCATGCGGTGGTCGAGCAGGTCTCGTACCGCACCGCGATGGGCGAGCTCAGCGACGTCGCCCTGGCCGACGGCTCGCAGGCCACCTTGAGCAGCGACAGCCGCATCGAGGTGGCCTTGTCGCGCAGCGAACGCCATGTCGACCTGCAGCAGGGCGAGGCCTTCTTCGATGTCGCCAAGGATGCGCGGCGGCCGTTCGCGGTGGTGGCCGGCGGCCGCCGGGTGATCGCGGTCGGCACCCGCTTCTCGGTGCGCCGCGAGGGCGGCGACCTGCGCGTGATCGTGACCGAGGGCACGGTGCGGCTCGAATCCGAACCGGTCGGCGGCCGCCGCCAGCCGACCAGCGTATTGCCGGCGGGCAGCACCGCGTTTGCCAGCCGCAGCGGCGTGCTGGTGCGGATCGGTTCGGTCGAGGACGCCGAGCGCCAGGTCGATTGGCGCCGCGGCTATCTGGTGTTCCGCGATACGCCGTTGAGCGCGGCCGCGGCCGAGTTCAACCGCTACAACGCGCGCAAGATCGTGATCGGCGATGCCGCCGCGGGCGAGCTGCGGGTCGGCGGCAACTTCCGCTGGTCCAACACCGAGGTGTTCGTGCGCCTGCTCGAACAGGTCACGCCGGTCCGCGTCGAGCACCACCCGGACCGCATCGTCCTGCACAGCCGCTAGCCGGCTCCGCGCCGGCATGCTGCCGCGCGTGCGGGATTTGCCGGCTTCGTTCGTCCTGATATCCCGATGGGCGCTGCAAGGCGCCGATGGGGAGGGGAACCCGATGTCGCGAAGTGCGCGTGTGTGGTGGTTGAGTCTGGCCTGTTCGGCCGCGTTGTCGGCCCAGGCGCAAGTCGCGGCGAAGCGCGAGGCGATCGATATCCCGGCGGGGGAGCTGGTGTCGGCGCTGGATGTGTTGGCGAGGCAGTCGGGGGTGCAGTTCGTGTACCGCGCCGACCGCTTGAAGGGGCTGCGTACTCGCGGCGTGCAGGGGGCGATGTCGGCCGAGGCGGCGCTCGACCGCCTGCTGCTCGGCAGCGGTCATGTGGCGCGCCGCGATGCGTCGGGGGCGATGGTCATCGTCAAGGAGCCGCCGCCGCCGAAGCCGCGCAAGAAGACCTCGCTGGCGCCGATGGGGGGCGGCGCCGACATCGTCGCGGCATCGCCGGCGACCGAACTGGAAGGGGTGCAGGTGACCGGCTCGCGCATCCCGCGCAGCCAGATCGAAGGCCCGGCGCCGATCACGGTGATGACCGCGCAGGAGATCCAGGCCAACGGCTTCACCACCGTGCCCGACGTGCTGCGGGCGATGACCCAGAACGGCGGCGAGACTCAGAGCCAGCAGTCGGCGAGCGCCGCCGACTTCTCGCCGGGCGCGCAGCAGGTCGATCTGCGCGGGCTCGGCCCGAACCACACCCTGGTGCTGGTCAACGGCCGCCGCATCGCCGACTTCCCGATGCCGTTCAAGGGCCGCAGCAACTTCACCGACATCTCGAATATTCCCTTGGGCATGGTCGACCGGATCGAGATCCTGACCGGCAGCGCCTCGGCGATCTACGGCTCGGACGCGATCTCCGGCGTGGTCAACTTCATCCTGAAGAAGCGCGCCGACGGCACCACCGTCGACTTCCGCCTCGGCGACAGCACCCGCGGCGGCGGCGAGTCGTTCAACCTCAGCGTCTCCAGCGGTTACGGCAACGACCGCTTCAACGCGGTCTATGGCTTCGAGCTGCAGGTGCAGAACCCGCTGTGGGCCTACGAGCGCTCGATCCAGGACTCGACCCGCGACGCGCCGACCGCAAGCACGCGCGCCGCGCGCCGCGCGTTCCTGCGCACCAATTGGTACGACGAGTACCTCGACCCCGGCGCCGCCTGCGACCCGCTGGCCTCGCTCAACGGCGGCACCACCTACCGCGCTTCGCGTCCCGGCTGGGGGCCGGACGGCGAGGACGGCCACTACTGCGGCAGCGACGAGTCGATCGGTTACGGCACCATGATCAACAAGCGCGAAGGCCTCAATGCCTACGCCTCGTTGAGCTACGCCTTCGGCGACGCCAGCGAATGGTTCGCCGACCTGCAGCTGGGCTACCACGAGTTGTCGATGTACCGCGACGTCACCGAATGGAGCTACCAGGCCCCGGACGGCAACGAGGCCGGCTATTTCCACAACCGCGCCACCGATCAGGTCGAGTACTGGCAGCGGCAGTTTTCGCCGGAGGAAATGGGTGGGCTGGATCGCGGAATGATCCGCAACAGGCAGCGCACTTTCAGCCTCGCCACCGGGTTCAAGGGCCGCTTCGGCGAGGCCTGGGACTGGGAAGCCGCGCTGAGCCATTCGCAGTATCAGTCGACGATCAGTTGGCCGCAGATCGTCGCGTCCCGGGCCAACGATCTGTTTCTCGGCCCGCAGCTCGGCGTCGACGACGACGGCTTCGCGATCTTCGACGCCGACCCCGAGCGCCTGTACCGGCCGTTGAGCCGGCAGGAGTACGACGCCATCGCCGCGCGTTCGACCTATCGGCCGAAGTCGCGCACCGACGCGCTGTCGCTGACCCTGACCAATACCGAGCTGTTCGCCCTGCCGGCCGGCGCGGTCGGCTTCGCCGGCACGCTCGAACTCGGCAACCAAAGCTACGACCTGCGCCCCGACCCGCTCGCCACCGGCTACCACTACTACAGCTGGCGCGATTCCGACGGCCGCGGCAGCCGCGACCGCTGGGCCGCGGCGGGCGAATTGCGCGTGCCCTTGCACGAGCGCTTGAACCTCAGCGTCGCCGGCCGCTACGACCAATACCGCTACGGCGGCCACGACATCGACAAGTTCACCTACAGCGCCGGCCTGGAATGGCGGCCGATCGACTTCCTGCTGCTGCGCGGCTCCTACGGCACCGCGTTCCGCGCGCCGGACCTGCATTACGTGTTCGCCGGCGAAGGCAATCAGGAATCGAGTGGGATCGACTATTACCGTTGCCGCAGCGAAGAGCCCGACAGCGATCTCAACGATTGCTCCTACGGCGACGAAGGTCTGGTCGTCACCCGCAGCGGCAACCGCAAGCTGGAACCGGAAACCAGCACCTCGTGGACCGCCGGCGTGGTCTGGTCGCCGCGGCCGAACCTGGACTTCTCCGCCGATTACTTCGATATCGACTTGAGCGACCAGGTCCAGGACCTGCGCATCGACGACGTGTTGCGCGATGAAGCCGGCTGCCGACTCGGCACGCGCGCCGATCGCAGCGCGGTCGATGCCGGCTCGCCGACCTGCGCCGATGCCCTGGCGCGGGTCCGGCGCACCGGCGAAGGCAAGCTGTACGGCGTTTACGTCAACCCGATCAACATCGCCCGCGAACGCACCAGCGGCGTCGATTTCAGCACCCACTACCGCCTCGACACCGGCCTGGGCACCTTTCGCCTCGGCGCCAGCTACACCTGGGTACGCGAGCATGAAAGCCAGCAGTACGCCGGCGACCGCGTCGAAGACCAGTTCGCGGTCAACAGCGGTTTCGACATCCCGCGCACCAAGGCCAGCGCCAGCGTGAGCTGGGAAAAAGAGCGCTGGTCGGCGACCGTGCACGGCGAGCGCCTGGGCCGATTGCCGAGCGGGGATTCCTACAACGAGATCTACGAGCCCGACGGCGACGCCCGCGCCTGGATCGGTGCGACCTATCGCTACAACGCCTCGTTGCGTTATCGCTTCAGCGACCACGCCCAGTTGTCGCTGGCGGTGACCAACCTGTTCGACAAGCTGCCGCCGAAGGATGCGACCTACAGCAGCTATCCGTATTACGACGTGTCCTGGTTCGATGCCGTCGGCCGCCAGGTCTTTCTGCAGTACACCCACAAATTTGGCGGCCGAGCTTTATAGGCCAACCCCGCGTCCCGCGGCAAGGATGGCCGCGGGGCGATTTTCCATCGGCCGGACGCGGGCAGGCGCATGCCGCGAGGTCAGTGTTGCGCGGTGCGCGCGACGACGAAGATGCGGCGGAACTCGAACCAGGTGGTGCCGTCGCTGCGCGGCGGATAGGCGCGGTCGAGCCGCGGCGCCAGCTCGGCGCGGAAGCGCTGCCAATCGGCGCCGTCGAGCACGGCCTGGATCGGCCGCAAGGCGGTGCCGCTGATCCATTCCAGCACCGCGTCCGGGCCGGACAGACGCTGCACATAGGTGGTTTCCCAGGCATCGACCTCGCAGTCCTGGCTCGCCAGCAGTTCGGCATAGGCGCGCGGCGCCTCGACCGAGCTGCCTTCGCGCAATTCGACCGAGCCCAGCAGCGGCGCCCACGACGCGCTGGCCGCCAGCTCGCGGACCAATACGTGGGAGGGCGCATCGAAGTTGCCCGGCACCTGGATCGCCATCCACGCGCCGCCCGGCAGTTCGCGGGCCCAACGCCGCAGCAACTCGCGATGCTCGGGCACCCACTGCAGGACGGCATTGGAGACCACCACGTCGGTGTCGGGTTGCGGCAGCCAATCGCGTATGTCGCGCAACTCGGCGGCGACCCCGGCCGCTTGCGCCGCCTCCACCATCTCCGGCGAGTTGTCGCTGGCTTCGAGCGTGGCCTTGGGCCAACGTGCGGCGAGCGCGCGGGTCAGGTTGCCCGGGCCGCAGCCCAGGTCGACCACGCGCCGCGGATGCTCGGCGCGCACGCGTTCGATCAGGTCGAAGAACGGCCGACCGCGCAGATCGGCGAAGTCGAGGTATTTCTCGGGGTCCCACATGGCGAGCTCCGCGAACCGATGGTCGCTGTCTTGGGTGGTCCGTCTTCGTGCACGCGCGGCCTGCGGTCGGGCAGGCGCGCTGCGGAACTCGGCGTCGTAGTTCACGCTCAGCATTCCATCACCGACGTTAACGCGATGTTGAATCGTGTAGACGATCACAACCGGAGCGTGAGCGACTAAGGCCTTCGGCAAGCCTATGAACGAACGGTCATAAACTTCGTCGCCGCATCGATTATCGTGCCGCGCACAGGGGGCTTCGTCCTGACCGGAGCCTTGCACCATGAGTACGAAACCTTCCGTAGACGCTACGACACTGCCCTTGAGTTACTGGGCGTTGAACTATCGTCATGCGGCGTTCTATCGCGATGGCACCCGGTTCGAGGACTACGCACCGGCGATCTATCTCGGCATCACCGCACAGATCGAGAATCCGCGCCTCGTCTTCGACGACGTGGTGCCCGAGCTGGAAGCGCGTTATCAGCAGATCTGTTCCGGATCGACGCTGTCCTGGTCGCAGGCCGCCTCGGCGGCGGAAGCGGCGTGGACGCGTGCGCGGATGATTTCCGGCGCGGCCCGCGCCGCGTTCGAAACCGAGCTCGCGCGGCGTCGCGCCGCCTGAACCCGGCGATGCGCGCCCGTGGCGGTCGGCCCGGGCGCGCAGATCGTCCCCATGTAAGCGGGCCTGGGTTCAAGCGCGAGCGTCGTACCAGCCCTTGCTGGCATTGACGATCCGCACCACCGACAACATCACCGGCACTTCCACCAGCACGCCGACCACGGTCGCCAGGGCGGCGCCGGAGTGCACGCCGAACAGGCCGACCGCGGCGGCCACCGCCAGTTCGAAGAAATTGCTCGCGCCGATCAGCGCCGACGGGCCGGCGACGCTGTGCGCCACGCCGAGCTTGCGATTGAGCAGATAGGACAGGCCCGAGGTGAAATACACCTGGATCAGGATCGGCACGGCCAGCATCGCGATGATCGCCGGCTGGGCCACGATCTGCCGGCCCTGGAAACCGAACAGCAGCACCAGCATCAACAGCAGGGCGGCCAGCGACAGCGGCCCGAGGCGATGCAGCAGCTTCTGCAAAGCCGCATCGCCGCCACGGCGCAACAGCAACTTGCGCAGCAGCATCGCGATCGCCACCGGTGCGACGATGTACAGCCCGACCGAGAGCAGCAAGGTCGACCACGGCACCACGATCGACGACAGCCCCAACAACAGGCCGACGATCGGCGCGAACGCGACCACCATGATCAGATCGTTGAGCGCGACCTGGCTCAGGGTGAATTCCGGGTCGCCGTCGCACAGGTGGCTCCACACGAACACCATCGCCGTGCACGGCGCGGCCGCGAGCAGGATCAGGCCGGCGACGTAGGAATCGAGTTGCTCCACGGGCAGCCGATCGGCGAAGGCATGGCGGATGAAGATCCACGCCAGCAACGCCATCGAGAACGGTTTGACCGCCCAGTTCACCAACAAGGTCACGCCGATGCCGCGCCAATGCCGCCGCACCTGCGCCATCGCGGCGAAGTCGATCTTCAACAGCATCGGCACGATCATCAGCCAGATCAACGCCGCCACCGGCAGGTTGACCTTGGCGACCTCGGCCTCGCCGAGAGCCGCGAACAGGTCCGGCATGGCATAGCCGAGCGCGGTGCCGGCGACGATGCAGGCCAGCACCCACCCGCTCAGGTGGCGCTCGAACGCGCCCATGCGCTTGGACAACGGTGCCGGCGCGGCGGCTTGCGCGGCCGCGCTCATGCCTGCGCTTGCTTCGGGCTTGCGCAACTGCCGGCCTGCGGATCGCAGTTGGCGGGCGCGCACTGCTCAGGCTGGCCGCCGCAGCAGTTGCGGGTCAGGAACTCGATCAGGCCGTTCATGGCGCCGAAGTCGGCGCGGTAGCAGATGTAGCGGCCCTGCGACTCGCCCTGGACCAGGCCGGCGGCGCTGAGCTCCTTGAGGTGGAAGGACAGGGTCGCGCCCGGCAGCGCCAGGGTCTCGGCGATCTCGCCGGCCATACGGCCGGCCGGGCCGGCCTCGACCAGCAGGCGGAAGATCGCCAGGCGGGTGGACTGGCCCAGGGCGGCCAGGGCGGTGGTAGCTTGATTGATTTCCATAATTCCAGAATAGTAGAAACGACAATAGACCTCAAGCCGACCCGCCATGACCCAGCTGCCCCATCTCGTCAGCGCCGCGCTCGATCTGCCCGACCTCGACAAACTCGCGCCCACCGGCGCGACTCATCCGCCGCGGATCCTGATCCTGTACGGCTCGCTGCGCCCGCAATCGTTCAGCCGCAAGGCCGCGCTGGAAGCCGAGCGCATCCTGCGTCACTTCGGCGCCGAAACCCGGGTGTTCGACCCGCACGATCTGCCGATTCTCGACAGCGCCGGCGCCGACCACCCCAAGGTGCGGCAACTGCGCGAGTGGTCGCTGTGGTCCGAAGGCCAGGTCTGGGTCAGCCCGGAGCGCCACGGCAGCCCGACCGCGGTGTTCAAGAACCAGATCGACTGGCTGCCGCTGGAGGAGGGCAGCGTGCGCCCGACCCAGGGCCGCACCCTCGCGGTCATGCAGGTCTGCGGCGGCTCGCAGTCGTTCAACGTGGTCAATGCGCTGCGCGTGCTCGGCCGCTGGATGCGCATGATCACCATCCCGAATCAGTCCTCGGTGCCGAAGGCCTGGCAGGAGTTCGACCAGCACGGGCGCATGAAACCCTCGCCGTATTACGATCGCATCGTCGACGTGATGGAAGAACTGTTCAAGTTCACCTTGCTGCTGCGCGACCGCAGCGACTACCTCGGCAGCCGCTACAGCGAACGCAAGGGCGACCTCGCCGCGCAGGCGTTGGCGGTGGCTTCCGGCGCGGTGGCGCTGCCCGTGGGCGCCGCTGCGGAGAGCGCCGCGAACGATGGCGCGAACGAGGCCGATACGAACACCGCAACCCGCCCCAGCAGCGCTGCGCGCACGCCGTCGGCATGCTGCGGCAGCGCCTGCGCCTCCAACCAGAGCTGAGCTATGGACGTCACGATTTATCACAACCCCGCCTGCGGCACCTCGCGCAATACCCTGGCCCTGATCCGCCACGCCGGCATCGAGCCGACCGTCATCGAATACCTGCAGAACCCGCTCTCTCGCGCGGCCCTGGTCGAACTGATCGCCGCCGCCGGCCTCAGCGTGCGCGAAGCCATGCGCCAGAACGTAGCGCCCTACGTCGAGCGCGGCCTCGACGATCCGGCGCTGTCGGACGGCGCCCTGATCGAAGCGATGCTGCGCGATCCGATCCTGATCAACCGTCCCTTCGTGGTCAGCCCGCTGGGCGTGCGCCTGTGCCGCCCGTCCGAACTCGTGCTCGACCTGCTGCCGCCGATCACCCGGCCTTTCAGCAAGGAAGACGGCGAAGTGATGATCGATGCCGATGGGCGTCGGGTGTCGTGAAGCCGGGCCGAGCGATCGGCGAAGATACGCGCGATCCCCTACCTGCTTGGTGCCCATGATGACGTTGGCCATACGCCGCATCGCCCCCGACGAAACCGCCGCCGTGCGCGCCTTGCTGATCGACAGCGGCCTGCCGGTCGAGGACCTGTCCGGCGCCGCGATCGAATTCCGCATCGCCGTCGAGGACAACGGGGCGATGCTCGGCGTGGTCGGCATCGAGGTCTTTGATGAGGCCGGCCTGCTGCGCTCGCTGGCGGTCGCACCGCAGGCGCGCCATCGCGGCATCGGCCACGCCCTGGCCGCGTCGCTGGAAACCGACGCGCGTGCGCGCGGCCTGCGCCAACTGGTGTTGCTGACCCAGACCGCCGAAGCCTTCTTCGCCCGCCGCGGCTACGCCGTCATCGACCGCGCCGCCGCCCCGGCCGGCATCCAGCGCAGCGCCGAGTTCCGCTCGCTGTGCCCGGCCTCGGCGGTGTGCATGAGTTTGCTGCTGGAGCCGGCGCGGTTTGGTTGACGATTCGGCTGAGAATTATCCGAGCAGCGAGTTTCGCGCCTCGGTAGATCAGGCGGGACCCGAAGCGGTCTAGGCCACCTTGTAGTCAAGCTTGAGCGCCCGCGTCGCCGCTGCCAGCCACCTCTCGCGATCGCTCCGCCCTGCGTCCTCATCCGGCCGCGGACTGCGTTAGTCGTAGGAGGCAGGACAGAGATGGATCTCGGCTATGGCGGTTTTGGAGTGGTTGGAGTCGCCGCGGGCGACGGTTACGAGCGAGCCTGCGGTCGAAGCCTCCGGGTTGCCGCCGCCGACCGATGAGGGAACGGCGTTCGGGTCGCAACAGGCCGATATAACCGCGTTGCTGCAGCGTTGGGGTGCGGGCGATGCGCAGGCGCTCGATGCCTTGCTGCCCTTGGTCTACGCCGATCTGCGTGCGATCGCGCGGCGCGAGCTGTACGGCCACCGCGGTCACGACACTTTGCAGCCGACGGCGTTGGTCAACGATGTGTTTTTGCGTCTGCTCGGCAGCGATCGGCCGCAGTGTCTGGGCAGCCGCGCGCACCTGTTCAATACCGCGGCGCGGATCATGCGGCAGTTGTTGGTCGATCGGGCCCGACGCGCGGCGTGCGACAAGCACGGCGGCGCCTGGCGGCGCGACGATTTTGCTTATGCGCTCGATCTGCCGATCCCGGAGCGCACTTTGCTGCCGGAACTCGACGTGGCCTTGGATGAGTTGGCCAAGCTCGACGAGCGCATGGCCAAGGTCGTCGAGCTACGTTATTTCACCGGGCTCAGCGTGGCCGAGGTCGCGCGTTTGCTCGAGGTCGAGGAGCGCACGGTCTATCGCGACTGGGCCGCGGCCCGCGCCTGGCTGCGCGAGCGTTTGTCCGAATGACGGCGATGCCTGGTTCCGTGTCGGCGGCCGTGAGCTTGGCCGGATCATGACGCTCGACGACGCCTTCGAACGGCGTGCCTTGCAGCTGTTTCGCCAGGCGCTCGACTTGTCGCCGGACCAGCGCGACGAGGTGCTGGCGCGTGCCTGCATCGGCGACATGCCCTTGCTTGCGCGGGTGCAGGCCTTGCTGGCGCAGGTGAACGAATCGGAAGTCGACTCCGATCCGGCAAGCGCATCGCCGCAAGACGCTGCGAGCGCGATGACGCTCGGTCCTTATCGGCTGCTCGAACGGATCGGCCGCGGCGGCATGGGCGAGGTGTTCCGTGCCGAGCGTTGCGATGGCGCGTTCGAGCGCGAGGTCGCGCTGAAGCGCATCTGGAACAACTTCGCACCCTTGACCGAGCGCTTCCTGCGCGAGCGCCAGGTGCTCGCGCGGCTGCAGCACGCCGGCATCGCCCAGTTGTACGACGGCGGGGTGACAGAGGCGGGCCAGCCCTGGTTCGCGATGGAGCTGGTGCGCGGGGAACCGATCACCCGCTGGTGCGCGGTTCGATCAGCGACGATCGAGCAACGCGTCGCGCTCGTGCGGCAGGTTTGCGCAGCGGTCGACTTCGCCCACCGCGCCCTGATCGTGCATCGCGACCTCAAGCCGGCCAACGTCCTGGTCGACGACGCCGGCCAGGCCAAGCTGCTCGATTTCGGCATCGCCAAGTGGCTCGACGAGGCCGACCCCGAACAAGCCCAGACCCTGGCGATGACGCCGGCCTGGGCCGCGCCGGAACAGCGCGACGGGCGCCCGGTCACCACCGCGACCGACGTCTATCAGCTGGGCATGCTGCTGCGGGTGCTGCTAAGCGACGACTTGCCAGCGCTCGGTTCGGTGCCGACCCGGCTCGCGCAGGCCTTCGATGCGTTGCGCGAGCGCGACGCGGCGGGCGCGCAGGCGGTCGCGCGGGAGCGGGCGGCCACGCCGGAGCGTTTGCTTAACCGCCTGCGCGGCGACCTCGACTGCATCGTCGCCCAGGCCACCGCGCTGGCGCCGCAGGAGCGTTATCGCAGCGCGGCGGCCCTGGCCGACGACTTGCAGCGTTGGTTGGAGCAGCGGCCGGTGCAGGCGCGCGGCGACGACCGGGTCTATCGCTGGCGTCGGACATTGCGTCGGCATTGGCCCACCCTGACCGCCGCGACGGCGATGCTGCTGCTCGCGAGCGGCATGGCCATCTACCATTTCGCCAGGCTCGGCGACGAGCTCGAGCGCACCCGCGTCGCCCGCGATCAGGCTGCGGCCGCGCAAACCAGGGCCGAGGCGCAGCGCGAACAAGCCGCGGCGACCGCCGAGTATTTCGTCGATCTGTTCAAGCAGGCCCGGCCGCGCGAGACCACCAGCGGCGAGGTCTCGGCGCGGGCGCTGATGGCGGCCAGTCTCGAAGAGCTGATGGCCGATCGCAAACGCGACCCGTTGGTGCGCGCATCGCTGCTGGCGGCGAATGCGCGCGCGTCGAGTTACCTCGGCCGCGAGCCGGACGCCGAACGCGCCGCGGCCGCGGCCATCGCGCTGTGGCAAGCGCATCCGGACGCGGATCGCGAAACCCTGATCAAAACCCGCTGGCGGCGCGTCGGCTACCTGCATCACCTGCAGCGCGACGACGAAGCCGAGCGCGAGTTGCGGATCGCCATCGCGCAGGCGGCGCGGATCGTGCCACGCGATCCCGACCTGCGGACCAATCTCGAACTGGCGCGCGCCAATCTGGCGAGCAGCCGCGAAGACACCGGTGCGGCGCGCAGCGCCTATGCCGAAGTGTTGCGCCTGACCGCGCCTGCGCTGCAGCGTCCGCCGGCTTGCCGCGCGCATTACGGTGCGCTGGCCAACCTGGCGATGCTGGACATCGACGAGCACCGGCCGGTCGAGGCGGAGCGGCGTTTGCGCCGCGCCTTCGCGATGATCGGCCCCTGTGGCATCCGCGACCGCGCCGACGGGCTGATCCTGCGCCGTGTGCTCGCGGTGGCGCTGATCGACCAGGCGCGGCTGGCGGAGGCGCGCAGCCTGATGAACGAGGTGCTGCGCGAGTCGCGCGCGCATTTCGGCGCGACCGATTCGTTCCTGGCCCATGCCGTGTTCGTGCAGGCCTTGCTCGAGGTGATCGAACGGCGGCCGCAGGCGGCGCAGCCGTTGTTCGTCGAGTTGTCCCGTATCGACGAGGCGACGTTGCCGCCGACCAGCCCCAGGCGCCACGCCGGCGCCGGCCTGCGCGCGCTCGCCCTGATCGCCGGCGCCGACCGGATGCGCAGCGGCGACGTTGAGGCGGTCAACGCCTTGCACGAGGCGGTGCGGGCCTTGCAGGCGATCGTCCGCCACGACACGGCTGCGACGCAGAAGTTTTCCGCGAACGAACGCGCCAGTCTCCGCTTCCATGCCCTCGCGCTGGCCTATGCGCAGTGCCGGCTCGACTCCTCGTCGCCGGCGCGCGCGAACTTCGCCGTGGCGCGAACCGCCGCTGGCGCCATGCGCCCGTGGCGCACCCGCCTCGGCGAGGAGTGGCATCGGCGCTGCGGCGGCTGATCGGATCGCCGATTCGCCTGGCGCCAGGCCGCCATTCGCACACCCATCGAATCCGGCCGTCGCCGCCGCTGGCCGGCCGGCTTAGCTCCAACCTGGCTCGCCGCCGGTTCGACGCCGGCCTCGATGCCGGCCGACGCCTCCCGGTCCGAACGACCGCGCCGGCCATGTCAGGTTTCGCGGCCTCGTCTCGTACCCCTTATGCCACCGACGTGGCATCCCTCGCTCAGGTATCGGGTCGTAACGGACTGCGACGACGCAACGGCAACGCATTCGCATCGAACACCGCTGCCTTCCACCAGGAGTTTTCTCATGCAGCTCATCTTTCATCGCAAGCCGGGGCGGCGCCTGCCGCTGCTGTCGACCGCGCTCGGCGCGCTGTCGCTCGCCCTTGTCGCGACCGCTTTACCCGCTACGGCCGCGGCCGCAGCCGGGCAGGCCTCGGTCGTACAAGGCCGCACCAACACGCTCGCTTCGTTCAGTCCCACCGTTTATTCGGACGGCCTGCAGCGCCAGTACCTGGTCAAGAACGGCCGCGTCTACAAGCGCACCGAACCCAACTGGAACATCTGGGAGAACATCACCGCGGCCTTCAACACCGTCCGGCAGGGCATCGGCGAGATCACCGCGTTCGACGTCGAGCTGTACCGCGACGGCCTGCATCGGCAGTTCCTGACCCGCGGCGGCCATGTCTACCGGCGCATCCAGACCGGCGTCGACCAGTGGGGCGCCTGGGAGAACATCGACGCGGCGTTCCCGGGTACGGGCAGCGCGCCGATCAGCTCGTTCTCGGTGGCGGTGTACGCCGACGGCCTGCAACGTCAGTTCGTGGTGCGCGGCGGGCAGGTGTTCCGCCGCACCCAGACCGCGAGCGGCGGCTGGCCGGCGTGGGAAGACATCACCTCGGTGTTCTCGGGCGCGGGCAGTTCCGAGGCGACCATCACCGCTTTTCACGTCGCGCTCTACAACGACGGCAAGCTGCGCCAATTCGTGACCCGCGGCGACCAGGTCTATCGCCGCACCGAGCCGAACTGGAACACCTGGGAAGACATCTCGTCCCTGTTCGACGGCGTCGGCCGCTCCAGCGACCCGCGCGTCGACGAGCCGATCCATAAGCGGGTCATGGTGATCGAATTCAATCCCACCATCCGCAGCATGAACCACCAGCGCCTGAGTCAGGCGAAAGGCTGGTACGACCCGCGGGTGCTGGAGCAGCAGTACATCCAGTTCCTCGAACAGGCCAGCAGCCAGGTGGTGCAGTACTCGATCGCCGAGCACGTGTTCGTCGATGCATTTACCCCGCGCACGCAGAACCCGATCTATACCGAAGCGACCTATCTGAAGTGTCTGGCCGACGAGCCCGACACCTGCCCGCTGCAGAACGATTTCGACTACGTCAGCGTGCTGCGGCAATACGACGTGTGCGAGAAAGCCAACGCCGGCGAGATCGACGAGCTGTGGCTGTGGGGCGGGCCGTACTTCGGCTACTTCGAAGCCAATATGGCCGGGCCCGGTGCGTTCCCGACCAACGGCGATCCGATTCCCGTCGAACTCACCACCTGCGAGGTCAAGCTCAACATCATGGGCTTCAACTACGAGCGCGAGCCGGAGCGGATGTTGGAGGACATGGGGCATCGCGTCGAAGGCACGATGAAACACCGCTTCGGCCGTTGGGCGAACAGTCCGCCGGCGCCGCCGCCGGCGATGTTCCCGCCCGATGCCAACCTGCTCGAACGCTTCACCGCGCGCGGCTTCGATGCCACCACCGCGGCTTGCGGCAACATCCACGGCAGCCTCAACACCCCGCAGTACGATCCGGCCAACCGCTGGGGTTACGACTTCACCAACGGCCATTACGAGTACAACACCTGCGACGACTGGGAGAACTATCCGAGCCTGACGCCCGGTGCGACCACGCTCAACAACTGCACCAAGTGGGGCGGACCGCGTTGCACCTTCCCGGACGGCTACCGCGCGGCCGACCGAGGCTGGCATTTGTACTGGCTCGGCAAGGTGCCGAACTTCGTCGGCCGCCACCTCAACGTGCAGAACAACTGGTGGTGGTACGTGATGGACTGGGACGTGGTGGCGCCTTAAGCGCGGTAGCTGGGCGCGACATCGAAGCGACGGGCGGGGCGCAAGCCTCGCCCGTTCCTTGTTATGGCCGTCGCAATCGCTTGCGCAAGCTTCAACCCGTCGATCGGTCGACCAGTGTCGCCAGCTTCTTCGGCGCCAGCACGCAGTAGCTCTCGGTCAACAGGTCGGCGACTTCGTCCCAATCGGTGGCGCCGTCGAGGATCGTGCCGACGATGTTCGGAAACCACACCGGCCGGAAGAACGGCGCACGTTTGAAGCACGGCGCATCCGCGCGCGGCAACGGCAGGCGAAAAGTCAGCACCGTCGCGGGCCCTTGCGTGCCCGCGGCTTGTGCGTAGACCGGCGGCCAACCCGCGGCGATCGTCAGCACATGGGCGAAGTTCTTCTTGCCGATCATCCAGCGCGTGCCGACCCAGGCGCGCTCCTCGTGCGCCTCGGGCAAGCCGAGGCAAATCGATGAGAGCCGGGTCACGATCGCGGTGGAGACGTCGGGGTGGTCGGCCATGACTCGGTCTCGGGAGCGGGGCAGAGCGGATTCTGCCGGTTTCGCGGCGAAAGCGGCGACGGCCCGCCTTCACCCATAAACGATCGCGACGACTCCATTCGGATTGGAGCCCTGCTCCACCATCACCCCGGTGACGTTTCCTTCGTAGCAGACCTCGCGCAGCGGCGCGTGATTGCGGTCGTCGAAACCGGGTGCGATGCCCCTGTCCTGGGCGTAGTACTGGCAGTAGATGGGCGGCGGCGATTCGTTTTTCTTGCGCTGCGTGGTCACCGCGATGTAGAAGCCCTCCAGCGATTGGCCGCCGACGCCGCCGAACAAGGTGAAACCGACGCAATCGTAGTTCTTCTTGTCGACCGGGTTCATGATCGACTTGGCCGCCGGTATCGTGGCCGACAGCGGCAAGATGTTGGGCAGACCGTTCGGGCCGAAACGGAAGTCGATGTTTTCCAGGTCGGTGGATGCGGTGTTGAACAGCACGCCCTGGAGATGCAGCTTGATGTTGAAAATTTCGATCAGGTCCAGCACCAGGTTGTACAGGCTGATGCCGATGCCGATCTCGGTCATCGCCGCGCCGGCGATGCCTTCGATCAGGTCGTTGGCGAAATTGTTGCCCGGGTCGTTGGGGTTGCTGGGGATGTCGGGCAGGGTGTACTCGCGGGTCGAGATGATGCCGGTCGCGTCCTGGTAGGCCCGCAGCAGGGCCATCATGTCCGCGTGCGGACGCAGCCCCCTCTTGAACGCCTCATGCGCCGCGGTCATGTTGGCGAGGAAGGTCGTCACCGCGCCGGGCGCCGTGTGCGGATTCTTCAAGCCCTCGCTGAGCGCCTGGAAGGCCGCGCTGTCCTTCCTGACCCAGGTGACGTGCGAGTACTGGCAATCCGGATAGCTCATGGTCGTGTCCTTTCTGGGTGATGGCAGGGCGAGGCGAAGCGCTCGGCGCGTTGCGCACGAGCGCGGTGGCCGGCGGGGCCGGATCTGAACTTGGTCGCCGCGCAAGACGGGTGGTCTCACGCGGGCCCGGCCGTCCTCGCCTGGATCAACGTTCCCCAACGCTTCCAAGAGGCGGGTGGCACGGCTTCGTGCGTGTTAACGGGGCCGGTCAGGGCAAGCGGCCATTCGGGGGCCATGCTCCGAACGCGAATGCACCGGAATGGGCCGGCGTTTCCAGGCCCGTGGCGGCTCTTGCCAACGCCGCCGGCGCTTTGCACTAGTATGGTGCAATGCCCTCCGATCCCCTGCCCACGCCGGACCTCAGCCTCGACAGCCTGACCACGCCGATGGCCTGGAGCGACGCGGCCGGGGCGATCATGGGCTGCAACATCGCGTTCTCGCGCTGGTTCGGGATCGGCGCGCGGCGCCTGCTGGGCTGGACCCTGGCCGGACTCGATGCCGGCGACGGGCGCCTGGCCCTGGCCCTGACCCGTCAGGGCGGCGACGAAGCGCCGCTGCGGATGCGGCGGATGCGCCTGCGCTATGCCGACGGCGAGGACCGTTTCGCTGACCTGTGGCTGAGCCGCCGCGACGATGGCGGTTGGTTGCTGGAGGCGCACCCGGTCGACGAATTTCCCGGCGACGACCCGGCGCTGTTGCTGCCGTCGGCGCTGTCGGCTTCGTTGAAGGGGCTGGCGCACGAGTTGCGCAATCCCCTGGCCGGGCTCAAGGGCGCTTCGCAGTTGCTCGCGCGCCGGGCCGAAGACGCCGAGTCGCGCGAGCTGATCGAACTGATCGACAGCGAGGTCGAACGCCTGACCGAACTGGTCGACCGCCTGTTGAACCCGGCGCCGCCGCGGCCGCATGCCTTGCTCAACATTCACGCCGTGCTCGAGCGCGTGCTGCGCCTGGCCGAGGCCGATGCCGGCTGGGCGGTGCGGCTGGTGCGCGACTACGACCCCAGCCTGCCCGAGTTCGCCGGCGATGCTGACCGCCTGATGCAGGCGGTGTGGAACCTGGTGCGCAACGCGATCGAGGCCAAGGCGACCCACGTCAACCTGCGCACGCGCATCGAACGCGGCGTGCGCATCGCCGACACCGTGCATCCGATCGCGCTGCGCTTGGAGATCGTCGACGACGGCCACGGTGTGCCCGACGAACTGGCCGAGCAGTTGTTCCTGCCGCTGGTGTCGGGCCGCGCCGAAGGCAGCGGCCTCGGCCTGGCCCTGGCCCAGCAGGTCTCGCGTGAGCACCGCGGGTCGCTGGCCTACCGTTCGCGCCCCGGCCACACCGTATTCACCCTGCTGTTGCCGATGCAGATCGAAGCCGAAGAGGACGCGACATGAGCGCTGCACGCATCTGGGTCGTCGACGACGACCGTTCGGTCCGCTTCGTCCTGTCGACGGCGCTGCGCCAGGCCGGCTACGACGTGGACGGGTTCGAGAACGCCGGCGATGCGCTCGATGCATTGGAGCAACGCGGCGTGCCCGATCTGTTGTTCACCGACGTGCGCATGCCCGGCGACGGTGGCCTGGTCTTGCTGGAGAAGCTCAAGGCGCGTGCACCGTCGCTGCCGGTCGTGGTCATGAGCGCCTACACCGATGTCGCCAGCACTGCGGGCGCGTTCCGCGGCGGCGCCCAGGAATTCCTGTCCAAGCCCTTCGACCTGGACGATGCGGTGGCCCTGGCCGCGCGCACCTTGGCGGCGAGCGAGCCGCAGGAGCAGGCGAGCGCGGTCGCCGACGGCGCCGCCGCCGACAGCCTGATCGGCGACACGCCGGCGATGCTGACCTTGTTCCGCGCGATCGGCCGCTTGGCCCAGGCGCCGTTGTCGGTGCTGATCACCGGCGAGACCGGCACCGGCAAGGAACTGGTCGCGCGCGCGTTGCATCGCGAGTCGCCGCGCGCGTCGCGGCCGTTCGTCGCGCTGAATACCGCAGCGATTCCGGCCGAGTTGCTCGAAAGCGAATTGTTCGGCCACGAGGCCGGCGCCTTCACCGGCGCGCAGCGGCGCCATGTCGGGCGTTTCGAACAGGCACACGGCGGCAGCCTGTTTCTCGACGAAATCGGCGACATGCCGCTGCCCTTGCAGACGCGTTTGTTGCGGGTGCTGGCCGAAGGCGAGTTCTTCCGGGTCGGCGGCCGCGAATTGATCCGCGTCGACGTGCGGGTGATCGCCGCCACCCATCAAGACCTGGAGACTTTGGTCGCGCAGGGCCGGTTCCGCGCCGACCTGCTGCATCGCCTCGACGTGGTGCGGCTGCGCTTGCCGCCGCTGCGCGAGCGTCGCGCCGACGTGCCGCAGCTGGCCGAACGCTTCCTGGCTTCGGCGGCGGTGCGTTTCGCCGCACCGGCCAAGCGCCTGTCGAAGCCGGCGCTCGAACGCTTGATGGCGCACGATTGGCCCGGCAACGTGCGCGAGCTCGAGAACGTGTGCTGGCGTTTGGCGGCCCTGGCGCCGGGCGAGACCATCACCCGCCAGGACATGGACGACGTGCTGGGCGTATCGACCCAGACCGCGGCCAGCGCCACCGAGTGGGAAGCGCAGTTGTCGAGTTGGGCGCGTGCGCAGCTCGCCGAGGGGCGCGCGAACCTGCACGCCGATGCGCGCGAACGCTTCGATCGCGCGTTGTTGGAAGCGGCGCTCGAACACACTGGCGGGCGACGCACCGAAGCGGCGACACGGCTCGGCCTGGGGCGCAATACCTTGACGCGCAAGCTGGGGCCGGGGCGTCGCGGCGGTCAGTGACCGGGTTTTCGTTTCTGCCCCGGACGGTGTCGGACTTGCAGCAGCGCGATGCGTCGCGGTTGCGTTCGCACGAACATGCCGTGGTTGGCGGAATGCGGTCGCGGGCCGCGCGGGCTCGGCATTCGTGCCCATAATCGCTCATGCCCGTTGCGATGCCGGCGGTGCGGCGGCGCGTTTCACTTGCGCTGAACCTGCGCCGGGCTAGCGTCGAATCACCTTCTACGTGCGCCTGCTCGGCGCCGACGACAGGAGTCCCGCATGAACCCGATCCTTCGCATTTCCATCGCCACGGCCGTGCTCGCACTCGCCGCGTGCGGCGGCCAGACGACGCGGCCGACCGCGCCGGCCAAACCCATCGGTCCCAAGCCCATGTCCACCGCCCAAGCGGGCCAGGTCGTCCTCGCCTCGGCCTCCGGCAGCCTGGTCAGCGGCAAGCTGGCCTTGCGGCCGATGGGCGACGGCGTGCATTTCACCGGCGAGATCGGCGGCCTTGCGCCGAACAGTTCGCACGCGATCCACGTCCATGAGAAGGGCGATTGCAGCGCGGCCGATGCCAGCAGCGCCGGCGGCCACTTCAATCCGGTCGGCCAACCGCACGGCCAGGTCGATCACGGTCCGCACCATGCCGGCGACATGAACAACATCGTCGCCGACGCCGAAGGCGTGGCCAGGGTCGACGTGCATGCCAGCGGCGTGACCCTGGGCGGCAATGCGATGAACGATGTCGGCGGTCGCGCGGTGATCGTGCATGCCTCGGCCGACGACTACCGCAGCCAGCCGGCCGGTAATGCCGGCGCGCGCCTCGCCTGCGGGGTGATCAAGATTCTGCGCTGAGCCGGGCGCCGAGCCGGGCGACGTGATGCGGCGCATGCGATGGCGTCCCATGCGGGCGCCGTCGCTTTATCCTGTCCGCTCCGAACCCGTGAAGCCCGCCATGACCCGCCTGCGTATCCGCGAAGCCGTTCCGACCGACCGCGACTTGATCGCCCAGTGGATGATCGCGATGGCGTGGGAGACCGAACACAAGCGCCTCGACCCGGACACCGTGCGGGCCGGCGTCGCCGCCGGCCTGGCCGATGTGGCCAAGGCGCGTTATTTCGTCGCCATGCGCGAAGCCGACGTCGGCGGCCACGAAACTATCGCCGTACCGGCCGGCACCTTGATGTTGACCCACGAATGGAGCGATTGGCGCAACGGCGACTGGTGGTGGATCCAGAGCGTATACGTGGCGCAGGAGCATCGCCGCCAAGGCGTCTACAACGCCTTGCACCGCCACGTCGCCGCGCTCGCACAGGCGACCCCGGGCGTGGTCGGCTTGCGTCTGTACGTCGAGCGCGCCAATGCCAATGCGCAGCAGACCTACACGGCGATGGGCATGGTCGACGCGGGCTACGACATCTACGAGCAGCACACTTGATGCGGTGGGTTGTTTGCCGGCGTTCGTGCGGCAAGAGCAAATCCCCCACGACCGCTGCGCGGCCGTTTGCCCCCTTTTTCGAAGGGGGCAGAAGCGAAAGCGGCGTCGGTATCGGAGGGAGCGAAAGCGGCTGTCTATGGGTCAAAGCTGGTTGGCTTCGCTCTCGCCGTCGCAGTGCACGAACGTCACCGGCACCGCGTGGGCGCCCAGCACTGCCGAGATCTGCTTCAGCCGGGCTTCGAAATGCTGGTAGCGGCGGTTGAGCTTGTCGCGACATTCGTCGGTGTTGCACGGCGCTTCGGGCGCGTAGCGCGCATGCCACGCAGCCGGCGAGAACAGGGCGATACGGGCCTCGCCTTCGCTGTAGTGGATCAGCGGTTCGGGGCGGGCGTCCAGCCACTCCTCGCCGTCGGGCTGCAGCAGGGCGGTTTCGAGCAGCGGCCATAGCGGGCCGAGCCCGGCGTGTTCGTACTGCATCGCCATCATCGCGGCGAGGTCGTGCACGGTCAGGTAGCGGGCGTGCTCGACCTGCAGGCCGAACGCGGCCTGCGCGGCCAACGCGGTGCCGGCGCCGGCCATGCCGCGTTCGAGCAGGCTGGATTCGAGGATCTCGCCGACGCGGGCGACGACGTCGGCCTCGCCGCTGAGCACGAACGGCACCAGCCGCAGCGGGCCGCCGGCGAAGTCGGGCGAGGGCGCCAGGGCGCCGGGCAGGCGTTCGTCGTGAGCGCCGAAGGCGATCACGCGGGCGGCCGAGGCGGCGGCGCGGTCGCGTGGCGCATTGGCGGCCAGCTGATCGAGTTCGCGGTGCAAGGGCCAGCCGGGGCGCAGCAGTTCGACCGGGTCGTAGTGCGCGCCGACGGTGATCAGGTCCAGGCCACCGGCTTCGGCGGCGAAGCTCGCCAGGTCGCGTGCGATCTTCTCCGACAGCGCCCCCGCGTCCTGGAGGGGCAGGGCGTTGCGGTCGACCGTGGCGTCGCCCTTGAGCTCCAGCGCGAGCGCGCCGAGGACGTGCAGGGGCGCGGACGGAGCGCTGGCGGGAGTGCTGGCTGAGGTCATGATCACCGAGGATACGCTGGCGTTTGGTAGAGCGCGTGTGCAGCGCTACACTGGGCGCCATTATGCCCGCTCCGCTGCGGCGGGTCGGTTCGAAACTCCCTGTGAGGTGTACCGATGCGTCAAAACCGTCCCGTCGCCGTGCTCGGTGGCGTGCGTATTCCGTTCTGTCGCCAGAACACCGCCTATGCGGATGTCGGCAACCTCGGCATGTCGGTACGCACGCTCGGCGCGTTGGTCGAAAAGTTCGGCTTGCACGGGCAACAGCTCGGCGAAGTGGCGATGGGCGCGGTCATCAAGCACAGCAGCGACTGGAACCTCGGTCGCGAGGCGGCGCTGTCGTCGGGGCTGTCGCCGCTGACCCCCGGCATCACCCTGCAGCGCGCCTGCGGCACCTCGCTGGACTCGATCATCACCGTCGCCAACAAGATCGCCCTGGGGCAGATCGACGTCGGCATCGGCGGCGGTTCGGACACCACCTCCGACGTGCCGATCGTCTATGGCAAGAGCCTGCGCCGGCGCCTGCTGGAAGCGGCGCGCGCACGCAGCACCAAGGAAAAGCTGGCTGCATTCAAGGGTTTCAGCCTGCGCGAACTCAAGCCCGAGTTCCCCGGCGTGGCCGAGCCGCGCACCGGCAAGAGCATGGGCGAGCACTGCGAGGACATGGCCAAGCAGTGGAACATCTCGCGCGATTCGCAGGACGAATGGGCCCTGTCTTCGCACCAGAAGCTCGCCGCGGCCTATGAGCGCGGTTTCTTCGAAGACCTGGTGGTGAGCTTCCGCGGCGTGTCGCGCGACAACAACCTGCGCGCCGACAGCAGCCTGGAAAAGCTGGCGACCTTGAAGCCGGCGTTCGACAAGACCTCCGGCCGCGGCACCCTGACCGCGGCCAATTCCACGCCGCTGACCGACGGCGCGGCGGCCTGCCTGCTGGCTTCGGAAGAATGGGCGCAGGCGCATAACCACGAAGTGCTGTGCTACCTGCGCGACGCGCAGGTCGCCGCGGTCGATTTCGTCCACGGCGAGGGCCTGTTGATGGCGCCGACCGTGGCCGTGCCGGAGATGCTCAAGCGCAACGGCCTGACCCTGCAGGACTTCGACCTGTACGAGATCCACGAAGCCTTCGCCGCCCAGGTGCTGTGCACCTTGCGTGCATGGGAGAGCGAGGATTACTGCAAGACGCGCCTCGGCCTGGACGCGCCGATGGGCCGGATCGACCCGGCCAAGATCAACCCGAACGGCTCGTCGCTGGCAGCCGGTCACCCCTTCGCCGCGACCGGCGCGCGCGTGATCGCCACAGCCGCCAAAGAACTCAAGCAGCGCGGCGGCGGCCGTTGCCTGATCTCGATCTGCACCGCCGGTGGCATGGGCGTGGTGGCGATCCTGGAGCGTTGATCGGGTGGGCTGCTGTCCTGCAGCTTCGTCCCAATCCTTCACGGCTTGCAGGTTATTCGCCCGGCCTGGGTGGGATAGGTTGTGATTCGCTTTGCCGCTTTGCCGCTTTGCCGCTTTGCCGCTTTGCCGCTTTGCCGGTCAACCGTAGACCCGGAGGGCGGCCTGCATGGATGCAGGCCGTTTTTCATCGGGACAGGGATGTCCCGTATGTAGATCCCTGCGTCGGCAACGCGCGTGCGGGCCTGTGATTCAAAGAAAAACATTTTTCTTTGGTTACCTTTGACCGAAGGAACTCCCTGTGGGACTTTTGTTGCTTATGACAAAAGAAAGTAACCCGCCGCTTTAGTGGCGGAAGCTCTTAGCGTTTGATCTAGCTCCTGATCTTGCTTGAGCGAGACGCCGCAAGATTGTCACGCCGAGGTCGCGGCTTGCGCCGCTCCTACCCTGGCTCCAGCCGGGAGCGGCACGAGGTTGAAGCGTCGTGGTCGCCGCTTCTAGGGTAGGAGCGACGCAAGTCGCGACCGCGTCCCGGCGGCCTCCGGCGAACCTTTCAAGCAAGTGCACATGAAGCAAGAGCAAAGCTTCCGTCCGCTGACGCGGCCGGGTTACTTTCTTTTGCTGGCCCAAAAGTCCCACAGGGAGTTCCTTCGGTCAAAGCTAACCAAAGGGAGGCCTTCCTTGACAGAGCTCCCCTGCGAGTTCGCAGCTGTCGCCGGGATTTTTCGATAGGACATCCCTGTCCTATCGAAAAACGGCGCACGTCCTGTGCGCCGCCCTTCGGGTCTACGGTTGCATCGCAAGTTCGGAACTGCGCCAAGCTTTCACGGCAACGGCAACGGCAACGGCAACGGCAACGGCAACGGCAACGGCAACGGCAACGGTAACGGCAACGGTAACGGCAACGCCGCGACACTTTCTCGATCGACCCGGAGCGCTTCCTTCTCCCGCTTGCGGGAGAAGGTGGCCGTAGGCCGGATGAGGGCTCGGTCCTCTCTGGCTGCCCTCACCCCAACCCCTCTCCCACAAGTGGGAGAGGGGCTGAAAAGCGAAAGCGCATTGGAGCCTCAAGCCGCCGGCGCACCGCGGCTGGTGCCGGCGATGTATTGCGGCGGCCACACCGAGCTCGGCGGGGTGGTGCCCTTGGTCCGCATCTGTGCCTGCAGTTCGGTGTCGAGTACGAGCTGTTGCATCGCGAAGGCCGGGTTGCCGGCGAGATTGTCGTTCTGCTGCGGGTCGGCAACCAGGTCGTACATCTCCCAGTCGCCGCCCTGCCCCGGGTCGGATGCCGACCCATACACCGCATAGGTCCACTGCGATGAGCGGATCGCGCGGATCAGGCTGGGGCCGCCGCCGGCGATGTCGTCGTAGGTGTAGTGCACGTAGTCCTGCACCGAGCTGCTGCTGCCGTCGAGCACCTGACTGAGGTCGGTGCCGACCAGGTCGGCGAACTGCCCACTCACGCCGAGCAGGCTGGCCAGGGTCGGCAACAGGTCGACCGAACTCGCCAGGGCCTGGGTGGTCTGCGGCTGCGGCCAGGCGACCGGGTTGGAGAACAGCAGCGGCACGTGGATCGCTTCGTCGTAAGCGTTGACGAATTTCTCGACCATGCCGTGCGAGAGGCCGAGTTCGCCGTGGTCGGCGAAACGCACGATCAGGCTCTGCCGGATCAGTTCGCTGCCCATCGCATCGAGGATCTGCTGGATCTGCGAATCGACGTATTCGACGAGATACGCATAGAAGTCGACGAAATCCTGTTGGCTGGCCTGGCCCTCGCTCATCTGGCCCCAGGTGAAGCTGGATTGCGCGCGCGGCTTGCTCGACAGGTCTTCGCCGGCATTGGTGGGGATCGGTGCATTGGTGAGGCTGTAGGTCGCCTGGTCGTAAAAGCTCGAAGCCTCGTTCAAATAGCCGAGGTGGGCGTCGTGCGGATTGACCAGGGACACCACCAGGCAGAACGGGCTCGCCGGCGGCGCTTGCAGGAAGGCGCGGGCGTCGGCGACGTAGCGCTGATCGTTCTGGTTCGGCTGCACCGGCTGCACCGGCTGGCCCGGCGGTTGCACTGGCTGCATGGGGATCAGGGTGCCGCCACCGAGGAAGGTGGTGCCGAGGTTGAGTCCGGCGTCGTTCGGGTCCCAGCTCTGGAAGCCCCAGGGTTGCAGGTCGGTGCTCAGCGAGCCGGGTTCTTCGCCGCCGAGCAGATGCCATTTGCCGATCCAGTAACAGTCGTAGCCGGCGGCCTTGAGCACGGTGGCCAGGTTGGGCACGCCGTTGGGGAAGTACGGCGGCAGCGGCACGTCCGGTTGCGGCAGAGCCTGCCCGCCGGTGGTGGTGCAGCCGGTGCGCGCCGGGTATTGGCTGGTCAGAAAGGTCGCGCGGCTCGGCGAGCACATGCAGGCGCCGGTGAAGGCATTGGCGAACTCGATGCCGTTGGCGGCGAGCTGGCGCATCGCCGGCATCTTCGCGGCGAGCGTGGGCCGATACGCCGCCGGCCATTGCAGCAGGCTGCGTTCCTGGTCGGTGACGATCAGGATCAGATTGGGCTTGTTGCCGTTCGAGAACAGATCGCTCAAGGCCATGACGGTCGCTCCGTGAAGTGCAAGCTCAAACGCGCGATGCCTCGCGCTCAGGCCGGCACAGACTGCGGCGCGATACCAAGCCGTGATCGTGGTCACGCCGCGGCGACGTTCGACGCCGGGTTCCGGCTCGATGGCGGCCCGGAACCCGATAGTTCGGGCGGTTCCGTGACCGGCGTCGCCTGGGTTCACGAAAGTCGGTTTGCCGGCGCTAGCCCGGCCTCCATGCGCAGTGGTACGGTCGTTGCGCAACAAACCATACGCAAACGTATCCAATCGTGCTGGTCAATCCTTGGGAGGGGATGCACTCATGCGCAGAATCTGGTCGTGGTCCGTGTCGTGTTTGGCCCTGTTCGTCGTCGCCCTGCCGGTCGTGGCGGGCGGATTCACAGGCAGTTACCAGCGCATTCCGGGCTGGGATGGGGCCGAGATGGGCGCCTTCGTCATGCTGCCCAAGGATCAGGGCCCGGGTCCGTTTCCGCTCGTGGTGATGCCGGCCAGCTGGGCCGTGCCGAACCTGGAGTACGTCGGCCGCGGCGGCATCCTCGCCAGCCAGGGCTATGTGGTCGTCAGCTACACCTCGCGCGGGTTCTGGGATTCGGCCGGGCAGATCGACATCGCCGGGCCGGGCACGGTCGAGGACGTCAGCTCGGTGATCGACTGGGCGCTCGCGCACACGCCGTCGAACCCGGCGCGGATCGGCGCCAGCGGCATTTCCTACGGCGCCGGCATCAGCCTGCTCGCGGCCGAGCGCGACCCGCGCATCAAGGCGGTTGCGGCGCTGAGCGGCTGGGCCGACCTGGAGGCCTCGCTGTATGCCAACCGCACCGTCAGCCAGCAGGGCGCGGCCTTGTTGGTGGTGGCCGGCAGCCTCACCGGCCGGCCCGGTCCGGAGTTGGCCCAGGCCACCGCGCGCATGGCGTTCGGCGACTTCGACGGCGCCGTCGCTGGCCTGCTGCCGGTGATTCCGCAGCGCAGCCCGGTCACCGAGGCGGCGGCCTTGAACCGCAACGGCACCGCGGTGCTGCTCGCCAACGCCTTCAACGACAGCCTGTTCACCCCGGGCCAGTACATCGATTTCTACAACGGCCTGAGCGGGCCGAAGCAATTGCTGTTCAGTCATGGCGACCACGCCACGGTCGAAGCGCCCGGCGCGCTCGGCCTGCCGAACGAGATCTACGACGCGGTCGGCCGTTGGTTCGATCATCACCTCAAGGGCGTGGCCAACGGCGTCGATCGCGAATCGCCGGTGCGGCTGAAGTCGCAGGACGGCGACTGGCGCGGTTACGCCGACTGGAACGCGGTGCAACGCGGCGCGACGGTGTATGCGCTGAGCCGGCCGACCGGCCTGTTGGCGCCGACCGGCGAGCTGTCGAGTTCGCCGAGCACCGGCTGGAACCACGCGATCCTGACCGGCCTGCCGACCGTCGCCGATTCCGGCGTGGCCATGCTCAGCGGCTTCCTGCAGTCGCTGCAAGTCGCGCCGCAGGCCTCGATCCCGCTGGTGGCGCGCGCCGGCGCCGGGGTGTGGTCGTCGCCGACCTACTGGACCGGCAAGCAGCTCAGCGGCATGCCGCAGTTGCACGTCACGGTTACGCCGACCCAGGCCGACGTCAGCCTGTTCGCGTATCTGTACAGCGTCGACCTGCTCGGCAATGGATCGTTGTTGAGCCATAAGCCGTACTCGCTGCGCGGGGCGACGCCGGGCGTGGCGAAGACGATCGATCTGCGCATGGAAGCGACCAGTTGGGACATTCCCGCCGGCCGCAAACTGGTGCTGGTGGTCGACACCGTGGACCCGCGTTACACCGCGGCGACGCGCATCGGCGGCTCGGTCAGCTTCAGCTCGCCGGCGTTGAACCCCTCGACCCTGACGGTACCGTTGCGCTGAGCCTGCGCGCCAACGCAACTCGCGACAACGGCGCCCCAGGGCGCCGTTGTCGTATCGGCGCCGCGCTTGCGCTGCGTCCGTGCCCGGCTAGGATGAGCTGCGAAGGAAAGCGGTGATGCGAGACTCCGCTGCGGTCCGCGCCGTGCCAGGGGATGCAAAGAGGACGCGATGTCGAGCTTCAATCCGTACGAGGCGCCGAAGAGTGCGCTGGTCCATCCCGGCAGGAACGCCGGCGAACAGGCCGGTGAGCAGGCCGGTCCATGGCGCGACGGCAAGGATCTGGTGGCGCAGCGCAACAGCGAGCTGCCGGCACGTTGCGTCAAATGCAATGCCGATGCGAAGACGCCGAAACTGTTCCAGCGCTACTACTGGCACCATCGCGGCTGGCACCTGTTGATCCTGTTCAACCTGGTGATCTACGTGATCGTGAGGGTGGCGATCAGGAAGAGCGCGCGTCTGAACGTCGGGGTCTGCGCCGACCATGCGCGCCAGCGTCTGGTTGCGATGTGGGCGGTGGCGTTGTTGCTGGTGGCCAGCGTGGCGACCTTGCTCGTCGCGATGAATGAACGACTCGGTGCCGTGGCTTATCTATCGAGCCTGGCCCTGCTGATCGCGGCGACCGCGGTCGGCCTGCTCAAGGCCAGGTTGTTGTACCCCAAGCGGATCGGCGAACGTTATGCGCGCTTCGCCGGATGCGGCGACGAGTTCCTCGCCACCTTGCCGAGCTTCGGCGACAGCGAACGTTGAGCGTCGGCGTCGATTCGAAGCGCGTTCGAGCCGGGCACAAAAAACGGCCGCTGCGAAGGCGGCCGTTTTCGAGGGGAACAACCTGCTTGCCGACGCCTTGGCTCAACCGCGCAACCGCGGCATGCCGTGCTCGTCGCGCTCTTCGATCACCGCCTCGTCGAAGATCTTCTGGCGCAGGTCGCGGCCGGGCAGCTCGGTGGCGGCTTCGCCGCGCGCTGCGTGCAGGGCGTTGACGTAGCTGAGACGGGCGCGGTTCTCGTCGCCGGCCTGGGCATAGCCGTGGCCGAGTTCTTCCCAGGCGTCGCTGTTCGCGCCCTGGGCGAGCGCGCGGTGCAGATAGCCTTCGGCCTGCGGCCATTGGCCTTGGGCGCGGGCGATCCGGGCCAGGCTGACCAGCAGGCCAGGGCTGCCCGAGTGCGCCTGCAGCCAACGCTCGGCATTGGCGCGACGCGCATCGAGGCGGCCGATCGGCAGGCGGCCGTACAGGGCCGCCAGCGACTCGTCCCAACGCGTGTCGAGCGCCTGTTCCAGGCTCTTGGCGGCGGCCTCTTCCCAACGCAGCGCGGCGGCGCGTTCGGCGTAGGCGGCGACCGTGGCCGGCTCGCTCTTGAGCGGCTTCGGCAGGGTTTCCCAATGGTCGGCGAGGACGTTGGCGTCGGCGGCTTCGCGCAGCGCCGCTTCGGCCCAGGCGGCCTCCAACTGGGCGAGGCGTTCGGTCGGCCACACACCGTGCTGGCGCAGTGCGCCGAGCAGGCCGTAGGCCTCGCCGGCGCGGCCAAGTGCGGCCAAGGCCTGTGCACGCAGCGCCAGGCCGCGCGGCGGCAGCGGTTGCACGTTGGCGGCGTCGAGCGCGGCGAGCGCATCGCCGGCGCCGCCGTCGGCCAGGGTGGAGTCGGCCAGGGCGAGGTCGGCGACGGCGAGCGCGCGCGCGACCGGGTAATCGACGGCCAGCGCATCCAGATGACGGCCCGCGGCGGCGGCGTCGCCGCGCGCGCTGGCCGAGCGTGCGGCCGCGACTTCGGCGATCGCCGCGACGTCGCGGCTGCGCGCAGCCTGGGCGAGCGATTTCTCGGCGCGCGCCCAATGGCCCTGGTGCAGGGCTTCGAGGCCGTCGATCAGACGCGCACGCGCCTGCTTCTTGCGATGGCGGCGCATCGCCACGAACGGCAGGCTGATCACTTTCCACACCAGCCACAGCGCGAGCAGGCCGCCGATCAGGATCAGCAAGGCCTTCGGCAGGTTGGTGACGTAGTCGATGCCGCCGTAGGTGACCACGACTTGACCGGGGTCCTGCACCAGCAGCTGGGCGACGAGCGCGCCGACCAGGGCCAGGACGATCCAGAACAACAGATTGCGGAACAGATTCATGTGCGGCAGCTCCTTATCGCGCCAGCTTCCGGATCGGGTGTCGGCGGCCCGGCCGCTTCATTGCGCCGTGCGCAACTGGCGCAACTGCTGCAGTGTCGTGCCCAGGGTCGGAACCGACAGTGAAAGCGGTAGCGCGGCCAGTTCGCGCAACTGCGCGAGTTGGCGGGTCTGGGTCGGCGAAGGGGCCGACAGGCGCAGCACCCAGCTTTCGGCGCGCTTGAGCGCGGTGCGATAGCCGTCGGCGTCGCGCCGCTCGGCGGCGGCGCGCGCCAGCGAGATTTCCAGTTGCAGGCCGGCGAGCGCGGCGGCGCGGTCGCTGGGATGGGTGGCGACGGTGCGGTCGACCGGGCGGGTCTCGATCAGGGTGCCGAAGGCGCGGCGCCACCACGGCGCCAGCGTCGGTGCGGCCGCGGTCGGGCGCTCCGGCGGCAGGCTCAGGTTCTGCGCCAGGACGTCGAGCTTGGCCATCGCCTGCACGCGCGGTTCGATGCCGAGCTCCTTGAGCGCGGCGGTTTCCTGCAGCAGGGTCTGGCGCAGGCTCAGGTAGGCCGGGTCGTCGACGCCGTCGAGGACGCCGCCGGCCAGCGCATAGGCGCGGCGCGCGCCTTCCAGGTCGCCGGCGATCTGCAGGCGCTGTTGGCCCAGGGTCAGCAGCAGTTCGGTCTCGTCCAGGCGCATGGCCTGGGCGCCGTGGCGGTCGGGATCGGCGAGTTTGGAGACGCTGTCTTCGATCAGCGCCGCACGCTGGCCGATGCCGTGCAGCTCGTCGCGCAGGACCCGGTTGGTGGTGTCGGCCTGGGCGATGCGGCGGTTCTGCGCTTCCTGGTTGGTCCGGATCGTGTCCAGGCGCTCGCCGAGCGCTTGCAGGCGCTCGCCGGCATCGGCCTCGGCGGCGCGGTCGCGCGCCTGCCGGTTCTGCCATTGCTGCCAGCCGTACCAGCCGCCGCCGCCGGCGATCAGCAGCACGATGAGCAACCAGAGCCAGCCGTTGGAACCGCGACGCGGCGTCGGCGAGGCGGAAGCGGGGGATGCGGGAGTCGTGGACACGGTATCGAGGGGGGTGTTCATGGCCCGGCCATGCTACCGGATCGGTGCATCAAGACTGCCTTGACGCGATCAGGGCGCCGGCGGCGGTCGGCCCGGGGCGTCGTCGCCGGCGAGCGCGGCGCAACCGGCCAGCAAATCCTCGGCGCGCGGACCGGCGGCCACCTCGACCTCGCCGAAGCCGAGGCTGCGCGCGAGTTCGGCCAGGCGCGCGCTGGCGGCGCTGACGTGCGCCTGGCGCAGGCGCACGCCGGCGTCGTCGGGCAATTGCGCGAGCGCGCGTTCGAGCGCTTCGCCGCTCGACAACGCCAACCACAACGGACCGTCGAAGCCGAGCAGGCGCGCGATTTCGAACCGCGACGGCGCGGCCGGTTCGCGCAGGTAGATGTCGGCGCGCAACACGCGCGCGCCGCGCGCCTGCAACGCCGGCGCGAGCACGCCGCGTCCGCCCGCCGCAGTCAGCAAACCGAACGCTTCGTTATCGAAATGTTGCAGTTCCGCTAACGCGAGCAGGCCTTCGCTGTCCATGCGTCGTGGCCACAGCACGTCGGCGATACCGATTTCGTGCAACAACGCGGCGGTGCCTGCGCCGACCGCGTACCAACGCTGGCCGGCGCGCGTCGTCAACGACGGTTGCAGATCGCGCAGCGCGCGCGCTGCGGCGGGACTGGTGACGAGCACGTGCGGCGCCGCCAACGCATCCGATAACGCACGCCGGGATGCCGAATTGTCCTGCGTGCGCACCGACCATGGCGAAAGCTCGATCAATCCGCCGCCGTACTGTGCGGCGATACGACGAAGTTCTTCGTGATCGCCGCTCGGACGCAGTGAGATCACGTACCATCCCGGCGGTTGTCGCAGCTCGCGGCTCATGCGAACAGCTTCGCACAGCACTGCCGATCGCGGCACTCGCCAGTGGCCGCCGTCTCCGACGCGACACTCAATACTCCCCCGAACTGCAACTGCCTTCGATGACTTCCGACGCCGCTCTGCAACGCCTTCATCAGCACTACCAATCGATGCCGCCGGTCGCGGCCATGCAGGTCAACATCGCCGGTTACGACGGCTCGCGCCTGCGCCTGCACGCACCGCTGTCGCAGCACGTCAACGACAAGGGCTGCGCCTTCGGCGGCAGTCTGGCCTCGATGATGACCCTGGCTTCCTGGGGCGTGATGTCGCTCGGTATCGAACAGGCCGGCCTCAAGGCCGAGGTGTTCGTCGCCGACAGCCAGACCCGCTACCTCGCGCCTCTGTTCGCCGACCTGGACGTGCACGCCGAGCTCGCCCCGGGCGCCGACTGGGGCAGCTTCCTGACCACCCTGCGCGAGCGCCGTCGCGCCCGCACCTCGCTGATCGCGCGCGCGCTGCTGCCCGAAGGCGGGGTCGCGACCGAGTTCACCGCGCGCTACGTGGCCATCGCTAAGCCCTGACGCGAACGGTAGGATGCACGCCGAACGTCCTTTCCGCCGGAGTCCGCGATGCGCCCGCTTTCGAACAGCTCGCTCCTGATGCGCTTGTTGCAGCTCGCCCTGATGTTGTCGTGCGTGCTCGCGCTCGGCGGTTGCCAGACCACCGGCACCCAGAACAACAAGATCGGCGAGACCCAGTACGCCTACTCGGCGGCGATCCGCTGGGGCGACTTCGAGGGCGCGGTCAATCTGATCGAACCCAAGCTGCGCAAGCAGCAGGCGCCGACGACGATGCAACTGGAGCGCTACAAGCAGATCCAGGTCTCCTCCTACCGCGACGTCGGCACCGAGATGGACAAGGAAAAGGGCACCGCGGTGCGCCTGATCGACATCGGCGTGATCAACCGCCACACCCTGGCCGAGCGCACCGTGCGCTACACCGAGGCCTGGACCTGGGACCCGGTCGCCAAGACCTGGTGGCTGGTCAGCGGCCTGCCGGACTTCTGGGCCGGCCAGTAACCGCTCCGGGCCGCCTGCCGGGGCGGCCCCGTTCGGACCGGGCTTTTGCGCCGCCGCGCGCGCTGGGCGACAATCGCCGCCCGTTCGGGCCTCTGCGAGCCCGATCCTGTGAGCCCGACCTTGTGAGCCCGACCTTGTGAGCATGACCCTGTGAGTCTTGAAGAACTGCTGGCGTTCGCCGGCCGCCACCTGTACCTGTCGCTGGGCTTCGCCGGCCTGACCGTGGCCATCGTCTACACCGAGATCGCGCGCCTGTTCCGCGGCTACAAGGCCCTGCGCCCGGCCGAGCTGACCGGGCTGATCAACCGCGACAACGCCCTGGTCATCGATCTGTCGGCCAGCGCCGAGTTCGAGAAAGGCCACATCCCGGGCAGCCGTTCGGTCCAGCCGAGCCAATTCGACCCGGAGAGCAAGCTGCTCGCCAACGCCAAGGCGCTGCCGGTCGTGGCGGTCTGCCGCACCGGCCAGGCCTCGGCCGACGCCGCCAAGCGCCTGAAGAAGGCCGGCTTCGAACAGGTCTACTGGCTCGACGGCGGCATCCAGGCCTGGCAGCAGGCCGACCTGCCGCTGGTCAAGGGCCGCGGCTGAGCCCCTCCCGCGGCGGTGCGACCCTGTCGCGCCACCGCCACGGGCGCCGCCTAGACTGCGCCTCATCCACTCTCGATAGCCGCTTGCGTGATCCCGGTCCGGGGGTTTGGTCCCGGTCCGCGCGAGCGGGCATAATCGACCTCTTTTCTGAATTCCGCTGGGGAGTCACCCGAATGTCCGAAGAAAACGTCAACGGCGCCACCGCGCCGGCCGAAGCCGCAACCGGCCCCGCGTTCACCGTCGAGAAAATCTACGTAAAGGACGTCTCCTTCGAGGTGCCCGGCGCTCCGGCCGTGTTCGCCGAAGCCGCGCAGCCGCAGCTTCAGCTGAACCTGTCGCAGAACGTGCAGCGCGTCGGCGAGAACGCCTTCGAAGTCGTGCTCGGCATCACCCTGACCTGCAGCGCGAACGACAAGCCGATGTACCTGGCCGAAGTGAAGCAGGCCGGCGTGTTCGGCCTGATCGGCTTCGACGCGGCGACCCTCGACGCGATGCTCGGCACCCACTGCCCGAACGTGCTCTACCCGTACGCGCGCCAGCTGGTCAGCGACCTGATCCAGGCCGGCGGCTTCCCGCCGTTCTTCCTGCAGCCGATCAACTTCGACGCCCTGTACGCCGAAGGCGTGCGTCAGCGCGGCGCCCAGTCCGAAGGCGGCCTGGCCGACGCGGAAACCGCGGGCAACGCCTGAGCCACGGCTCGGTTTGCGCATGAGCCACGATCCGTCGCCGGCGATTGCGCCGAAACCGCGCGTGGCGGTGCTCGGTGCCGGTTCCTGGGGCACCGCGCTCGCCGCATTGATCGCCCGGCACGGTCATCCGACCGTGCTGTGGGGCCGCGACGCCGCGGGCGCCGCGGCCATCGATACGCGGCATGAAAACCCGCGCTACCTGCCCGGTATCGCCTTGCCGGACTCCTTGCGCGCGACCACCGACCTGGCCTTCGCCCTGCGCGAGGCCGACCTGGTCCTGGTGGTAGTGCCCTCGCACGCCTTCGCCGAAACCCTGCGCGAGCTCGCGCCGCACCGTCCCGCGCGGGCCGGCGTGGCCTGGGCGACCAAGGGCTTCGAGCCCGGCAGCGGCCGTTTCCTGCACGAAGTCGCGGCCGAAGTGCTCGGCGACGACGTCCCGCTGGCGGTGGTGACCGGTCCTTCGTTCGCCAAGGAAGTCGCGCAAGGCCTGCCGACCGCGCTGACCGTGCATTCCGACGATGCCGCGTTCGCCCAGAGCGTCGCCGATGCCCTGCACGGGCCGGCGTTCCGCGCCTACACCGGCGACGACATGCTCGGCGCCGAGCTCGGCGGCGCGATGAAGAACGTGCTCGCAGTCGCCACCGGCGTCGCCGACGGCATGCAGCTCGGCCTCAACGCCCGCGCCGGCCTGATCACCCGCGGCCTCAACGAAATGCTGCGCCTCAACCAGGCCATCGGCGGCCAACCCGAGACGCTGATGGGCCTGGCCGGCCTCGGCGACCTGGTGCTGACCTGCACCGGCGATCTGTCGCGCAACCGCCGCCTGGGCCTGGCGCTCGGCCGCGGCCAGTCGATCGAGGACGCGGTGCGCGAGATCGGCCAGGTCGTCGAATCGGTGCAGACCGCCGACGAAGTGATGCGCCAGGCCGAACGGCACGGCGTCGAACTGCCGATCTCCAACGCGGTGCGCGCCGTGCTGCACGGCGAGATCACCCCGGCCGACGGTCTGCGCAAGCTGCTTTCGCGCGAACAGAAGCCCGAATACCCGACCGACCTGTTCGGTTGAGTCGCAACGCCGGCGCTGGTGCCGGCGTCGCCGCCGCGTTTACCGCGGCCACCCACCCCCTCGAAACCCTCGGGAAAGGAACTCCTATGCGTCGTACGCGGGCCGTCTGGCCGCTCGTGCTCTCCCTGTTGTCGTTGCCGGCCTTCGCCGCGGCGCCGCCCTGCGGCAGTTATGTGACCGATGACTCCCCCGATCGCCTGATCTTCGACGGCAGCCGCGTCGAGTTGCGCGATGAGGAAGGTTTCCTCTCGGAGTTCTCGCCCTACGCCTATCGCGTCGAAGGCAACACCCTGTGGCTGCGCTCCGGCGACAGCAATCTGCTCAAGACCTACACCATCGAAAGCGACGGCCGCCTGGTCCAGCAAGCCGATCGTTTCGACAACGGCGGTGCGGTCTACAAGCAGGTCGCCAAGGCGCAATGCCAGTCGGCGGGCGTCCAGGTCGTGGCGGTGGCGCCGAACCAGGGCAAGGAGCGCGGCGACGACAAGCAAGACTGCGCGCTCGGCGACGTCCAGTCCTGCGTCGCGGCGATCGAATACGACCACACCCTCGCGCCGGCGCAACGCGCGGCGAAATTCGAAACCCATTGCCGCCGCGACCGCAGCCCCTACGCCTGCAAGCAATGGGTCAAGGCGCTGAGCGCCGAAGAAGACGGTGCGCCGCTGTATCTGTTCCGCACCAAGCGCTTGCCCGAGGCCGGCCTGGCCGCGTTGCGGGTGTCCTGCCGCGACATCGGCTACGGCGAGGCCTGCGCCTCTCTGGCCGATCAGCAATGGCTGGCCGGGCGCTATGCCGATGCGCGCGACAGCTTCGCCTTCGCCTGCGACGGCAAGCTGTCCAAGGAGGCCTGCAAGCGTGTCGAAGCGCTGCGTGGGCTGAGCCTGCGCAACGACGCGCCGCGCCAGTCGCCGCGACAGCCTTGCGGCAGCTACGCCTCGGTCGACGCCGAATCGAGCCTGTTCGGCCAGTTCCGTTTCACCGACGGGCAGGGGGCGAGCGTATCGGAAGAAGGCGAGGCCGACATGCGCTATCGCCTGCGCGAAGACGAAGTGCTGGTGCGCCACGACAAGGGCGACGATTTCGTGCTGCGCTGGTTCGATGCCGACACCCTGATCGGCATGGACGAGTGGACCCGCTACAAATCGTATCGGCGCGTCGAACCCGCGCAGTGCGAGGCCATCGCCATGCCGGTGGCCGGCAAGCGGGTCAAGGAAACGCCGTACCGCGTCGACCATTGCGCCTTGACCGATCCGGGCGGCGCCGCGGCGTGCTGCGCGAAGGGGTCGATGTCGGCCTGCATGGGCGAGGGCCACATGGCCGCGCTCAAGAACGACTGGGCCGCGGCCGCGCGTTCCTACGACAAGGTCTGCGCGATGCACGTGCGCGAAGGCTGCGGCAACCTCGTCGCCGCCTACCACAACACCGGCGACGACAAACTGCTCGCCGGCATCCGCAAGGTCTGCGCAGACACGCCCGACTCGGTGGCTTGCGAAGAACTGCAGCTGGCCAGCTCGCAGCAGGTCGAAGAAAAGCGCCTGGAGCGCGAGATGGCGCAGGAGCTGCAGAAGCTGCTGCAGGAAGGCGCGAAAGACGGCGAATCGCAGGAAGCGTCCGAAGGCGAGCGCTGAGCGAACCGATTGCCCACGGGCGGCCGATGCCCGCGCGCGCCGCATCGATGCGCACGAGCGAATCGCGAACAAAAAAGAGCCCGGCCTTTCGGCCGGGCTCGATCGCGACGTTTCGGGGGAGAGAGAGAACGGATCGCGGTGTTGCGGAATACTTATCGGTAGCGCTTTCTATCAGAAGCTGAAGCGCGGGCCGATGAAGAATTCCTTTTCGCCGCCGTCGAGGAACTTGGCGTCGGCGGTGATGCCCCAGTTCTGGTTGAACTTCACCAGGGTACCGACACGGCCGTAGAACTTGCCGTCGTAGTGCTTGTCGTAGTCCTGGTAGCCGGCGAAGGCATAGCCTTCCCAGTTCGGCGTCAGGGTGCCGTTGATGCCGGCTTCGACGCTGCCGCCCTTGAGCTTGTAATCGCCGAACGAGCCGAAGTCGGACTTGTTGTTCTCGTAGGCGACGCGGGTGACCAGGTCGACGCGCTTGCTCAGCTCGTGGTTGTAGCCCACGCCCAGGCGCCAATGATCGACGTCGTTGCCAGGAACGCGGACGTTGCCGAACACCGCATCGTTCCAGTTGTACGAATCGGTCTTCTGTTTGCTGTAGCTGCCGAACACATGGAAGCTCGGGTGGAACGCATACGAGCCGCCGATGGCCCAGCCGTCGGCGTCGGAGAACTTGTGCTCGCCGTCGGTCTTGGCATAACCGGCTTGGGCGTAGTTGTAGGACACGCCTTCGGCCGCGGAAGCTGCGAACGGCAGGGCGGCGGCGAGGGTGAGGGCAAGCAATGCACGCTTCATAAGGTCTAAGCCTCTTTATTGGTTTTATTCCGAATCCTCGCGCCTCGGAGTAAGGCGTCCGTTGTGGATTCGGTGTGCGCAGTATCGGCATCGCGCTTCAATCGAACCTGAATTTTGTGTGCCTTTTTACAGGAACTAAACGTTCTGCTTACGGTACTTGGACATTTACCTAGGCCGTAAGTCACGGATTTTTTCGCTTGGTTCAGCGAATGACGATGCAATCTTGCTCGCGGCTGAATGTTTCGTTTCGCCGCATTCGGCAAAGCCGCGACGAGGCATCGGCGGCGAATGCAAGAAACGGATATCGCAGCGGGCGGTCGCGCGCCGAAGATGCGCTCGACCCGACTGCCCGACGCGCACCGAACATGACGTTTGTCATCGATCACCCCACACGCCCGGCGCCGCCGCGCGAACCTTCCGGCCTTGACGAACGCATCGATCGTCTGGACTGGAGTGCCATTGCCGCCGATCTGGATGCCGGCGGGCATGCCCTGTTGCGTTCGCTGCTGACCCGCGAGCAGTGCGATGCCGTCGCGGGCGCTTACGACGACGAAGCGCGTTATCGCAGCCGCGTGGTCATGGCCCGGCATGGTTTCGGCCGCGGCGAATACCGTTATTTCCGTTATCCCTTGCCCGAGCTGATAGAGGGCCTGCGTCAGGCCTGCTACCCGCGGCTGGCGCCGATCGCGCAGCGTTGGAACGAAGCGATGGGCATCGAGGTGGCTTATCCGCCGCGGCTCGACGAGTTTCTCGCCCGTTGCCATGGCGCGGGCCAGACCCGGCCCACGCCGCTGCTGTTGCGTTACGCGAGCGGCGACTACAACTGCCTGCATCAGGATCTGTACGGCGAGCACGTGTTTCCTTTGCAGATCGCGATCCTGCTGTCGCAGCCGGGTCGCGATTTCGACGGCGGCGAGTTCGTACTGACCGAACAACGCCCACGCATGCAGTCGCGGGTCGAGGTGGTGCCGCTGCAGCAGGGCGATGCGGTGGCGTTCGCGGTCAACCAGCGGCCGGTGCGCGGCGCACGCGGTCATTACCGGGTGGCGATGCGCCATGGCGTCAGCCGCCTGCATTCGGGACAGCGGCATACCCTGGGCCTGATCTTCCACGACGCGAACTGAGCCAAGCTCACGGCGATAACGTCAGGGCATGCCCGGCACGGCCGGCGCCAGCGCTGCCGACGGCGCAGCCAGGTACGACCGTGCGCGAACGCCGGTGTTTCATGCATGAACGATGGCAGCGTGACCGTGTTCGCGCGGCCGCGGCGTTGGCTATGGAGTCGCGGCCCATGCGCCGCGGCGACGCGACGATTCCCGATCGCGGCGCGCGCCTGAGGGCACGCGTCGAGGCCGAAGGCTTCGCGCGTCCATGGACGTAGTCGCCGTCAGGAGTCGGGTCATGGCATTGCACGAACAAGCGTATATCCGTCGCGAACTGGAGTTTCCGGGGCCCTTGAGCAATGGCGCGAGCGGGGTCGGCGCGAGACGGGTCCAGGAATGGCTGGGGTTTCATGGCAACGGCACACCGATCGACGGCAAGTTCGGTCCGGCCACCAACCGCGCCATCGAAGCCTTCGCCGCGCGCAAGCGTCTGAGCTACGCCGGCAGCTTGAACCAGGAGGTCTGGGCGGCGTTGACCGAACCGATGGCGCGCGTGGTCGGCTTGCCGGCGAGGGCGCCGAACAAGACCTACCCGCAACTGGTGCGCTGGTTCGCCGAGCAGCACCTGGCCGAGCATCCGGTCGAACTCGGCGGCGCCAACCGCGGGCCCTGGGTGCGCATGTACATGAAGGGCAGCGAGGGCGAGGCGATGCTTTGGTGCGCCGGCTTCGTCAGCTTCGTCATGCAACAGGCCGCCGAGAAAGCCGGGCGCGCCGCGCCGATCGCCGGCAGCTTCGGTTGCGACGAACTCGCGCGCCAGGCGAAGGCGGCCGGACGTTTCGTCGCCGGCAAGAACGTCGCCCATAACGGCGGTTTCGGCGCGCTCGGCGCCTGCGGCATCTTCCTGGTGCGCAAGACCTCGAGCGACTGGATCCATACCGGCTTTGCCTTCGACGGCGGCGAAGAAAGCTTTCTCAGCATCGAAGGCAACACCGACCACAAGGGCTCGGCGAACGGCTTCGAGGTCGCGCGCCGCACCCGCCGCACCACCGCCAACGATTTCATCCGCCTGGCCTAGGCGAACGCGTTCCGCCGTCGCGCCGGCTTGCTGCGCTCCGCCCGCCGAACGCGCGGAGCGTCCCGGTTCCGCTCTCACCGACCCCGCCAGACGAAATGTTGGCGGGGCGTATTGACGTGCCCTTCACCTCGACTTACATTGCGTCGTAAATGAAATGATATATCGTTTCATTTCACATTCGACATGGGGCGAGGATCACAGTGAGCGCAGGCAAGCAGGGCAGCCGGGCAGGTGCGGCGTACTTCGGGCGGATGACGCTCGCATCGGCTTTGGCATCGGTGACGTTGGCGTCGCCGGCGGCGGCACAGGAGGCCGCCGGCGGCGCGGCGGCGACCCTGCTCGACACGGTCACCGTCGAAGGCCGGCGCGCCGCGACCGCGCCGCTCGACACCGCCAACGCCACCGGCTCGCGGCTCGGCCTGACCGCGCGCGAGACCCCGGCGATGGTCGAGGTGCTGAACCAGGACACGATCCAGGCCCGCGGCCTGCGCGGCAGCGTCGACGCGCTCAACGCCGCGCCCGGCGTATTGGCCGGGCAGTTGCCGTCGTCGCCGGGCATGACCTCGATGCGCGGGTTCACCGGCGGCGCCATCGCCTTGCTCTACGACGGCGTGCGCCAGACCGCGGCGCCGTTGGTGACGCGCGACTTCGACAGTTGGAGCTTCGAGCGCATCGAAGTGCTCAAGGGCCCGGCCTCGGTGTTGTACGGCGAGGGCGCGCTGGCCGGCGCGATCAACCTGGTGCCGAAGCGGCCCCAGCTCGGCGACAGTGCTGTGGATGCCCGCGCCTTCGAAGGCATGGCCGGCTGGGGCAGCTTCGGCAGCCAGCGTTATGCGGTCGACGCGAATATTCCGCTCAGCGACCGCTTCGCCCTGCGCGCGGTGGCCAGCCACCGCCGCAGCGACGGCTACGTCGACGACACCGCCAGCGAAGCGACCTCGGCCACCCTGGCGGCGCGCTGGCGTCCGAGCGACGCGCTCGACATCGACCTGGCCCTGGATCATTACCAAGACGACTACGACACCGCTTACTGGGGGACGCCGCTGCTGCCGCGCGCGCTCGCCCGCGACCCGAGCGGGCTGGTGCGCAGCGGCAACGATTACGTGCTCGACCGCTCCCTGCGAAAGCGCAACTACAACGTCGACAACGGCGTCCAGGACGCACGCAGCGACTGGCTGCGCACGCGGGTGAACTGGCAGATCGGCGATGGCCTGCGCTTCAGTAACGAATTCAGTTACTACGATGCGAAGCGGCGCTGGCTGAACTCCGAGACCTACACCTACAACCGCCGCAGCGGCCTGCTCGATCGCGGCACCACCCGGATCGAACACGAACATCGCTTCTGGGTGGAACGCGCGACCCTGTTCTCCGAACACCGCCTGGCCGGGCGCCGCAACCGCGCCTCGGTCGGGGTGGAGTTCAGCGACGGCGACTTCTTCGTCATGCGCCGGTTCGGCACGACCACGGCGGTCGACCCGTTCGCGCCGGCCCGCGGCCGGGTGTCGTTCGACGACGAGGCGCGCAACTTTCCCGGCGCCGGCAACCGCGTCGATTTCGACTCGACCACGCGAGTCGCTTCGATATTCGCCGAGGATGCGCTCAACCTGACCCCGCGTTGGTTGTTGCTGGCGGGGTTGCGTTACGACCGGATCGAACTCGAACGCAGCATTCGCGATCTCAACACCGCCGCGCTGACCCGGTTCGAACGGCGCTATGAGCCGCTGTCGTGGCGGCTCGGCACGGTGTTCGACTTGAGTCCGAAGACCCAGTTGTTCGCCCAGTACAGCGAGGCGGTCGCGCCGGTCGGCAGCCTGCCGCTGCTGTCCTTGGCTAATTCGCGCTTCGAGCTGACCCGCGGCCGCGCCGTAGACGCCGGCATCAAGAGCAGCTTCTGGCGGGACCGCATCGACCTGAGCCTGGGCGGTTACTGGATCGAACAGGACGACATCGTCACCCGCGATCCGGCCAACGCGAATCTGTCGGTGCAGGGCGGGCGCCAGTCCTCGCGCGGCATCGAGTTGTCGGCGTCGGCGGCGTTGACCCGCGGCCTGCGTGTCGATGCCAGTTTCGCCGCGCTCGATGCGCGTTTCGACGAACTGCGCGAGGCCGGCGGGGTCGACCGCGCCGGCAACGTCCCGCCGAACGTGCCCGAGCGCGTCGCCAGCCTGTATGCGAGCTATCGCTTCGAGGCGATCCCGCTGACCGTGGGCGGCGGCGTGCGCCATGTCGGCGCCTTCTATACCAACAACGCCAACAGCATCCGCGTCGACGGCCACGACGTCTGGGACGCCTCCGTCGCTTACCGCCTGCCGTTCGGCGAGATCGCCCTGCACGGGCGCAACCTCGGCGATGCCTTCTACGCCGACTGGTCCGGCGGCGCCGCCGACCAATTGGTGATCGCAGCGCCGCGCAGCGTCGAACTGACCTTCCGGGTGAACCTATGAGCCTGCTTGAAACCCGCAGCGACGCGCTGCGCCTGCACGCGGTGCGCAAGGACTTCGGTGCGCGCCATGCGCTCGAAGCTTTGTCGCTGGCGATCGCGCCGGGCGAGGTCTATGCCTTGCTCGGCCCGAACGGCGCCGGCAAGACCACCGCCTTGAACCTGATCCTCGGCTTCCTGACTCCCGAGTCGGGCCATATCGATGTCGCCGGCACCCGGGTCGACCGCGACCCGCTCGCGGCGCGGGCCAAGATCGCCTACCTGCCGGAAACGGTGATGCTGCATCCCACCCTCGACGCGATCGAGAACCTGAGCTATTTCGCCCTGCTCGGCGGGCGCCGCCTCGACCATGCGCAGGCGCGCGCCTTGCTCGCCGAAGCCGGCCTGCAGGAAGAGGCGCATACGCGCCGCGCCGCCGGTTTCTCCAAGGGCATGCGGCAGAAAGTCGGCCTGGCGATCGCGCTGGCCAAGAATGCGCAACTGCTGCTGCTCGACGAACCCACCTCGGGGCTCGACGCCAGCGCCGCCAACGACCTCTCGCAAGGCGTGCGCGCGGCGGCCAAGCGCGGCATCGCGGTGCTGATGGCGACCCACGATCTGTACCGGGTCAAGGACGTGGCGCATCGGCTCGGCATCCTGCGCGCCGGGCGTCTGTTGGTCGAACGCCACACCGATGAACTGTCGGCGACCGAGATCGAAGCCCTGTACCTGGAGCAGCTCGCCGCATGAGCGCGTCGCTGACCGGTTACGAATGGACCTTGTTGCGCCGCGACCGTCGCGCCTGGTGGGCCTTGCTCTGCCTCGGCGCGCTGGTGCTGCTGGCGTTCGCGGTCAATCTGGATGCCATCGCCACGGCCAATGCGGCCAAGAGCGAGATCGCCCGCGCCGAGCGCGCGCGCTGGCTCGGCCAGGGCGAGAAAGACCCGCACTCGGCCGCGCACTACAGCATCTACGCGTTCAAGCCGACGCCGGTGCTGGCCGCGCTCGATCCCGGCGTCGAGCCCTTCGTCGGCCAGGCGGTCTGGCTGGAAGCGCACGTGCAGAACGACATGCTGTACCGGCCGCAGGGCGAGGCCTCGACCTTGCAGCGCGCCGGCCTGGTCAGCCCGGCCGGGCTGCTGATCGGCTTCGCGCCCTTGGTCGCCTTCCTGCTCGCCTTCACCGCGGTGGCGATGGACCGCGAACGCGGCACCTTGCGCCTGGCGCTCGGCGCGGCGATCCGGCCGCGCGCGATCGTGATCAGCAAGGCCCTGGCGATCTGGAGCGCGCTGGTGTTGGTCTTGCTGTTGCCGGTGACGGCCGCGACCGCCGCGTCGAGTTTCGTGCTGGGCGTGTTCGACTTCGACACCGCCACCCGTCTGGTCTTGTGGGGGGTGGCGATGGCGCTGTATCTGGCCTTGCTGACCGCGGTCGGTATCGCCGTGTCGATGCTCGCCGGCAGCGTGCGCGCGGCCTTGGCGGTGTTGTTCGGTTTGTGGATCGTGTTCGGCCTGGCCTTGCCGCGTTGGGCCAACAGCGCGGTCGAGGGCGCGCAACCCTTGCCGTCGACGCAGGCGGTCAAGCAGCGTCTGCTCGACGAGGCGCCGGCGTTCTGGACCGCCGAAGACGCCAAGGCCAATCAGGCCAAGCTGCTGGCGCAATACGGCGCGGCCAGCAAGGACGAGTTGCGGGTCGATCTGCGCGGCGCCGAGCTCGATCTGAGCGAGCGCCACTCGCATGCGGTGTTCGATCGCGTGCTCGGCGGCTTCTACGATCGCGTCGAAGCCCAGGACCGCAGTTACGCCATGCTGGGCCTGCTGTCGCCGATGGCAGCGATGCAGAGCCTGTCGCCGGCCCTGGCCGGCAGCGACTTCGTCCATCACCGCCGCTTCGTCGACGGCGCCGAGCGTTACCGGCGCGAACTGGTCAATCGCATGAACCAGGACGTGATGGTGCACCCGCTCAACGGCGAGGGGGCGCGGCATACCAACGATGCCTCGCTATGGGCGCAGATCCCCGAGTTCCGCCATCGCGTACCGCCGTTGGCGACCGCCTGGGGCGTGAGTACGCCGGCCTTGCTGGCCCTGCTGGGCTGGTGCGCGGCGGTGCTGGCGGCGTTGGCGCTGGCGGCGCGGAGGATGCGTCCATGAGCGCCGCCGTCGATGTCGGCTTCGCCGCGCTGTGGCGTTGGGAACTGCGCCATGTCGGTCGCAATCGCTTGTTGTGGATGGTAATCGGCTTGCTCGGCGCGGCGATGCTGTGGGGCGCGCTCAGCGGCGCTGCCCTACATCGCAACCAGGGCGCGGCGAGCGAACGCAGCCGCGCCAGCGATGCCGCCTGGACCGCGCAGATCCGCGAACGCGCGCGCCGTTACGCCGAGCCGGCCGAGAGCGAAGTGCCGTACTGGCAGGACCCGACCGACGCCGCCGGCTTCAGCCGCTATTTTCTACGCGCGCACAGCTACAAGCCGCACTTGCCGCTGTCGCCGCTCGCGGTCGGGGTCAGCGACCTGATGCCCGGGCGCTTGCCGGTCAAGCTGGAAACGCCGTTCGGGGTCGAACCGGTCTACGACTTCGAAAATCCGCGTGGGCTCGGGCTGGGACGCTTCGACCTCGGCTTCGTGCTGGTGTATCTGCTGCCGATTGCGGTGGTGCTGTTGATCGGTCTGCTCGCCACCTTCGAGCGCGACCACGGCATGCTGCGTTTGATCGCCGCGCAACGGGTCGGTCCGCGGACCTGGCTCGGCGCCCGCGTCGCCGCGATCGTCGCCTGGCTCGCGCCGGCGACCTTGCTGCTGGCGACCGCCTCACTCCTGGCCGCCGGCGCCGATCTCGCCGCGGCCTGGCCCGAACTGATTGCGTCGGCGGTACTGGTGGTGGCTTACCTGTCGTTCTGGGCCGCGCTGGGATTCGTCGTGGTCTCGGCCTGGCCCAGCGCCGCCGGCGCGATCAGCCTGATGAGCGCAGTGTGGGCGCTGCTCGCAATCGGCCTGCCGTTGCTCGGCAGCGCGCTCGCCACGCGACTCGGCGACGCGCCGTCGCCGGTGGCCTATGTCGATGCGCAACGCCGCGCCAACGACGCCATCGCCGAGCAGCGCGACGCAATCGTCGCTGCCGCGTTCCGCCGCTCCTCCGCACTCGCCGCGGTGACCGAGCGCGTGGCCAAGATCGACTACGCGACCCGCATGAGCTTCCTGACCCCGGAGCTCGAGCGTCGCCTGCAGCCTCTGCGCGAGCGTCAACAGGCCGCGCGCGCATGGCGCGGCCGGGTCTCGGATTGGGCCGGCTATCTCGCGCCGCCGTTGGGACTGGAAGAAGCCCTGGCGGTGCTCGCCGGCACCGATGCCGCGCGTCATGAGCGCTTCGAGCAGCAGACCCGCGCGTATCAACTGCGCCTGCGCGATTGGTTCTACCCGCGCATCCAGGGCCAGATCGCCGCGCCGACGCCGCGCGCGGTGGCCAACAGCTACGGGCGGATGAACTTCGCCGAGTACGACGCGATCCCGGCCTATCGCGACGCCGAGTCGCCGGCGAGTGCGCGGGTGGTCGCGGTGTTGCCGATGATCGGTTGGTTGTGCCTGTTGGCAGGCCTGCTGACCGCACTCGCCTGGCGGCGCTTGCGTCGCTGGCCGACGGAGCTCTGAGCGATGAGACCAGACGCACTGGCCTGGACCTTGGGCCTGATCGCCGCGGCCGCGACGAGCGCGGTGCAGGCGCAACGCACCGACGACAACGCCGTCACCGCGGCCGAGGACGCGTTCGGCGCCACCCTCGGCAACGAGACCATCGGCTTGTACAGCGCCAAGCAGGTGCGCGGCTTCTCGCCGGTCGACGCCGGCAACGTGCGCATGGACGGAATCTATTTCGATCGCCAGGGCACCTTGCCGTCCCGTCTGGTCGAAGGTTCGACGATCCGCGTCGGCCTGTCGGCGCTGAGTTATCCGTTTCCGGCGCCGACCGGGATCGTCGACTATCGCCTGCAGAAGGCCGGCGACGAACGCGTGATCAGCATGGTCGGTGCGCTCAACGCCTACGGCGCGCCGGCGTTGGAACTGGACGCCAAGCTGCCCTTGATTCCGGGCCGGCTCGGGCTCGCCGCCGGCCTCTCGTATGCGCGCGAGGAGTATTACGACGGCGCCGATGCGCGCTATCTGCGCGCCGGGGTGGTGCCGCGCTGGCGGCCGAGCGAGAACATCGAGATCCTGCCGTTCTGGAGCATCTCGCGCGGCCGCGACGAGGAAGTCGCGCCGACCATCATTACTGCCGGCAATCACCTGCCGCCGAAGATCGAACGCCGTCGTCATTTCGGCCAGACCTGGTCGGACAACGAGTACGACAGTCGCAATTACGGCGTGCTCGGCAAGGCGCGTTTCGGCGACGACTGGGCTCTGACCGGCGGCGTGTTCCGCTCGATCAACCACATGCCGAGCGGTTTCGCCGAGTTGTTCGTCGACACCACCCGCGATGGCCTGGCGCGCGAGAAAGTCATCGCCGATCCGCGTCAGCGCTCGGCTTCGACCAGCGGCGAACTGCGCCTGAGCCGCAGCTTCCGCGACGGCCCGCGCCTGCACGTGCTGCACGTCGCCGCGCGCGGCCGCCGGCTCGACAGCGAGTATGGCGGCTCGGCGCCGGCCCTGGACTTCGGCGTGCGCCCGCTCGGCGAACCCTTGCCGATGCCCGAACCCACGGCGTTCGCGTTCGGCCCGCGCACCCACGACCAGGTTCGCCAGTGGACCGGCGGTATCGCCTACGAGGGGCGTTGGCGCGAGGTCGGCGAACTCAGTCTCGGCATCCAGCGCAGCCGTTACGAAAAAAGCGTCGACCAGCCGGGTCTGCCGCGCACCGCCACCCACGATCGGCCCTGGCTGCCGAACGCCAACGTCGCGGTTTATCTCGGCAAGCGCCTGGCCTTGTACGCCGGCCACACCCGCGGCCTGGAGGAAAGCGGCATCGCTCCCGACGACGCGGCCAATCGCAACGAAGCCCTGCCGGCGATCCGCACCCGGCAGAGCGATGCGGGCCTGCGCTGGGCCTTCGCCGACGGCATGAAACTGGTGGCCGGTGCATTCGATGTCCGTAAGCCGTACTTCACTACCGACGAGCGCAACGTCTACGGCGCGATCGGCGAAGTGCGTCACCGCGGCGTCGAACTGAGCCTGAGCGGCCGGCCGGTGGACGCCTTGAGCCTGGTCGCCGGCGCGGTATTGATGCGGCCGAGGGTGAGCGGCGAGGCGGTGCGCCTGGGTCGGGTCGGCGATCGCCCGATCGGCCAGACCGAGCGTGTGCTGCGCGCCGATCTCGAATACCGGCCGCCGTCGTGGGCCGGGCTTTCGTTCGACCTGTCGATGAGCCACTACGGCGAGCGCATCGCCTCGCGCGACGGCTTCAACCGCGTACCCGACTACACCCTGGTCGATGTCGGCGCGCGCTATCGGTTCCGGCTCGGTTCGGCGCCGGCGACCTTGCGCTTGCTGGTCGCCAATGTCGGCGACACCTACACCTGGAACATCCACGGCAACAACAGTTTCGGACTCACCGATGGGCGGCGCTACGTGGCCCAGCTCGCGGTCGATTTCGACGGTTAATTCGACGGTTTTGGGGAGCGTGCGGCCATGCTGAGGCAGGAGCGGTACCGCGATAACGACCACGTGCGCGCTGGGGCCCGCGCGCAGGTGCAGGCGTCGAGTGAGCACGAACAAACGCCGAGGATCTACAGCGGCGTCTGCCACGGCACGCTCGGCGAGCTGTTGCAGGGACCGTATGCGCAGGACGGCGAGTTGCACATCGGCCTGATCTCCTTGCCGGTGCGCAAATACAGTTGGATGCATTTCGCCCCCGGCGAGGACGGCGACATCGCCGTCGACCTGGCCGGCAAGGACAAATGCCGCCAGGCGATCGCGCGGTATCTGCAACTGCACGGCAAGCGTCTGCCGAGCGGGCGCTGGAGCCACGACTCGGAACTGCCGCTCGGCAAGGGCATGGCCAGTTCGACCGCCGACATCGTCGCGACCATCCGCTGTCTCGACCGCATCTTCGGCCTGGCCTCGACGCCGGCGGCGATCGCCGACCTGCTGCGCGGCATCGAGCGCTCCGACAGCGTGTTCCTCGACACCCACGCGCTGTACTTGAGCGGACGCCAGCGGATCGTGCAGGCCTTCGATACGCCGCTGCGCTTGCACGCCTGCTACATCGACGAAGGCGGCACGGTCGAGACCGAGAAGTGCGCACATCCCTTGCTGGCCCACTACCAGCGTCACCTCGATGCCTATCGGGACAATCTCGAACGTGCGCTGCAGGCCTTCGCCGTAAACGATCTCGCCACCATCTGCGCCTGCGCGACCCGGAGCGCGCAGTTGGCGCAGGGGGTGATCGCCAAGCGCCACCTCGATGGACTGCTGGAACGGCGCAGCGATTTCGCCGCCGACGGCATCGTCGTGGCCCACACCGGCAGCCTGCTCGGCTACCTGTTCGTCGAGCGTCCCGACCCGGCGCGCATGGGCGAGCTGTCGGCCTTCTTCCGCGGCCTGGGCCACCAGTGCCGTTTCGCCGAGACGGGGTTCTGATGAGCATGCACACGCATATCGCCGACGCGATCAAGGCGCCCGACCTGGTCCGGCTGGGCGCCAATCTCTATGTCGCGCGCTTCGAGACCATGAAGGTTTACTCGACCCTGGTCGCGGTCGAGCGCCTGCTCGCCAGCGGCCGCATTCGCCCGGGCGCGACCCTGATGGACAGCTCCAGCGGCATCTATGCCTATGCGCTGGCCCTGGCCTGTCACAAGTACGGCCTGCATTGCCACATCGTCGGCTCCAAGACCGTCGACCGTACCCTGATGCTGCAGTTGCGCATCCTCGGCGCGACCATCGAGCAGGTCGAACCGCAGGCGACGTTGAAGATGGACCAGAGCCTGCGCGTGGCGCGCATCCGCGAGCTGCTCGACAGCCGCCCCGACGTGCACTGGATGCAGCAGTACCACGACGACATCCACTACGACGGCTACGAGCCGGTCGCGGCCTTGCTCGCCGAGACCCTTGGCGCCGCCGCCCTCAGCGTGGTCGGCGGCGTCGGCTCGGGTTGTTCCACCGGCGGCCTGGCCAGAGCCTTGCGTGTGCACGACGGCGCGGTGGAACTGATCGGGGTGCAGCCCTTCGGCAGCATGACCTTCGGCTGCGAGCACATCGAAGACCCCGGCATCATCATCGCCGGCATCGGCAGCTCGATTCCGTTCCGCAACGTGCGCCACCGCCTGTACGACCAGATCCACTGGGTCTCGTTCGACTACGGCCTGTCGGGTTCGGTGGCCCTGTTGCGCGAACACGCGGTGTTCGCCGGCTTGTCGACCGGCTGCTGTTATCTGGTCGCCGCGCGCGAAGCCGCGCGTCGGCCCGAGCGTAACGTGGTGTTTCTCGCCGCCGACACCGGCCACCGCTACGTCGACGGCGTGTTCGCTTATTACGAGCAAGCGCTGGACCTGCGCGGCCTCGAACCCAAGCCGATCGAGTCGCTCGACGAACTGGCGCTGCCGTGGTCGGCGATGGCCTGGGCACGCGCCGATTTTGTCGACTCCGCTCACGACGTCGCGGCGCCGCCGCCGCGCGATGCGGCGCTCGTCGCCGCGCACTGAATCCCCTCACTGGAGCAACTCGTCATGGCGCATTTGTTGATGATCGAAAGCTGGGTCGGCGGCACCGGCCGGATCTTCCCGCCCGTGATCGGCCGGCTCGGCCACCGCTACACCTTCGTCACCCGCAACCGCGGCCACTACCGCGATGCGCGTTCGCGAGAGATCCACCCGGTGATCGACCACGCCGAGCACGTGCTGACCGCCGAGACCAACGACGTGCCGGCGCTGATCGAGTTCCTGCGCGCCCAGCACGCGATCCTCAAGTTCGACGGCGTGGTGACGATTTGCGACTACTACATCGACACCGTGGCCCAGGTTGCGCAGGCGCTGGGGTTGCCGCAGGCGTTCTCGGCCAACGTGGTGATGGAGCGGCGCAAGGACCAAGTGCGCGAGGCGATCGAACGCGCGGGCCTGCCGAACCCGAAGTTCGCGGTGACCCGTTCCTGGGACGAAACCCGCAGCGAGGCGCAGCGGATCGGTTATCCGTTGATCGTCAAGCCGACCGACCTGGCGTCGAGCGCGTTCGTGCGCCTGATCCACGACGAGGAAGAATTGTGCGCGGCCTTCGATGCGCTCGAACAGTTCCCGCGCAATTTTCGTGAGCAGGCGCGCGTCCCCTTGTTGTTGCTGGAGGAGTACCTGCGCGGCGAAGAGTTCAGCGTCGAGGCCTGCACCTATCGCGGCCGCACCACGGTCATCGGCATCACCGACAAGAGCCTGACCGGCTTTCCGTATTTCATCGAGGACGGGCACATGTTCCCGGCCAGGGTCGATGCGGCCGACGCCGCGGCCATCGAAGCCTTGGTGCTCGGTGCGCTCGATGCGGTGGGGCACGACCACGGCATCAGCCACACCGAGGTCAAGCTGACCGCGCAGGGGCCGCGCATCGTCGAGATCAATCCGCGCCCGGGCGGCAACTACATTGCCGAGCTGATCCAGCGCGTGACCGGCATCGACCTGCTGGATGCGCAGATCGAACTCGCCCTGGGGCACGAGCCGGACCTGCGGCATCGCGACACCGGCGTCTTCAGCGCCGCGATCAAGTTCCTGGTGCCGCCGCGCGGCGGTTATGTGCTGGCGATGGACGGCGCCGCGAGCCTGGAGGCCGACCCGAACATCGAGCGTTGGAGCCTGAGTGCGGTGGCAGGCAGCGAAGTGGCGGCGCCGATCGACAACGCCTGCTATCTGGGCCACGTGATCGCGGTCGATCGCGAGGGCGGGCAAGCGCGCGGGTATGCCGAGCGGGCGCTGGAGCGGGTTGCGTTGCGTTATGCGGATGAGGACGTCGGTAAGGGGGCGGACGCGGACTGCGCTGAGCCGTCTCAGGCGCGTGGTGCTGCAGAACCTGAGTCGAGTGCAGCCTGAATCGTCATCTATGTGACCACACCCTCTTTCTAGTGGCCCCGGTTGCCGGACTGTTCCCCGGTTGCCTAGCTGTTCCCCGCTTTGAAAAAGGGGGGCAGGGGGGATTTAGCTTTTGCTTTTCGCCCGAGAGCAACAGCAACAGCAAATCCCCCCGCGTCCGCTACGCGGTCGCGGCCCCCTTTTCCAAAGGGGGCGACGGCAACGGTAATGGCAGCAACAACAGCAACGACAGCAACGACAGCAACAATGACAGCGACAGCAACAACAACAGCAACAGCAACAGCAACAACCGCAACCGCAACCGCCCCATCGACCGCAATCCGCCGCGCCTCCCTGGCATAACTTCTCCGAGACCGACGACATGACGCTTTCCGTACCGACGGCCATCGCTGCCGCACCTTCCACCAGCCAACTGCCGCCTGCCGACGTCGCCGCCCTCACCGAGGCGGTGCTTCGCGGCGATTACGGCCCGAATCCCGAAGGCTTGCACGCGGTCGGTGCGTTCTGGGTGCGCCAGAGCACCCAGTTCCCGGGCACCGAGACCAAGTACCGCAACTACTATCTGGTGCTGCGGGTGGAGTCGGGCTTCGGCGGTTGCTGTGTGGAGCGCGATCAGCTCGACTCGGTGATCGCCGAGGAGTTGTCCGGACGCAGCGTCGCCGAGTTGCTGCGCGATGCGCGCACGCCGGTGCGGGTCGCCGCGCTCGATGCCTATCTGTCGCTGGTACGGCCGCATCGCGAGGCGGCCGAGGCGCTGGTGTTCATGCTGCCGCACGGCACGCCGCTGGAGCGGGCGCGGGCGCGCGACGAGGCCATCGCCGGCTTGCTCAAGATCGAGCCGGGCATGCGGGTGGGCCTGATCGGCGTGGTCAATCCGCTGGTGGCGGCGATCCAGGCCCAGGGCGGCGTCTGCCTGCCCTGCGATTTCAACCTGCAACGCACTCAGGACGGCACCGAGGTCGTGCGCGATATGCGGCCGGTGTTGGCGCAGGCGGACCTGGTGATCGCCACCGGCATGACCCTGAGCAACGGTTCCTTCGACGAGATCCTCGCCAGCGTGCGCGCACGCGGCATTCCCTTGATCGTCTACGCCCAGACCGGCAGCGCGATCGTGCCGCGTTTTCTCGGCCACGGCGTCGCCGCGGTGTCGGCCGAGCCGTTTCCGTTCTCGCAGTTCAGCGCCGACCCGACCCCGATCCATCTGTATCGCGCCGCCAGTGCCGGCGATGCGCGTGCGGCGGCCTGAGTCCAGGCGATGAGCGCGAGTCCGCCGCAGGCATCCGTTCCCGTCAGCGCAATCTCCCTCAGCGCCGACGCGCGCCGGCGCGGCCTCAACGGCTTACTGGTCTACACCTTCTTCATGGTGACCGGCTTCGCCATGTTGATGCCGCTGGTCGCGGTGCACTTCGTCAACGATGTCGGCCTGGCCGCGGCGGCGGTCGGGCTGGCCTTGGCGGTGCGGCAACTGACTCAGCAGGGTCTGGCCTTGGTCGGCGGCGTGCTCTCGGATCGCTTCGGCGCGCGCCGGATGATCTGTCTTGGCGTGTTGCTGCGCGCGGCCGGCTTCACCAGTTTGGCTTTCGCCGACGATCTGCCGCTGCTGCTGGTCGCGATGGCGGTGTCGGCGCTCGGCGGGGCGATGTTCGAGGCACCGTACCAGGCGTCCATCGCCGCCCTCACCGACGAGCGCACGCGGCCGCGCTATTACGCGATCAGCAACTGGGTCAGCGGCGTGGCGACCACGCTCGGGCCCTTGCTCGGCGTCGCCTTGCTGCGTTTCGATTTCCGCGTGGTCTGCCTGGTCGCCGCGGCCTGTTTCGCGTTCAACTTCGTCATCGCCCTGCGCCTGCTGCCGTCGGTGGCGATGCCGGAGCGGCCGCCGCCGCTGCGTCACGGCCTCGACCTGGTGCGCCGCGACCGCGCCTTCCTGAGCCTGGTCGTGCTGATGATGCTGTACTGGTTTCTCGCGGTGCAGATCAACATCAGCCTGCCCTTATTGGCGCAGCGCCTGACCGGCGAGGTCGACAGCGTCGGGGTGATGTTCGCGGTCAGCGCCGGCCTGACGGTGTTGCTGCAGTACGGCCTGGTGCGCTGGCTCGAACGACGCTTCAACACCGCGCAGGTGCTGGTGCTCGGCGTCGTGCTGATGTCGCTGGCGGTCGGCGCGATCGGTTTCACCGATGGCTTCGCCGGTTTCCTGGTGTGCATCGGCGGCTTCGCGATCGGTGCGGTGATGACCCGCCCGACCCAGCAGACCCTGATCGCCGGCCTGGCCGATCCGCGCGCGCTCGGCACCTTTCTCGGGGTGAGTTCGCTCAGCCTCGCCATCGGCGGCGGCCTGGGCAACGTCGCCGGCGGTTGGCTGGTCGACGTGGCGACGGCGCGGCACTGGCCGTGGCTGCCGTGGACGGTGTTCTGCGCCATCGGTCTGCTCAACGCGTTCGGCCTGTCGCTGTTGCTGCGCGCGCCGCGCGCGCAGGCGCTGCCGGCCGCATGAGGCTCGGTCAGGTTCGATGCGCTTTGCTCCCTCTTCCCGCACCCGAGGGGAAGGGGGAGTCTTTTTCTTCCTGTTCTTTCTGTTTAGGCGCCGCCGGCGAAGTCGTGCTGGCGCCAGGCCTCGAACACCACCACCGCGACCGCGTTGGACAGGTTCAGGCTGCGGTTGTCCGGGCGCATCGGCAGGCGCAGGCGGTGTTCGGCCGGGATCCGGTCGAGCACGTCCTCGGGCAGGCCGCGGGTTTCCGGGCCGAACACGAAGGCGTCGCCGGCGGCGTAGCGCGGCTGGTCGTGGCGGACCCGGCCGCGCGTGCTCAGCGCGAACAGGCGCGGCGGCGCGATCGCGTCCAGCGCCGCGGCCAGGCTGTCGTGCACTTGCACGGCGGCGTACTCGTGATAGTCGAGCCCGGCGCGGCGCAGTTGCTTGTCTTCCAGGGTGAAGCCCAGCGGCGCGACCAGGTGCAGGCGCGCGCCGGTGTTCGCGCACAGGCGGATCACGTTGCCGGTGTTGGGCGGAATCTCGGGTTGGTAGAGGATGACGTCGAACATCCGCACATTATGCGGGCCGGGGCCGGCCCCCGCAGCCGCAACGCAGGCAGGGCGTCACACCCCCTATGACCGCCGGCCTAGTGCCTGGGCGGGCCGACCCGCCTAGGATGGGGGTTTCGTCCGTGTGCGGACGACCCCAGCCAGGAGTGCCCATGTCGCCGAAGTCCCCGTTGTCCCCGAACGCGCTGCGCGCCGCCCGCCCGCGCGCCGCCGCGCTCGCCCTGGCGCTGGCGACCGCGCTGGCCGGCACGGTCTGCGCGCCGGCGCTGGCGGCACCGGTCGCGGCCAAGGCCGAGGTCTCGATCCCGTACGAGGAGTTCACCCTGCCCAACGGCTTGCGGGTGATCGTCCACACCGATCGCAAGGCGCCGATCGTCGCGGTCAACGTCTGGTACCACGTCGGCAGCAAGAACGAGCAGGCCGGGCGCACCGGTTTCGCCCATCTGTTCGAGCACCTCATGTTCCAGGGCTCGGAGAATCACAAGGGCGAGTTCTTCGCCCCGTTCGAGCTGGTCGGCGTGACCGACCAGAACGGCACCACCAACCAGGACCGCACCAACTACTTCCAGAACGTGCCGACCACCGCGCTCGACATGGCGCTGTGGATGGAGTCCGACCGCATGGGCCATCTGCTCGGCGCGATCGACCAAAAGACTCTCGACGAACAGCGCGGCGTGGTCCAGAACGAAAAGCGCCAGGGCGAAAACCAGCCCTACGGCCGCCGCATCAGCGCCAAACTCTACGAGGCGCTGTACCCGGCCGACCACCCCTACAGCTGGCAGACCATCGGCTCGATGGCCGACCTCGACGCGGCCTCGCTCGACGACGTCAAGACCTGGTTCCGCAGCTGGTACGGCCCCAACAACGCGGTGCTGGTGCTCGCCGGCGACATCGACCTGGCCACCGCGAAGGACAAGGCGCTGCGTTATTTCGGCGACATCCCGGCCAGCGCGACCCTGCCCGACATGGCCGCGCGCGTGCCCAAGCGCGAGCGCGACACCGACGAAACCGTGCCCGACCGCGTGCCGCAGGCGCGCGTCTACCGCGCCTGGCCGGTCGCCGAATTCGGCAGCGCCGACGGCACCGAGCTCGGCCTGTTCGCCCAGGTCCTCGGCGGCAGCGCCGCCTCGCGCCTGGACGCGCGCCTGGTCCACGCCGACCGCATCGCCGACAGCGCCAGCGTGTCGATCAACGACGCCGAGATCAGCGGCACCCTGGTGGTGGTCGCCAACGTCAAGCAGGGCGTCGACCCGGCGAAAGTGCGCGCGGCCATCGACGAAGAGATCAAGCGCCTGATCGAGCAAGGCCCGACCGCGCAGGAGCTCGAACAGGCCAAGACCTCCAGCCGCGCCGACTTCGTCCGCGGCGTCGAGCGCATCGGCGGTTTCGGCGGCAAGTCCGACGTGCTCGCGCGCTGCGCGGTCCTGCTCGGCAAGCCGGATTGCTATCGCGACGAACTCAAGGAGCTCGCCGCGGCGACCCCGGCCAGCGTCCAGGCTGCCGGCCGTAAGTGGCTCGGCGTCGGTTCGCACACCCTGATCGTGCAGCCCGGCGACAAGCCGGCCTCGTCGCTGCCGGAAACCGTGCGCGCCGCGCCCGCGACCCAGCCCGCGGCGATCCCGGCCGCCGACCCGCGCTTCAAGACCGTGGCCTCCACGGTCGATCGCAGCGCCGGCGTGCCGGTGACCCAGCGCTTCCCCGATCTTGATTTCCCGACCCCGCAGCGCGCGCGCCTGGGCAACGGCATGGAAGTGGTGCTGATCGAACGCCACGAAACCCCGGTGGTGCAGATGGCGATGGAATTCCCCGGTGGCTTCAGCGCCGACCTCGGCAAGAAGGTCGGCACCGCCAGCTTCGGCATGGCCATGCTCGACGAAGGCGCCGGCGACTACGGCGCGCTGCAGCTGTCGGCGCGCAAGGAAGCGCTCGGCGTCGAGCTGTCGTCCAATGCCAGCCTCGACAGCGCCAACGTGGCGATGTCGGCGCTGACCGACAAGCTCGAACCGTCCCTTGACCTGTTCGCCGACGTGGTCCGTCGCCCGCGTTTCGAGGCCGCCGAAATCGAACGCGTGCGCGCGCAGTGGCTGGCCGGGATCAAGCAGGAGAAGGCGCGCCCGCAGACCGCGGCGCTGCGCGTGTTGCCGCCGCTGCTGTACGGCGTCGGCCACGCCTATGCGATTCCGTTCACCGGCACCGGCACCGAGGCGTCGATCGCCTCGCTGAGCCGCGAGGACCTGGTCGCGTTCCACCGCGATTGGCTGCAGCCCGACCGCGCTCGCGTGTTCGTGGTCGGCGACACCACCCTGGCGCAGATCGTGCCGCAGCTGGAACGCCGCTTCGGCGACTGGAAGGCCGGCGCCAACGCACCGGCCCTGCCGGCGCTGGCCACGGTGGCGCGTCCGAAAGCGCCGCGCGTGTTCCTGGTCGACCAGCCGGGCGCGATCCAGTCCAACCTCTATGTCGGTGAGCTGATCGCACCGACCGGCGATGCCGGCACCATCGATTTCGATTTCGCCAACGGCGTGCTCGGCGGCGAATTCAGCTCGCGCCTCAACATGAACCTGCGCGAGGACAAGCACTGGGCCTACGGTTCCTACAGCGGCTCGGGCAACGCCAAGGGCCAGCGGCCCTGGATCGCCCAGGCCGCGGTGCAGTCGGACAAGACGGTCGAATCCTTGGCCGAACTCAAGCGCGAGATCGAGTCCTTCGCCAGCGGCAGCGCGCCGATCAGCGCCGCCGAGGTCGCCAAGATCCGCGCCTCGAACACCTTGAGCCTGCCGGGCGCCTATGAAACCACCGACGCCCTGATGGCTCAGGTCAGCGCCGACCAGCGCTACGGCCGCCCGGCCGACTACATCCTCGAGTATAAGGCGCGCAACGAAGCGATGACCCCGGCGTTGGCGCAGGCCGCGGCGAAAACGCTCGACCCGGCCGCATTGACCTGGGTCGTGGTCGGCGACCTGTCGAAGATCGAACAGCCGATCCGCGCGCTCAAGCTCGGCGAAGTCGAGGTCATCGACCAGGACGGCAAGCCGCGCCGCTGAAACGCGGTACGCGTCGTGCACGGCGACGGGCCGCCTCTTCGGGGGCGGCCCGTTTCGTTTGCGGGGTGTTGCAGCGGCTGCAGCGGCAAAAGCTAAATCCCCCGCGTCCGCTTCGCGGTCGCCGCCCCCTTTTCCAAAGGGGCATGGGTCGTGTCGCTTCTGTCACGCATGCTTGCAATGGAGAACGATCGGAGCAATGCCGCATCCGCCACTTCGCCTCCCCAAGACGAGTTCCCCCTTTGCGAAGGGGGCGGGGGGATTTGCTCCTGCCTTCGCTCTCTCCGGCCGGCGCCCATTCCTACCGCGCTCAGCCGATTCCGGTGACAATGCGCGCGATCGCATCCCTAACGAGGTTTCCATGCGCGCGTTGGCAATCGTCTCCCTGGCTTCGACCCTGGCCCTGATGGGCTCGGCCTGCACCTGGGTGCAGATGGCGCCCGGCGCGCAAGCGGTGCGCGTGCTCTCCGCCGGCCCCGCGCCATCGGGTTGCGAGAAGCGCGGCGAAGTCGTGGTCGCGGTCAAGCACAACGTCGCTTTCTACGAACGCAACGCCCTGCGCGTGCGCGAAGAACTCGAAACCCTGGCGCGCAACGAAGCCCCCGGTCTGCAGGCCGATACCATCCAACCGATCGCGGCGCCGGCCGACGGCCAGCAGCGTTTTGCCGCCTACCGCTGCGGCCCCGGCGCGGCCCCGGCTGCGCAATCGGCGCCTTCTGCGGCCGCCCAGACCTATCCAGTGGGCGGCTGAGCGCATTTCCAAACCCTCGCGTACGGCCTGTTAAGGCCCCGGGCGCCGTCCTAATCTACTGTTTTTCAAGGGATTTCGGGCGCCGGGCAAGCGTCGGGTACCGGCCGCACGCCAACCCTGGCTAATGCATAGGGTGCGTGAAGGCGCTAATCTGTCGCACTTTGTCTGCGAAGGGTTTGCGCCCATGCTGTTCCAACACGTCGCTATTGCCGGGCTCGCTCATGTCGATGCTCCGCGCAAGCTGACCTCCGACGAAATCAACGCCCGCCTTAAGCCGACCCTCGATCGCCTCGGCATCAAGGTCAATGTGCTGCAGGACGTGGCCGGCGTGCACGAGCGTCGTCTGTGGGATGGCGAAATGCGCGCATCCGATGCCGCCACCCTGGCCGCGGTCAAGGCGCTCGCCGATGCCGCGGTCGATACCGATCGCATCGGCCTGCTCGTCAACACTTCGGTGAGCCGCGACTATCTGGAGCCGTCCACGGCCAGCATCGTCGCCGGCAATCTGCGTCTGGGCGAGAACTGCCAGAACTTCGACGTCGCCAACGCCTGCCTCGCCTTCCTCAACGGCATGGACATCGCCGGCCGCATGATCGAGCGCGGCGAGATCGACTACGCCCTGGTCGTCGACGGCGAAACCGCCAACCTCGCTTACGAGAAGACCATCGAGCGCCTGAGCAAGGCCGACGTCACCGAGTCGCAACTGCGCGACGAGATGGCGACCCTGACGCTCGGCAGCGGCGCCGCCGCGATGGTGCTCGCGCGCGCCGAACTCGCCCCGGGCGCCCCGCGTTACCGCGGCGGCGTGACCCGTTCGGCGACCGAGTGGAACCAGCTCTGCCTGGGCGACCTGCATCACGACCGCATGGTGGCCGACGGCCGCATGCTGATGATCGAAGGCCTCAAGCTCGGCCACAAGACCTTCGCCGCGGCCAAGGCTGCGCTGGGTTGGGCGGTCGAAGAGCTCGACGAATTCGTCATCCACCAGGTCAGCCGCGCCCACACCCAGGCCTTCCTCAAGGCCTTCGGCATCGACCCGAAGAAGGTCATGACCATCTTCGGCGAGCACGGCAACATCGGTCCGGCTTCAGTGCCGATCGTGTTGAGCAAGCTGCGCGAGATGGGTCGCCTGAAGAAGGGCAGCCGCGTCGCGTTGCTCGGCATCGGTTCGGGTCTGAACTGCTCGATGGCCGAAGTCGTCTGGTAATGCGCGACTGAGCCGCGCGGCGCGAGCCGACGGTGCAGTCGAATACGAAAGGCCCGGTGCGAAAGCGCCGGGCTTTTTGCTTTAGGGGGTTCGGTGTCAGTGTCGCGTCGAGTGATCCTCTGGCATGCGATGTTGCTTATCGGAGTGCGACGACGCCGGGTAGCGCGATTGTTTTGCTTGCCGTTGCCGTGCGCAGCTTCGGGCTGCGATGCAATAGAAGACCCGGAGGGCGGCGCGCAGGGATGCGCGCCGTTTTTCATCGGGACAAGGATGTCCCGTATGAAAAATCCCTGCGTCGGCATCGCTCGTGCGGGCTTGTGATTCAAAGAAAAGCATTTTTCTTGGGGCTGTCCTAGATAAGGATTCGATCTAGGATGCGAAATGGCGATAAGTCGTTGTCGGATAAGAAAAAAAGACCAACTTAGGCTGGTCGAGCTGTTCGTGGCCCAAGCGACA